>CANPVF010000153.1 GCA_947581645.1 Candidatus Caribbeanibacter nitroreducens | reverse complement strand
TGATCTCGGTCACGGTGTTGCGCGGTGCTCCGGCGGACGACCGGGACCTGGAGGACGCCGTGCGCGATCAGATGCGGGACTGGTTCGGCGAGGAGGTCGACGGCTGGCGCCTCCTCCGGGTGGACCGAATCTCCTCGGCGCTCCCGGGGGCGCCGCCGGGGTCCATCAGTGGGGAGGGGGCTCCGCCGCGTGTGGGACCGAACCTCTACGTATGCGGCGACCACCGGGAGCATCCCTCCCTCGAGGGGGCCCTCGTCTCCGGACGCAGGGCGGCCGAGGCGGTGCTGGAGGACCTGTGACCTCGGCGGCACTCCCGCTCGGATCGGCCGTGCAGGGGAGGGCTCCGGGACTTGAAACTGGGCGGTCCGCGTCCGAATCTGGTGCCGCTGGCCGGGACATGCCGGTCGCACCCCGTGCGGACTCCCGTCCGCCGCGAACCGTGACTCGACTCGTCCGTCCTCAGATTCAGAAGTCAGGAGCCCTCGATGTCGGATATGGATCGACGCCGCTTCATTCGCAGCGCCGCCGCCGCGGGAGTGGCGATCTCGGCTCCCGACTCGCTCTTCGGCGAGGGACGGGCGCCGGCCGTGCACGCGCAGGATCGCGTGGCACCGAAGGTCATCGCCGATCGCACGGGCTACACCTCCCGCGACGAGAGCGGCACGAACGCGGTCAGCCGTGCGCTCCGGGGCATCACCGGCGGAGAGGACGTCCTCGATGCGCTGATCGCCGGCGTCACCATTCCGGAGAGGGACCCGGAGGAGACCGGCGTCGGCTACGGAGGCGTGCCGAACGCCGAGGGCGTGGTGCAGCTCGACGCGGCCTGCATGCACGGTCCGCGCGGATGGGCCGGCGGCGTCGGGGCACTCGAGGGGGTTCGGACGCCCTCCCTCGTCGCCCGTGATGTCATGGCTCAGACCGACCACCACCTCCTGGCGGGAGAGGGAGCGCAGAAGTTCGCCCGGCAGATGGGATACGAGATCGAGGACAGTCTGACGACCGACAACTCGCTCCGGATCTGGCGCGAGTGGAAGCGGCGCATCGATCCCGAGCACTGGCTGGACCCCTCCGAGCGACAGGAGGCGGGTCGGCAGGCCGCCCGTGAGATGATCCGGGAGGGACTGGTCGACCGGACCACGTACCGGGGCACCATCCACTGCGCCGGGATCACGCCGTCCGGCGACGTCAGCGCCGTCACGACGACCAGCGGCCTGTGGTTCAAGCTCCCGGGACGGGTCGGGGACTCCCCGATCCTCGGTGCCGGGCTGTACGTGGACAACGACGTCGGTACGTCCGGCTCCACCGGCCGGGGCGAGGCGAACCTCTACAATCTCTCTTCGTTCCGCGCGGTGCAGCTCATGCGCGACGGCCGGCACCCGAAGGACGCCGGCATGGAGGCCCTGCGCCGGATCCGGGACAGCACGCGTGATCCGAGGCTCATGGACGAGGAGGGCCGGCCCGCGTTCAACGTGCGCTTCTTCCTCCTGAACAGGGAGGGTCAGCACGCCGGTGTGGCCATGTACGCCGGCGGCGACGCGGAGTCGGAGTACGCCCTGTGTACGGAGGAGGGAGCCGAGCTGATGACGTTCGAGCCGCTCCTGGAGGGAGGACCGGCAGGGTGAGTCCGCTCCGACATCGATCCCGGTGCTCCGCCGGCTGTATGCGAGACCGCGGGAACGAGGGAGGTAGGCCATGCCGGAGTTGATCGGTCCCGGTGTGACGGTGGCGGTGGCGCTCGCCGCCGGCATGGTGTTCCAGGTGGCTGCCCGGCATCTGCAGGTGCCGGGTATCGTCCTGCTCCTCCTGGCCGGAGTCCTGCTCGGGCCGGAGGCCCTGGGGCTGGTGCGTCCCGAGACGCTCGGCCACGCGCTGGAGATCGTCGTCGGCATGTGCGTCGCGGTGATCCTCTTCGAGGGGGGGCTCAACCTGAGCGTCGACCGTCTGCGCCGGGAGGCCGTCACCCTCCGCCGGCTCGTCACGGTGGGGGCGGTGATCACCGCCCTCGGCGGAACGCTCGCCGGCCGCTACATCATGGGCTGGTCGTGGGAGCTGGCGGTTCCGTTCGGCACCCTGGTGGTGGTGACGGGTCCCACCGTCGTCCAGCCCATCCTGCGCCGGGTCCGGCTCCGTCCCCAGCTGGAGACGATCCTCGAGGGAGAGGCGGTGCTGATCGACGCCCTGGGCGCGGTCGCCGCCGTCGTGGCGCTGGAGGTGGTCCTGGCCACGTCGATGACCGAGGCGGCCACCGGGTTCGCGGGACTGCCGGGACGGCTCCTCCTGGGCGCCGGGCTGGGCCTGGGGGGCGGCCTCGCCGTGGGAGTGATCATCCGCCGTCAGCGCGTCATCCCGGAGGGACTCGAGAACGTGTTCGTTCTGTCCCTCGTGCTGGTGCTCTTCGAGATCAGCGAGGCGATCCTACCGGAGAGCGGAATCATGACGGCCGCGATGGCGGGAATCACGGTCGGAAACATGAACACCGGGATCCAGAAGGAGCTGAAGGAGTTCAAGGAGCAGCTGACCATCATGCTGCTCGGACTGCTCTTCGTGCTCCTCGCGGCCACGGTGGAGATCGCCGACGTGATCGCTCTCGGATGGCCGGGCATCGCGACGGTCCTCGTGCTGATGCTGGTGGTTCGGCCGGCGGACGTGGCGATCAGCACGATGGGCTCCGACCTGTCGCTCCAGGAGCGGGCGTTTCTGGCCTGGCTGGCTCCACGGGGCATCGTCGCCGCCGCCGTCGCCTCTCTGTTCGGCCAGTGGCTGCAGGATGCGGGCATCAGCGGAGGGGCGGAGCTGCAGGCGCTCGTGTTCATGGTGATCGCCGTGACGGTCCTCGTCCAGGGGGGGCTGGCCGGCGCGGCGGCATCGGTGCTGGGAGTCCGGCGGGAGACGGACGAGGGCTGGATCGTGGTCGGGGCCAACGCGCTCGGGCGCTGTCTGGCCAAGATCCTGCGTGCCGCCGGCGAGGAGATCATGCTGGTCGATTCCAGCGCTGACAACTGTCAGGTGGCGGAGGACGAGGGCCTGCCCGTGGTCTTCGGCAACGCCACCGAAGAACGCACGCTGAAACGTGCGCGCGCGCCGCTCCGGCGTGGCCTGGTGGCGGTGACGACGAACGAAGCGGTGAACCTGATCGTGGCTGCGTCCGCGCACGAGGAGCTCGGAGTGCCGTCGGTCTCCGTCGCTCTGAACCAGAGGATGCGAGAGATCCGGGGTGATCGCGTCAAGCAGCTCGGGGTCGGAGTCCTCTTCGGCGAATACGCCGACCTGGAGTACTGGAATCACGAGCTGCTCCACGGAAACATCGACCTGGGCCGCTGGAGGTACGAGGGGCCGGACGAGTCCGAAGACGGAGCACTCCCGGGTCTCGCCTCGCAGAGTCGCGTACAGCTGCTTCCGATGGTTCTCGTCCGTGATGGGCAGGCGTCGCCGGTCGAGAACCGGGTGGAGTTCGAGCCCGGCGATCAGGTGTACTTCGCGTGGCCCTATCGGGGGGGAGAGCGAGCCGGCCAGTGGCTCGCCGACAACGGCTGGCGTCCCGTGGCGGAGCTGGTGGAGGACGAGGAGGGGGAGGAGTCGGAGCAGGAATCAGCCCCCGCCGGAGACGTGAGGCCTTAGGTGCATGCGCGGACTCACCAGCCGCTTCGAGCCTTTCGGATCTCTCTCACCGTAGCCCCACGTCGTCGGTGGGGACGGATCGTCTTGTCTCCGGGTCTATTCAGTACCCGGGTGTCTGGGAGAAGTGCAGATCCGATGAGGGCATGGACGTCAAATAGTATATTGATAGGATCTTGGGGCGTTGCATATCGAGTGGTGGTGTAGATGTGGCCGTGGGCGAGGGAGCCGGCGGAGCGCGGTCCGCATCTTGAACGGCTGGGAGCCGGACGGTGGCCGCAGGGGCGGGCCTGCCGTCCGGCTCCTTCGACCGCCCCGATCACGAGGCGAGGAGGTCCACATGTCCGTGACACCGTCGACCATGTCACCGCTCGGAATGGAGGCGCCCGACTTCGAGCTTCCGGACACCAGCGGGGAGCTGGTCTCCCTGGGAGAGTTCGACGGGGCGAACGCTCTGCTCGTCGTCTTCCTCTGCAACCACTGCCCGTACGTGAAACACATCCGCGACGAGCTGGCCGAGTTCGCGCGGGACTACCGGGACGAGGGGCTCGCCGTGGTCGGGATCAGCTCCAACGACGTGGAGCAGTATCCGGAGGACGCGCCGGACCGGATGAAGGAAGTGAAGGAGGAGGTCGGCTTCCCGTTCCCCTATCTGTACGACGAGTCGCAGGAGGTGGCCCGGGAGTACGGTGCGGCGTGCACGCCGGACTTCTTCCTCTTCGACGAGAACCGGGAGCTGGTGTACCGCGGCCAGTTCGACGACAGCCGTCCGGGCAACGACGTGCCCGTGACGGGAGAGGATCTCCGGACGGCGGCGGATCGAACGCTGGAGGGGCGTCCCGTCCCGGAGGATCAGTCACCCAGCGTGGGGTGCAACATCAAGTGGAAGCCGGGCAACGAGCCCGACTACGCCGCCTGACGACCTCCGGATCCCGCCGGGGGGTTCAGCCGGACGCGATGCGGTCCAGCACGGCGGCGTCGAGCTCGTGTCCGCCCGGATGCGTGAGACGTCGAAACGCGAGATCCCGGGACCGGAGCCGCTCCTCGGTCTCGTCCATGGCCTCGGGCGAGAGCAGGTCGTCCTGCTCTCCCCGCACCAGGGTGATCCGGGTGTCGCGCAGTCGCCCGTCCCACCGGTCGAGGTCCAGGTCCGGCGGGAGCCCCCCCGACCACAGGACGAGCTCGTCGACGGCGGTTCGGCCGTAAGCGGTCCAGCGGGCAGCCGTGGCCGCTCCCTGGGAGAAGCCCAGGGCCCGCAGTCTCACCCGGCCCCGATCGACGGCCGCGAAGATCCGTTCCGCCAGGGCGTCCAGGTAGCGCACGTAATCCCGGATCTCCCACCGGCGGTCCTCGCGCGTCATCCACGTTCCGCCCACCTTCGATTCCTGGCCGTGAGAGCCGGCCTGAGCGAGATAGAAGCGGTTGAGCGCCTCCGGAGCCACCAGGAGGCGGGCGTCGGAGCGAAGGGGCAGGAAGCGGCGCAGGAAGCGTCCGGCGAGCTGCCGGTGGCCGTGGCACACCAGCCAGACCTCGCGGACCGCGGACGTGGGCTGACCCAGCCAGGCGAAGCGGGCGCTGCGGGGAACCTCGAGATGCCCCTCGTTCACGCCGGGTGGCGGATCGTCGCTCCCGCGGGGGCCCGGACCGTCCGGCGGAGGAGGGGCTCCGCCCTCGAGGTCACTCACTCGGCCCTCCCGGCGTGGGCCGGCACGGAGCTGGGCGCCGGGTCCTCCGACTCGTCCCGTTCCTCTCCGTCCTCGGAAGGAACGTAGCCGTAGCGGTTCAGCAGCGGGAGCGTCAGGGCGGTGACGATTCCCCGCCTGGCGGTCCCGAGCTGACGGCGCCATTCCAGGTCCTCCTCCAGGACGACGGCACCGCGCTGGTCCCTCATGGGGTTGCCGGCCAGGATGTGCTGGGAGTCCAGCTCCAGGGCGCCGTCCCGGACGTGAGCGAGCTGGCGGGGGCCGCGGAACTCCCCGACCTCCTGCAGCAGCCTCCGGAGCGTCTCCGCGGGGGACCGCACGAAGTCTCGATAGCGCACCCGCACGTAGCCGGACGCGGCGGGTCCGAGGGACTCCACCAGGAGCTGGGCGGCCGACCAGAAGACGGCCGCGGTGCCGGGCCCCCGCCGGTCGAGGAGCTCCTCCCCGTTGCTCCACCGCACTCCCGGGCGGCGGGTGCGCTTCTGAAGCGAGTGGGCCACACCGCGGCTGTCGCGGACCAGATGGACCAGGTGCAGGTCGACGCCCGGGGCCTCACGGAGCACCCGTGCGTATCCGGCGTTCTTGGAGGAGTCCACGATGACGCGTCCGCCGGAGACACGCCGGATCTCACGATAGAGTCGGGAGAGGTGGTCCCGGTAGTCCGAGAGCTTCCGGTCGAAGCCCGGCGTGCGGATCGGCGAGAGCAGGGCGGGGAGGTGATGGCCCTCGGTGGCCCGGTGCCGGAGGCGCTCGATCCTGGAGGTGGGAAGGGGAACGCCGGACTCCGTCAGGCGCTCCGCCACACGTCCCCAGAGCGGACACCGGCGCACGGGCCGCCCGCAGGCGCACAGCTCGTTGTTGGTCAGGCCCCGTCCGAAGAAGTGCATGGCCTCCCCCACGGCGGTGAGCCCTTCGGCCCCGCCCAGGGCACGGGCCACGAGGGTGCTGCCGCTCCGCCCGATGCCGGCGATGTACAGCACCTTCGCCGGCCGGTTCGGGTCGGCCCGTCGGTCGCCGGCGGGCCCTCCGTTCGTCACGCGGGGCGCTCCGCCGTTCCCGCCGTCCCGCCGTCCGTCCCCGTCCCCGTCGACCCGCCAGCTGGCGGGCGTCTCCGTGTCCTCGTCGCCGCCCCAGTGCCGGTATCCCCAGGCGGCGGCGCCCAGGACCATGCTGCCGCCGGCCACCCCCAGCAGGAGGGCATCGCTCGGCGCCTGCCAGTAGAGCCCCAGCGCGGCGAAGATCCACAGCTTGGGGAACCGGCCGAGGATCGTCGCGGCCATGTAGCGGCCCACCGGATACCCCGAGAGGGGCGCGAGCACGCGGACCGTCCAGTAGGGGATCGGCGACCAGGCGCAGAACCAGACGGTGAAGAAGGGGTGGCGCTCGAAGTACCCCTGGAGCTTCCGGACGACGGTGCTCTCCCGCAGTGACTCCGCCGCGTCCAGGGCCAGCAGGCGCCGGTGGAGGTGGTAGTTCAGGAACTCCACGTAGATCTGGGTGACCATGCCCACGGCTGCCACCAGTAGCGGTGCGTAGACCCGGCTCATCACCATGAGGACCGGTTCGTAGCCGGTGGGGAAGAGCGGGGAGAGGGGGCCCGTCATCCATATCGTGAAGATCGAGAAGCCGACCAGGGGGCTCGTCTCGGGGAAGAGCGCCACGAGAGCGATCCCCAGCAGGCCCAGGATCCCGGAGCCCCGCACGACGCCGTCCCAGAGACGATTCCCCCGGGGGCGGGTGAGAGCCCGCCACAGCCGGGCCGGCGTCCAGCCCCCGGCGCCGTCCTCGGGGGCGCCGTCGTCCTCCGACACCGAGATTTCGCTCGGCGCCTCCCGGTCGGGGGCCTCCCGGATGGTCTGTGCGGGTTCGGCGTTCAACCTCGCTCCTCGCTCCTCGGGCGGCTCCACGGAGCCCGTCCGTGCAATCCGTCTGCCGGAATCGGACGTCTGCGCACCGCCGGAGCGGCCATCAGAAGCCCAGCGCCCGCGTCAGGTAACCGATTCCGTAGCCCAGGTAGTTCCCGGCCGCGTAGCCCAGGAGGCCGACGACCACCCCGGGCAGGATCAGGGCCCGCCATCGCCGTGACACCGCTACCGCCAGGGCGCTCGACGGTCCACCCACGGCCGCCTGGGAGGCCACCGAGAGGGTCCCCACGTCCATGTTCAGGAGTCGTCCACCTCCGTACACCACCAGCCCGTGGATCCCGACCACCACCAGGGTGAAGAAGAACACCGACACGCCGACGCTGAGGATCTGTCCGATCCGCGAGTAGATGCCGATGACGGCGAAGAACAGGTGGAGGGCGAAATTCCCCAGCTGCATGGCGCCGTCCATGCGCGAGAAGCGGGGGACGTGGGCCACCGCCAGGGCCAGCGTGGTCAACCAGAGGACCGTGGGCACCTGGGGGACCAGGGCCCCCATTCCGCGGGCGGCCACCAGCAGCAGGAAGCCCAGGGCGAACAGCTTGGCCAGGGAGAGGACCGAGACCGGCGCGGTCCGGAAGAAGGGATGCGCGGACTCTTCCATCCGCTCCGGCGAGGGACTGTCGTTCCCGGCCCCGTCTCCGTCGGCGCCGTCACCCTCGTCCTCCCCCGGGATCGGAGTGGGATAGAAGGGGCGGAGCCACACGGGGAGCAGGAGGCACGCCCCGAGCCACAGGCCCGTGGTCAGGTTGTCGGCCGCCGTGGCGCCGGCGAACAGCGTCTCGGGGAGCTCGAGGCCGCGGCCCACCGCGACGAAATTGAGCGAGCCGCCGGTGTACGTGCCGGTGAAGGCTCCGGCCAGCCGCCAGGTGTTCTCGGCGAACTGGGGGGAGAAGAGCAGCGTGCCCGCCGCCGCTCCCAGCACCGTCCCCGCCGCGGCCAGGCCGAAGGCCGCCACCATCCGGGGGCCGACCAGCTTCAGGTCGCCGATGTGCACGGAGAGGAGGAGCCAGGCGATGGCGAGGGACGTGACGGGACCCGTGATCGCACCGTAGACTGGAGACCGGGCCGGGACGACGCCGGCGTTGGAGAGCAGGGCACCGAGGAGGATCACGAGGAGCGACGCCCCCACCCGCGAGAGGAACCGGACGTTCCGCTCGAGCCAGAAGCCGAGGGCGGTGATCGTCACGACGGCGGCGGTCAGGAACAGCGGGGATTCGATCATTCGCACCAACGTAGGAACCGGTCCGGAGGCGCTCAACGCGCCTGCGGGAGGACGCCGGACGACTCGGGAGGAGGGGTAGAACGCCGATGTTCGAACGCATACTCGTTCCCGTCGATCTGACGGAGAAGAACCGCCGTGCCGTGGAGGTCGCCGGGAGCCTGGCGGAGCTCGCCGACGGCAGCGTCACCCTGCTGCACGTCATCGAGCCCCTGGATCTGCCCTTCGAGGAGCTGGAGGACTTCTATTCCAGGCTGGAGGAGAAGGCCGCGGACGCCATGTACGGCCTGGCCGAGTCCCTCAGGGAGAGCGACCGCGGGGCGGACCGTCACGTCATCTACGGCGATCGGGCGACGGAGATCGTCCGCTACGCCGATGAGAACGATTTCGACATCGTGGTCATGACCTCGCGCCGCTTCGGGCCGGAGGGCCAGACCCGGGACTGGGCCACCCTGAGCCACAAGGTGGCCATCATGTCGCAGACGCCCGTACTCCTGGTGAAGTGATGCATCCCGACGCTCGCCCCCCGACCGGCGTCCGGGGGCAGCTCCTCCGGATCGTGCTCCTGCTGGCGGCGACGCTGGCGGTCGGACCGGCGGCGCCGTGGGGGGCGTGGTCGGGCGACAGCACGGCGGCGCGGGCGCAGGACCCCCGGGAGCAGCGCCATCGGATGGTTCGCGAGCAGCTGGCGGCGGAGGCGCCGTTCCGTGCGGCCATCACCGACAGCACCGTCCTGGCCGCCATGCGGGCGGTCCCGCGGCACCGCTTCGTGCCGCCGACGCTGAGGGAATCGGCCTACGACGACCGCCCGCTTCCCATCGGGCACGGACAGACGATCTCCCAGCCGTGGATCGTGGCGCGGATGACGGAGCTCGTGCGCCCGAAGCCCG
Organism: Candidatus Caribbeanibacter nitroreducens; assembly: GCA_947581645.1. Classification (GTDB taxonomy): domain Bacteria; phylum Gemmatimonadota; class Gemmatimonadetes; order Palauibacterales; family Palauibacteraceae; genus Caribbeanibacter; species Caribbeanibacter nitroreducens. Next base: position 12,423 of record CANPVF010000153.1, on the reverse strand, counting down.
GCGATACCGTGCTGGAGGTCGGGACCGGGTCGGGATATCAGGCCGCGGTACTGGCCGAGGTGGTGGATCACGTGTTCACCATCGAGATCATCGGCGAGCTGGCCCGCTCGGCGCGCCAGAGGCTTCGGCAGCTCGGCTACGACAACGTCACCGTCCGCCACGGCGACGGTTACCGCGGCTGGCCCGAGCACGCGCCCTTCGATGCCATCGTGGTCACGGCGGCCCCGGAGCAGATCCCGGAGCCGCTGGTCGACCAGCTGGCGACCGGCGGGCGGATGGTGATCCCGGTGGGACCACAGGCGCGCGGACAGGCGCTCACGGTGTTGCACCGGAGGGAGGACGGAAGCCTCGAGCGTCGGGTCGTCTCCGCCGTACGCTTCGTCCCCATGACTCGGGACACGGCGGAGGGAGGGTGAGGCTGCCGCTGGCGTTGCGGCGCCTGACGTCGCGGGTGGTGCGGCGCGTTCCGGTGCGGATTCGCGGCGGCCCGAACCGTGGGCTTCGGTGGAGCCTCGCGGCCGCGGGCCGCGGGTTCTGGAACGGGAGCTTCGAGGCCGATCGCACGCGGGCCCTGGCGGCGCTGATCCGCCGCGGAGATCGATTCTGGGACGGGGGTGCCCACCAGGGCTACGTGACGCTCCTGGCCTCCCGGAGAGTGGGAGCCGAGGGAAGCGTGACGGCGCTGGAGCCGTCGGACTACAACCGGTGGTACCTGGAGCGGCACGTGGCCTGGAACGATCTGGGGAACGTCCGTGTCCTCCCGGTGGCCCTCGCCGGCGACGACGGGCGACGGAGGTTCGACGAGACCGGCTCGTCGGTGACGTTCCGCATGGGCCGGGGAGGCGAGCGCGTGCCGGTGCGGTCGCCCTCGACGGTGGAGGAAGAGGTCGGGACACCGACGTTCGTGAAGCTGGACATCGAGGGCGGGGAGACGGAGATCATGGAGGAGGTCCTCGCACTGCTTCCTCCGGACGGAGCGGCCTTCGTCGCGCTGCACTCGCCGGAGGCGGACCGACGGGCCCGGGAGCTCTTCTCCGCGGCGGGCTTCGGGCTGCTCGCCTCCGCCCGGCTCCGGCGGTACCGCCGCCGGGAGGAGGGGTGGCCGGGGGACCCGGACCTGGTGGCGCTGGGACCGGACCGGGCGGCCGATCCAGCGGAGCTCCGGCGGCTCCCGTTCTTCAGCCCCGGAGGCTCGTGAGCGCGGCGGGATCCCCGCCGCGTCGCTCAGACGGCGTCAGTGTCCGCCCCTGTCCTCGGATCCACCCCCCGACTTCCGGACTTCGCTGTCGCCGCCCCGATCCGGCGGCGACGGGGGGCGCCGCACCTCGATGTCGCGGCCGCGCCGGGAGCGGTCGGGCGGGTCGATGCGCTGGACGTCTCCGAAGTCCCGGAGGCGATCGCGGTCACCGGGGCGCCCCCGCGGGATCGAGCCGCTGCTCGGCCAGTCCACGTTCCGGTCCCTCCACCGCGCGGGGGGACGCGGAGGATCGGGGAAGGCGTGTCCGTCCGGGTTGCTGGCCCACTCGTTCAGATCCCGGGTCCACTCTCGCATCCTGCGATCGGCGGCCCGGCCGCGGTCCCCGGTCCAGCCGGGAATCCACGCCGCCGCGTCGCGTCGGTCGTCGTCGTCGAAGAGGCGCCCGAAGTGGTCGGAGGGACCGTCGTCCACGGATCCAGGTCCCTGCCGGTGCGGGCGACGCCCCGGGCGGTCCTCGTCGAAGCCCTCGACGGCGGCCCCTCTGCGCTTCCCCTCGGGCGGCGTGTCGGGCACCGGGGTGACCGCCACCGGCGGGAGCGGAACGCGGATCCGGCCGGAGCCGTCGCGTCCGTCCACGGTGACCTCCGGCAGATCGACCGGGACGCCGGGCGGGCTGAAGGGCAGGTCACCCGTATCCAGCCGGCGACGCCGGGTGTCGCCGCCCGTCGTGTCCTGGGCCGGCGGCTGATCGGTGTCCGCCAGGAGCCGCCTCTTCAGAGGCAGGCGGTGCCACGGGCGGCACCGAGCGCCGAAGTCGGCATCGACCATCCAGTCGACGTCCCAGTCCTCACGGGGCGTCCCCTCGGGGATCAGCCGCTCCATCAGGTGATCCATCGAGCCGAAGGCCGTGCCCATGCGGAAGGGGGTCGCCAGCGCCGACACGCTGCTGTACCGGAACGGGACCTCACCGCGAATGCGGCTCAACTCCAGGGGACGGCGCGAGGCCACGATCATCAGGTAGCTCGTGGTGACACGGCCGAAACACCCGGCGGACGAGTGGAGGGAGGCCGGGCCCGGGCGGGTCGCGAGCCCCCAGCCCCACCCGCGCCGGTAGGACCCGAAAGACGAGGTGAGGACCGCGTGCGCGCCCGGTCGGAGGAGCGAGCTCGAGCCGGGATGATAGGGGTACAGGGCGCGGACGTATCCCGAGTCGTGAATCCGGAAGAGGGCCACGTGGGCCCCGTCGCTCACCGCGAAGTTCAGCGGGGCGTGGACGCCGTGGGTGGAGGCGAGGCGAGCCTGCAGCGGGGCGTCGGGACCGCCGTACCGTGCTCCCGAATAGGTGGCACAGGCTCCGACGGTGAGGGCCAGCAGCAACGCCGCTGCGACGGAGACGATGCGTCGGGGTCCGCTCCTGCCATCGCGGCCGGTCATGGCTCCCTCCCGCTGGGCTCGTGGGGTCCGGCCCGCTTCGGACGGCGCCGTGATTCGGTCACCCGCCCGACATCACTAATATATGGTCCTGTCGCCCGAGGGGTCCCGCCCGGGCCCGCCCTCGCCCACGCCGCGGCGGGCGATGGCGTGTCGGCCGCCGGCACGACAGTTGAGAGGAAACAGGGGGGGCAGTCCGCAACGAAGGTAGGGGAGATGGCAGGAGCGCAGAGCGAAGTGGGTGCAGACCGGGACCGAAAGGCGGAGCACCTGGATCTGGCCCGGGACGAGGCTGTACAGGAGAAACGGCGATACTTCGCCGACTACAGGCTCGAGCACCGGGCGATGCCGGAGATCGACCTGGCCTCCGTCGAGCCGGGAGTGGAGTTCCTGGGACGCGATCTCTCGGCTCCGCTCCTGATCTCCTGTATGACGGGAGGTACCGGGGAGGCTCTCCGCATCAATCGGGATCTGGCCCGGGCTGCCGAGGAAACGGGCGTCGCGCTCGGGCTGGGATCCCAGCGGAAGGCCCTGGAGGACCCGGCACAGGAGGCGAGCTTCCAGGTTCGGGAGCTCGCTCCCTCCGTTCCCCTGCTGGCCAACCTGGGAGCCGTGCAGCTCAACTACGGCTACGGCGTCGACGAGTGCCGTGCGGCGGTGGAGATGGTGGACGCCGACGCCCTGGTCTTTCACCTCAACCCGCTGCAGGAAGCGATACAGCCGGAGGGGGACACCGACTTCGGGACCCTCCTGCCGAAGATGGCCGACGTGACGGAGCAGCTGGACGTGCCGGTCATCGTGAAGGAGATCGGCTGCGGGATCTCGGCCCGTGAGGGGCGCGCCCTGGCCGACGCCGGCATCGGGATCGTGGACGCCGCCGGACACGGGGGGACCTCGTGGGCGCGCATCGAGGCCAGGCGCGCCTCGGACGTGCCGCTGGGCGAGGTCTTCGGCGACTGGGGGATCCCGACTCCGGCGGCCATCGAGGGGCTCGCCGGGGTGGACGGGCTCACGGTCATCGGTAGCGGCGGGTTGCGCACGGGTGTGGATATGGCAAAAGCTATCGCAATCGGGGCCGACCTCACCGCCATGGCGAAGCCCTTTCTCGAGGCGGCAGGCGAGGGCCCCGGACGTGTAGTAGAGGCGATCGAGCGGAGGATCCGGGAACTGAAGATCGCCATGTTCTGTACCGGTTCCAGGACGATACAGGAACTCGCAGAGGCAAGGTTGTGGAGAAGTCGGGGGCGATGAGCGACGCTACGAGAGCCGTGGAGACCGAGGAAGGCCAGGAGCGGCTGGTCCGTCGGCTCGCGGACGGGGAGATCGGGTTCCACCAGCTTCCCGAGGACCTGTCCGCCGAGGAGCGGGCCCGGATTCGCCGGCGTGCCCTCGAGGAGATCACCGGGTCCAGCCTCGAGCACGTCGGACACTACTCGCTCGACGGCGACCGGGCCTCCGATCAGAACTGCGAGAACTTCATCGGGGCCGCGCAGGTGCCCATGGGAGTCGTGGGGCCTCTCGAGCTCCACGGCGACCACGTGGACGGCGAGATCGTGGCACCGCTGGCCACCACGGAGGCCGCGCTCGTGGCCAGCACGAACCGCGGCTGTTCGGCGCTCACCGCGGCGGGAGGCGCCACGGTCCGCGTCGAGGACGTCGGGATGACCAGGGCGCCGGTGTTCAGGACCTCGGGTCTCGAGGAGACGCGGGAGTTCCTGGAGTGGGTCCGGGAGCACGAGGACGAGATCCGCGAGGTCGCGGAGGAGAGCAGTCGCTACCTGGAGCTCCTGGAGATCAAGCCCCGACACTTCGGGAGCACCGTCTTCCTCCGCTTCCGGTTCGACTGCACCGACGCCATGGGCATGAACATGGTGACCATCGCGTGCGATCGGATCGTGCGGCAGCTCATCGAGCCGGAGACGGGCATCGAGTGCGTGGCGCTCTCCGGAAACTACTGCGTGGACAAGAAGCCGGCGGGTGTCAACTTCGAGGAAGGTCGCGGCAAGCGGGTGTTCGCGGAGGCGGTGATCGACGAGTCGGTTCTCCGCGAGAAGCTGAAGACCAGCGCCGGAGATCTGGTCGAGGTCCAGTACCGCAAGAACATGCTCGGGTCCATCGCCGCCGGATCCAAGGGTTTCAACGCCCACTACGCCAACATGGTGGCGGCCTTCTTCCTGGCCACGGGCCAGGATCCGGCGCACGTCGTGGAGGGCGCCATGGGTGTGACGTGCGTGGAGCGCAACGGGCCCGAGTCGCTGTACGTCTCCATCTACATGCCCGATGTGCCCATCGGCGCGGTGGGCGGAGGGACGGGCCTCGCCACCCAGCGGGAGGCTCTCTCGCTCATGGGGGTGGAGGTGGATCCGGACCGTCCCGGTGCCGCCGTGGCGCGCCTCGGAGAGATCCTCGGCGGAGTCGTGCTGGCCGGGGAGCTCTCGCTCCTCGCCGCCTTCACCTCCCGGGACCTGGCGGTCTCCCACGAGCGGCTGAGCCGGCCCGGAACCGCCCCACGTCTCTCGGGACCGTTCCCCCCTCCCGACCGTAGCTGAGCCTCCGGACGGCCGGGCCCGGGCGATGGCCTCGGCGCCGGGCAAGACGATCCTCATGGGAGAGCACGCCGTCGTCTACGGGGCGCCGGCCCTGGTGGCGGCGGTCGATCTCCGGGCCCGCGCCACGGCGGCAGCCGCCGACGACGTGCCGACGGGGAAGATCCGGCTGGAGCTTCCCGACCTGGACCATGCCGAGCTCGTCCGCACCGGCGAGGTGCGCGAGTACGCCTCCCGTGCCCGCCGGCGATGGGAGGAGTTCAGCCGATCTCCGGGCCGGGAGAGCTTCGCCCGAATGCGGGGAGAGGGGCCGGGCCACGTCTCGGTCGTGGCGCTGGGCGAGGCCATGGAGGCCGTCGCCCGCCGCGGCGGGGGTACGGACGAGGACCGGGGTGTTCGGGTGGCGGTGAGCTCCGACATCCCCATCGGACGGGGCTTCGGGAGCTCGGCCGCCGTGGGGTCGTCGGTGGCTCTGGCGTGGCTGGCCCGGGCGGGGGTCGATCCCACGCGGGACGAGCTGGAGCGGCTGCTGCTGGAGGTGGAGCGGCGGCAGCACGGTCAGCCGTCCGGCGTCGACGCGGCGGCCGTGCTCCGGGGGGGCGTTCTCTGGGCCGAGCCGGCTCCGGAGGGCACCGGCTTTCGCTTCGAGTCCGTCACCGTGCCGCCGGATCTCCTGGGCAGATTTCGCGTGGTCGACACGGGTGTACCGGCCGAGAGCACCGGCGAGGTGGTGTCGGCGGTTCGTGAGCGACGGGAGCGGAGCCCGGAAGCCGTAGATGCCGCTCTCGGGCGGATCCGCGATGCCACGAGGGAGTTCCGCCGCCTGCTCGGGGAGGCGGCGCCGGAGCCCGCCGACGCGGTGGAGCTCGTCCGTCGCTGTCAGCGCGGGCTGGAGGCGCTCGGGGTGGTCCCGGAGCCCGTCCGTGAGCTGGTCCGTGCCGTGGAGCGGGAAGGGGGCGCGGCGAAGATCTCCGGGGCCGGCGCGCTGACCGCCGAGCAGGACGGTCCGCCCGGCGGTGGGCTCCTGCTGGTGCTCCACCCGGAGCCGGAACGGATCCGGGGGTGGTCCTTCCTGGCGGACGTGGAGGTCCTCGACGTCCGGCCCGGGGGCCCGGGAGCACGCGTGGAGGAGATCGCATGAGTGGGACCGTCACGGCAGTGGCGCCGTCCAACCTGGCCTTCGTCAAGTACTGGGGGGCACGGGACCTGGAGCGGGCCATTCCGCGGCATCCGTCGGTCTCCATGGCGCTGAGCCGCTGTCGATCGCGCTGCACGGTGGCGCCGCGACCCGATGACGGCGACGAGGTGCTGCTGGCGCGGGAGGGGGGCGAGCTGGAGGTCGCCCCGGAGGACTTCGCCGAGCCCGTGCTTCGCCACGTGGAGCGGCTCCGGCGTCGGGCCGGCGGAGGGGCGTCCCTGCGCGTGGCCACTCGCAACAACTTTCCCACCGGGGCCGGACTGGCGTCCTCGGCCTCGGGCTTCGCGGCCCTGACGATGGCCTGTGCCCGGGTCTTCGGGCTGCAGCCGTCCCCGGAGGAGCTCTCCGTTCTGGCGCGGTCGAGCGGCTCCGGGTCGGCGGCCCGTTCGACCCTCGGGGGATACGTCCAGTGGCCCGAGTCGGACGACGATCTCGAGGGGGCGGCCGCCCGGCTGGCTCCGGCGGAGCACTGGGACCTGCGGGACGTGGTCGCCCTGGTGGACCCGGGGAGGAAGGAGGTGTCGTCCCGGGAGGGGCACCGGCGCGCCGAGAGCAGCCCCCATTTCCGGCGGCGGCTGCAGCTCGTGCCCGAGCGGCTGGCCGAGGTCCGAGGGGCCATCCGGGAGCGTGACCTGCGGCGACTGGGACCGGTCCTCGAGACGGAAGCGGTGGAGCTGCACCTGGTGGCCATGTCCTCCCGCCCGCCCGTCTTCTACTGGTCGCCGGGAACGCTCCGGGTCATGGAGGCGGTCCGCTCCCTCCGCACGGAGGAGGGGATCGGCGCCTACTACACCATCGACGCGGGCCCGAACGTGCACGTGATCTGCCGGCCGCAGGACGAGGAGCGGGTCGTGGAGCGGATGCGGGCGCTCCGTCCGGTGCGGAGCGTCCTCCGGGATCGGGTCGGTGCCGGTCCGCGATACGACGGGGAGCACCTGCTGTGAACGGTTCCGACGAAGCGCCCCTGGTGCTGGTGAAGCTGGGCGGCAGCCTCATCACCGAGAAGTCCGGGGACGCGGAAGCCCGGGCCGACGTCATCGCCCGTCTCGCGCGGGAGATCGCCGAGGGACGGGAGGACGCGGAGGCGCGGCTCCTGGTGGGCCACGGGAGCGGCTCCTTCGGTCACCCGCCGGCGGCGGAGCACGACCTCCGGCACGGAACGGGGGACGAGAAGGAGCGACTCGGCCTGAGCCGGACGCAGCATCGGGCGGCCCGTCTCCACCGGAGAGTCGTGGGGGCGCTGATCGAGGCCGGGGTCCCCGCGTTCTCGGTGGTGCCCTCCAGCGCGGGAGTGGCGGAGGACGGAAGGGTGGCGGACTTCGCCGGAGAGCCCCTCCTCCGGGCCCTCGGCGAAGGCCACGTGCCCGTGGTCTATGGGGACGTCATGATGGATCGGAGCCGCGGATCGACCATCGCCTCCACCGAGGCTGTCTTCCTCGGCCTGGCCCGGCTCCTGGACGACGCCGGATGGCGTGTCGGCCGCGCGCTCTGGCTCGGCCCGACGGACGGCGTGCTCGGCCCGGACGGCCGCACGCTTCCCAGGATCGAGGGCGTCCCCGGCGGAGACCTGCCGGAGGCCGTCGGGGGCTCCGGGGCCACGGACGTAACCGGGGGAATGCGGCATCGGGTGGAGACGGCGCTTCTGATGGCAGACCTCGGGATCCCCTCGTGGATCGGGGACGGCCGCCGCTCCGGTTCGCTCCGCCGCGCCCTCGCCGGCGACCTGCAGGGAGGGACCCGGGTCCCCCCGGCGGCCCGCTGACGGCGATCCGCCGGGGCTCCACCTCCAGTCGGCAGGGCCGAGGAGTCGGGTGCCCGGGCTGGCCGGACCGCCGCGACAGTACAAGGTTTCGGCCCCACGGCCCGGTCCCCGCGGCCGGTGCCGGTCGACCGGAGCCATCCCACCATCGGGGAGCCCCATCATGCCCTCTCTCTCGCCGGCGGACCGCTCGTCTCTGGACCGGGAACTCGTCCCCGTGGCGGCGGTGGCGATCCTGCTCCTGGTGCTCTCGTTCAGCCTCCCGGAGCCGATCGTCGCCCAGGAGTCGGACGACGCGACGGGGCAGCCCCGGGCGATGACGCTGGTGGACCTCATCGGCATGGACGGCGTCGGCGAGCCGCGTCTGGCGCCGGACGGTGAGCGCGTGGCCTTCGTGAAGGAGACGGCGGAGTGGGACCGGAACCGGAGCGTTGAGCACATCTGGATCACCCGCCGCGGCCGGGACGCGAGCTTCCAGCTCACCAACGGGGACGACGGGGAAGACTCGCCGCGGTGGGCGCCGGACGGTGAGCGGATCGCCTTCCTGGCCGATCGGTCGGACACCCTCGAGACGCAGGCCTATCTGATCGACCCCGACGGCGGCGAGGCACGTCGCCTGACCACGCATCCCACGGCCGTCTCGGAGATCCAGTGGTCGCCGGAGGGCCGCTGGCTGTACTACCTGGCGGCCGACGAGCCGCCGGCCGCCGAGGAAGCGCAGCACGAGGCCGGCAACGACGTCCGCGCCTTCGAGGAGGAGTACGAGCAGCGGCACCTGTGGCGCGTCGACGCCGAGACGGGTGAGGCCGAGAGGATCACCGGGGGCGACTGGTCGGTGACGGGATACAGCCTCTCGCGGGACGGGAGCAGGATCGTCCATCACCGGGCGCCGACTCCGCTGCTGGACGACCTGAGCCGGTGGGAGGTCTGGGTCATGCCCGCGGGCGGCGGCGAGGGGCGTCGTCTCACGAACAACGACGTGCCCGAGTACGGGGCCCGGCTCTCGCCCGGCGGAGATCGGGTGCTGTTCACGGCGGACGCCAGCGCCGAGTTCGACTTCTACTACAACTCGAACCTCTTCGTCGTCCCCGCCGACGGGGAGGGGGAGCCCCGGATCCTCCTGGAGGAGGAGCCGTTCGGCGTGGGTGGCGCGACCTGGTCGCGCAGCGGACGCCACATCTACCTGTCGGCCAACACCGGCGCCCGCCAGGAGCTCTTCCGGGTGAGCGTGGCCGACGGCGGGCTCCGGCAGCTGACGGACGGGGACCATGCCGTGGGCGACTGGAGCTTCAGGGCCGGAGCGGGGCGCCACGTATTCAACCTGGAGACGCCCGCGAATCCGGGGGACGTGTGGACGCTCCCGGCCGACGGCGGGGACCGGACGCGGGTGACCCGCGTGTTCGAGGACGTCGGGGACCGGTTCCGACTGCCCCGCCAGGAGCTGATCACCTACGAGGGCCGCGACGGAACCGAGGTCGAGGGGCTCCTCTTCTATCCCCTGGACTACACCGAGGGCGAGAGGTACCCGCTGGTGGTGCAGACGCACGGCGGCCCGGCCTCCTCCGATCAGTTCGGCTTCGGGTCGTCGTGGGACTACCCCCAGGTGCTCACGGCCATGGGCTACGTCGTCTTCCAGCCCAACTACCGCGGTAGCACCGGCTACGGAGATGCGTTCATGCGGGACATGGTGGGGCACTACTTCAACGAGGCTCACCGGGACGTGATGGCCGGCGTGGACCATCTCGTCGATCGGGGGCTGGTGGACGGGGACCGGATGGCCAAGATGGGGTGGAGCGCCGGCGGTCACATGACGAACAAGATCATCACCTACACGGACCGTTTCCGCGCCGCCGCGTCCGGTGCCGGCGCGTCGAACTGGGTGTCGATGTACGCCCAGAGCGACGTCCGGATCTACCGGACGCCCTGGTTCGAGGGGACCCCGTGGCAGGAGGATGCCCCCATCGACGTGTTCTGGGAGAACTCGCCGCTCTCGGAGGTGGCCAGCGTCAGCACGCCGACGCTCTTCCTGGTGGGGGAGGAGGACGACCGGGTCCCGATGCCGCAGTCGGTGGAAATGTACCGAGGCGTGAAGGCGGGAGGGGTTCCCACCCACCTCTACGTCGCGCCCGGCGAGCCCCACGGCTGGGACGAGCTCCGCCACCAGCTCTTCAAGGCGAACGTGGAGCTGGCCTGGTTCGAGAAGTGGGTCCGGGACCGGCCCTACGACTGGGTTCGCGCTCCGGCCGACACCGAGGAGGAGACCCCTGTACCGGAGTGGGTCCAGCGCCCAGATTGATGTCATGATCGCTGATCGCCCCCTCCTCGGTCGACTGCTGGCAGGCGGCGCCGCCGCCGTTGCCGGCCTCCTCCTGTGGGCCGCGTCCGCGGGGCCCTCCGGATCGATGTCGCACGGCGCGGTGGAGGGACCCGGGGTCGCCCCCGACGCGGAGGCCGACCGCCTGGGCCGGCTGCTGAGCGTCCGGCCGCCGGACTCCACGGAGGCGGAGGCGGCGCTCTCCACGCTGCGCAGGGGCGTGGAGCTGATGGGGGAGGGCCGTACGGAGGCCGCCGACGACAGCCTGGCCGCTGTCGCTCGCGTCGTGGAGGCGGCCCGCGACTGGATCGGGCTCGGGAGGGCCCGGGTGGCGGCCGTGGACGGGGACACGCTCCGGGTGCGGCGTCTGCTGGCAGGCCTGGACTCGGTGCCCTCCCCGCGGTGGGCGCGCTCCGTCGCCGTGACCGCCCTCGACAGCGCCGGAGCTCCCGGCGCCGCTGCCCGCGAGGCCCTGGACTGGGCCGACGGGGCGGCTTCCCGGGCGGTGCGCAGCCGCGCACTGCTCAGAGCAGGACGTCTCTTCGACGCGGCGGGCGAAGGCGGGCGATCACGCGACGCCCTCCGGCGGGCCGCCGAGAGCTCGTCGTGGCGCGATCCGGCGCTGGAGGCGGCGGAGGCGCTGGCAGAGCAGGGCGGCCTCACCGCCGCCGAGGAGCTGGCCGTGGGGCGCGCCTTCGCCGCCCACGGAGAGTGGGACCGGGCACACCGCGCCCTGGAGCGACACCTGTCGGCGACCTCGGGGGACAGCGCCTCCGGCCGGGGAGAGGTTCGGTTGGAGTACGGGCGCGCCCTGTACCGTGCGGACCGGCATCTCCAGTCGATCCGCGTGGCCGAGAGCGTGCGTGAGGAGGTGCCCGATCTGGCGCCGGAGGCCCTGCTCCTGGAGGCCCGGGGACGGGTCCTCTACGGCGGAGAGGCCGACGGTGTCGAGCTGCTGCGCGAGGTGGCGCGGCGTCATCCCGACGACCCGTCCGCGGGGGAGGCGCTGGCCGAGCTCGCGTCCCGTGCCGAGGACGAGGGCCGAAGGGACGCGGCGCGACGCCTGTGGGTGAGGGCGGCGGGTCACGCGGCCTCGGCGGAGACGGCGGAGCTGCGGCTCGTCCGCGGCGCGGCCCTGGCCTACATGGGTGGAGACCACGACTCGGCGGCGGCCCTGTTCGAGGGCAGGAGCCGGGTGGCGGCCAGCGAGTCCGCGCGTCAGCGGAGCCTCTACTGGGCCGGACTGTCCCGGGGTGCGGCAGGGCGCGAGGTCGAGGCGCGGGAGCTGCTGCAGGCGGCGCTTCAGGTGGATCGCTTCAGCTACTACGGTACGAGGGCGGCCGAGCTCCTGGGCCGCCCCCTCCTGCCGGAGGACCTCCCGCCCGGCCCCCGAACGCCCGGGAACCTGGAGCGCGAGCTGACGAACGCGATCCTCCGGCTGCGCGTGGCGAAAGCGCTGTCGCTGGACGGGTCCGTGGAGGCCGAGGCCCAACGGCTGGACGATCACTTTCGCCGGCATCGGGTGGGACGCTACGCCCTGGCGGAAGCGATGAACGGAGGAGGGTTCCCGATCCGGGGAGTGCGTCTCGCTCACCGCATCAGGCTGAGCGGCGAGGAGACGAGCCTGCGTCTCCTGCGGGCCCTCTACCCGTTCCCGTACCGGGAGGCCATCCGGAGCATGGCGTCGCGGCGGGGCCTCTCACCCTTCGTGGTGGCAGGACTGATCCGGCAGGAGTCGCTCTTCGAGGCCGAGATCGAGAGCAGCGCGGGTGCCATCGGTCTCATGCAGATCATGCCCGCCACCGGGCGTGACCTGGCCCGGGACCACGACCTTCGCGCCTTCCGGACGGCCGATCTCCGCCGTCCCTCGGTGAATCTCCGCCTGGGGACGGGATACCTGACCGAGCTGATCGACCGCTTCGACGGAACCCTGGCCTTCGCCCTGGCCGCCTACAATGCCGGTCCGCACAGGATGTC
>CANPVF010000152.1 GCA_947581645.1 Candidatus Caribbeanibacter nitroreducens | reverse complement strand
CGGGAGAGCGACAGCCCCGACCTGGTGAGCTATCTCCTCTTCGAGCGCGGCTACCTGCGGCACCTCATCGAGCTGGGCGAGCGGGACGCCGAGCGCCAGTGGCCCCGGCTGGCCAGCTTCCTGGGCGTCGACGAGGGCGCCGGGGAGCCCGGGCCGGCCGGGGCCGACCGGCAGGAGTCGGGCGCGGGGACCGGGGAGCGGCAGAGCTAGTCGGCAAAGCGTCCGAGCTCCTGCCGCAGGGCGCCCTCCAGGTCGGAGTGGCGGAAGGAGAAGCCGGCGTCCCTCAGCGCAGCGGGCTCCACCCGCTGGCTGGCCAGGAACATCTCCTCCGCCAGCTCGCCGGGCGCCGCCCGGAGCAGCACCTCCGGCACGCGGAAGGGAACGGGGCGGGAGAGCACGCGCCCGAGCGTCCGGACGAACTCGCCGTGACGGACCTCGCCCGGCGCCACCACGTTCACCGCGCCGCGCACCTCCTCGCGGTCCAGGGCGAGGTGGATCGCGTCCAGCACGTCGTCCAGGGAGACCCAGCTCATCCACTGCCGCCCGTCGCCCAGGGCCCCGCCGAGCCCCAGCCGGAAGGCCGGGAGCATGACGGGCAGAGCGCCGCCACGGCCGCTCACCACCACCCCCAGGCGGAGCCGGACCACGCGGATCCCGGCCTCCTCGGCGCCACGGGCAGGGGCCTCCCACCGGCGGCAGACGTCGGCCAGGAAGCCCTCGCCGGCGGCGGACTCCTCGGTCAGCGTCTCGTCCCCGCGGTCGCCGTAGTAGCCCACGGCCGACGTCGAGATCAGCGTCTCCGGCGGGTTCTCCAGGGAGCGGAGGGACCGCACCAGGTTGAGGGTTCCCTCCTCCCGGCTCCGGACGATGGACCGCTTCTTCTCCTCCGTCCACAGGCCCGGCAGGGGCTCGGCCGCCAGGTGCACCACGGCGTCCAGGCCCTCGGCCCGGGCCGGTGTCCTCAGGCCCGACGTCGGGTCCCACCCGATCTCGTCCCCGCCGGCGGCGGAGCCCCGCGTCACGCGGAGGACCTCGTGTCCGCCGGATCGGAGGAAGGCCACGAGCTGGCTTCCGATGAGCCCGGAGGAGCCGGTGACCGCCACCCGCCACGCGTCGTCCGAGCGGCGGCCGAGGTGCGTGCGGAGGTCGTCGCGCACCGTTCGGTGCCGGTAGCGGAAGCTGCGCTCCAGCCTCCGGCGGACGGTTCCCGCCAGGAGGCGATGGACGGCGGGCCCGCCCGGGAGCCGGAAGTCCACCCGATCCTCGAGCAGCGTCTCCCGCCCCTCCGACCGCGAGCGGAAGACGTGCTCGTGCTCCCAGCGGGCGAAGGGACCTCGGACCTGCACGTCGGCGAAGCCCCGATCTCCCTCCAGGGCCCGGTGCTCCGCGATCCAGCGGGCGGCGAAGGGCGGGCGCCCGACGCGGAGCTCCACCCGGGAGCCCGGCTCCGGCGGACCGGCGGCGCTCACCACGCGGGCCGGCTCCCACGGCGGGAGCAGGCGCTGGAGCGCCCCGGGACGTCGGTGCCAGGCCTCCACCGCGTCCACGGGGTGAGCGACGGCTGTGCGACGGACGAAGCTCGGCTCCACGATGCCTCCGGGTTCGGTGGCCGCTGACGGTCCGGCCAGCCCACGGGTATAATCTTATGCCATGACGACCCGCATCCTGCACACGGCGGACCTCCACCTGGCCGACGACCGGCCGGAGCGCTGGGAGGCCCTGGACGCCCTGATCCGGCTGGCCCGCGACCACGAGGTCGACGCCCTCCTGATCGCCGGGGACCTCCTGGACCGCGGCGGCGACCACGCCGCCCTCCGCTCACGCCTTCGGGAGACGCTCGAGGAGCTGTCCGTCCCGACCCTGATCCTGCCGGGCAACCACGACCGGGAGGCCTACGCGGCGGGGCAGGACTGGGGGCGCCGCACCCGCATGCTGATCCGTCCCCCGGTGCAGTCCACCGGAGTGGGCGACCTCCGGGTGGTGGGGGTCCCCTTCCCCGAGGAGCCGGCCTCCTTCCGGAGCGTCCGCCGGGCCGTGGAGCGGGAGCTCGGCGACGACGGCCCCGCCATCCTCGCCCTGCACGGCACGCTCATCGACGCCGACGCTCCCCACATCCAGGACGAGAGCCAGGAGGACGAGCCCGGAGACTACTTTCCGGTCCGCACCGGCGAGCTGCGGGGCCTCGGGGCGCGGTACGTGGCGCTGGGGCACTACCACCAGCACGACCTCCGTCGCGCCGGGCGAACGGCGGTGGCCTACGCCGGCTCCCCGACTCCCGTCGGCTCCCACGCTTGGGGACGCCGCTCGGCGGTGCTCGTCGAGATCTCCGGCGGCGAGGAGGCGCGCGTCCAGCGCCTGGAGCTCCCCGTGCCCTACCGGGACCGCATCGAGCAGTGGCTCACCCCCTTCCGCGAGGAGGAGGGCCTGGAGGCCCTGGAAGGAGCGCTGGAGCGGAAGAGCGACGAGACGTGCGACATGCGGGTCGTCGTGGACGGGATCCTGGCCGACCTGCCGGAGGACGAACTCCGCGACCGTCTGGACGGACTCCGGGGCCGCTTCGAGGGCGACTACCGGGAGCTGGAGTTCCGCCGCAGGAGCGTGGGGCTGGACCCGGAGCGGGCGGAGCTCTTCCGGCAGTTCCGGGAGCGGCTGGAGGAACGGGTCCGGGCCGGCGAGGAGGGAGAGGCGTCGGCCGTGGAACCCGACGTCCGGGAGCGGACGCTGGAGCTCGGCGCCCGTGCGCTGAAGGCGGGCTAGCCGTTGCGGATCGAACGAATCCGCGTCCGGGAGTTCGGACCGCTCCGGGACGTAGACCTGGAGCTGGGCCCGGAGCTGAACCTGATCTTCGGCCCCAACGAGGCCGGGAAGACCACCCTCCTGGACGTGATCCTGGCCCGCCTCTTCCGCTGGGAGCGGCGGCGCGGCACACGCCTCTCCACGGTCATGGGGGGCATGGACCGCTTCGGCGACCCGGGGGAGGCCGCGGGGCGGCTGTCGATGCGGCTGGACGGGGAGCACGTGGAGTATCCGGGCGGCCCGTCCCTCCTCCACCACCTGGAGCTGGAGCACGCCGGCCTGGCGGGCCTCTTCTGCGTCCGCTCCGGCGAGATGGAGCTTCCGGAGACCGACTCCGGCGAATTCTGGGGAGAGCTGAAGAAGGTGCTGTCCGGCCTCCCCCGGGGCGTCGACACGCTGCGCGAGCTGGCGCACGAGGAGGCGGGTCTCACGCCCACGGGCCAGCTGAGCGACGCCGGCGACCCCGGCCGGAAGACGCGACTGTCCCGGCTGCGCCAGCGGCGCGAGCGGCTGGAGGAGCTGGAGGAGCGTCTCCCGGACGCCGCCGAGTACGAGGACCGGATCTCCGAGCTGGAGGAGCGCAGGGACGCGCTGGAGCGTGCCCGCCGTCGCCGGGTGGTGGACCTCCGACGGCGGCGTCGGGAGCTGGAGAGCGAGCTGGACGATCGGCCCGCGGTGCCCGAGCCGCGGCTGGAGCGGTGGCGGGAGCGGGCCGGCGACCACAGCCGTCTCGGGCGTGAGATCGAGTCGCTGGAGGAGGACCTGGCCGAACGCCGGGACGAGCTGCGGGAGCGCCGGGAGGAGCTGGCCGAGTACCGGGCCCGGGCCGACGCCGCCGACGAACGGGTGGAGACCGCACGCCAGGCGGGCCTGTCGGAGCGGGCAGCGGAGGTCCGGGACGCCCGCCGGCAGCTGGAGGCCGGGAGGGACGGAGCGTCGCGGATCGCCGGCGGAGGGCTCATCGCCGCGGGCGCGGGCGCCGTCGTCCTCGAGGCCGCCACCGGACTCCTGCCCGGCGGTCTCGCTCCGACGGCCGTCGTCGCCGCCGCGGCCGTCCTCCTGGGGGGATGGCTCCTGTGGCGCGGACGCAGGCGGCGGAACCGTCGCCGCGCGCTGGAGCGCCGGGAGCGGTCCCTCCTGGAGGAAGCGTCGTCCCTGGGCCTGGATCGGTCCTCCGCCGCGGACCTCCCCACGGGCGTGCGGGAGCTGGAGGAGGAGCGGAACGAGCTCCAGCGATCGCGGGACGTGGCGGAGCAGAAGGTCCGCTCGGCCCGGGAGCGGGTGGACGAGATGGAGGAGGAGCTGGAGCAGCTACGAGAGGACCGGGACGCCGCCCGGGGGGAGATCGAGGAGCTGCAGGAGGAGCTCGACTTCGACTCGCGGGAGGCAGCGCGGGAGGCGCACGAGAAGCGACGGGAGCTCGAGGGCGAGCTGCAGAGGATCGAGTCCGCCCTGGCCGAGCTCCCCGACGCCGACCCGGAGGCCGCCTCCCCGGACCGGCCCGGGGACGGTGAACCCGCCCCGGAGTGGGACCCGGAGGCCCTGTCCGACGTCGAGAGACGCCTGGAGGACGCGCGGAGCGGGTACGAGGAGCTCCAGCACGAGTTCGTTCGCGCCGGCCTGTCGACGCCGGAGGACGTCCTGACGGAGCTGAGAGAGTGCCGGGACGAGATCCGGGAGATCGAGCTGGACCGCGAGGCCGGTCTGCTGGCGGGCGAGATCTTCGCCAGCATGGACGAGGCGCTGGAGCGGCGGCTGGAGGAGGCGCTCTCCCGCGAGGGCGACTTCTCCGTCTCGGGGGTCCTCCGCCGCATCACCGGTCGCTACGTGGCCGTCGCCCGCAACGGGGCGACGACGCTCACCGTGCGGGAGTCCGGGGGGCGGGAGTACCCGCTGGAGGAGCTGAGCCGGGGCACCCGCGACCAGGTCTACCTGGCCCTGCGCGTCGGCCTGGCCGAGGCGGCCCTGGAAGCGGGAGGCTCCGGCGGCGAGGGATTCCTGCTCCTGGACGACGCCTTCCTCACGGCGGACTGGGAGCGTCGCGAGCGGATGGTCGAGGCGGTGAGCGCCCTGACGGACAGGGGCTGGCAGATCGTCTACCTGACCTGCGACACCCACCTCCGGGAGCTGTTCGAGGAGGCCGGCGCGCGGGTCAGCGAGCTGTAGGACGCCCGACCGGCTGCCGGACGCCCCTCAGAAGCCGGGGACCAGGCTGAACGTGACGTAGCTCCCGCGCTCCGGGCGGTCGAACGGCGTCACCCAGTCGATCTCGCCGACGGCGAACCCCAGGAGATTGATCCGCAGCCCCACGCCGGCGCTGGTCACCGGCTCCCGCTGGCCGCCCAGGAAGAATGCCTGCTCGCTGCCCGGCGTGTCGGGATCGGGCGACGACCAGGCCATCCCGGCGTCGAAGAATCCCACCAGCTCCAGCGGAGGCACGTATCCCGTGCGGGAGATCACGCCCAGGGGGCCGAACAGCGGGAGGCGGAGCTCCACGTTCCCCACGGCCATCCGGGTCCCCAGTAGGCGGTCGAAGGTCTCGATCTCGGAGCAGTCCTCCAGGGGACGGTCCGGGGGGCAGTTCCTGATCTCGAAGGAGCCCAGGTCGTAGCCCCGGATGAGCCAGGGGGAGCCGGCGTACAGCCGACGCAGACGCTGGTCGTCGGCTCCGGCGCCCCAGCGCCCGAAGTGGAGGAGCCGACCCGCCAGCGTCACGGGCCGGAGGGGCATCAGGTAGCGGCGGAAGTCCACGGTGGCCGAGGCGTAGTCCAGCGTGCCCAGGCTGGGCGCCACCTCGAACCGGTAGCGCTGGCCCAGGATCGGACCGGTGGGCCCTCCGATGGAGTTGTCGTAGACCAGCGCCGCGCTCCCCGTCACCTGGTTCATCGACGCCGGCTCGCAGTAGCTGCGCCGGAAGCTCAGGCTATCGGCGCACGCCGGCGCCTCCACGGTGCTGTCCAGCACCTTCTCGCCGGAGCGAGTGAAGCCGATGCGATCGGTCTCCAGCTGGAAGTCGATCCGCTCGACTCCCGCCGAGAGCTCGAATCGATGCACCGGGCTGAACGGGTACTCCAGGGCGCCGACGACGCGCCGGTCGACCTTCCAGAACTGGACGATCTCCCGCAGGTACTCCTCCTCACCGTCGCCGTCCAGGTCGGCGTAGCCCTGTCGGTAGCCGCGGGAGATCTCCGGCACCTGGCCGGCCACCAGCCGCCAGTTCGCCCGCCCCTTCCGGTTCTCGTATCCCGCCAGCGCACCGGTTCCCTGCAGCACGTCGTCCCCCTGGCTCCGGACCTGCAGCAGGGTGCTGAGGGAGTGGAACCCCAGCATGTCGCTGAAGTGGAAGGACGCGCCGCCGCTGACGAAGGTCCCGTACGAGGAGGCGCCGAAGGCCAGGCTCGGCTGAGAGACGTAGTCCAGGCCGAGACCCGGGTCGTAGTCGTACCTGCGGAACGTCACGGGGCTGGGCAGGCCGAGCTCCGGGTCGTCCAGCAGCTCGGCCACCTCGGAGCGCTCGCGATCCACGGGGGGCAGGTCGGCGGCGGAGACGCCGGGGGCGACGTCGCCCGGCCGGCGGCCCGCCAGGACATCGGCGGAGTCCACCCGGTAGATGTCGTATCCCCCGTCCCGGAAGGCGCTGAACACGACGCGGCCGGAGCCGGAGGCCACCGAGAGGCTCGGGCTCAGCTCGGTGATTCCGCTCACCCCGGTGAAGACGTCCGTCACCTGCCGCACCTCTCCCGACGTCGTCTCCAGCCGATAGACGTTGGAGATCCCGCCCCGGTCCGAGACGAAGTAGAGGTCCTCGCCGTCCGGCCCCCACTGCGGGCTGACGTGCTTGCTTCCCTCGAAGCCCGGCAGCTCCTCCACCTGCCGGCTCTCCGGGTCGATGGTGGCGAGCCGGAAGGCGCCGTACTCGAGGCGCCCCACGTCGCCCCCGAATCGATCCGTGGCGAAGGCGATGCGGCGGCCGTCGGGGGACCAGTCGGGATGGAGCTCGGCGAACGGATCGTCCGTGAGCCGGCGGAGATCCCCGGAGGAGACGTCCACGACCCACAGGTCCAGGAGGCCTCCCTGGTTGGCCGCGAAGGCGACCTGGTCGCCCCCGGGCGACCAGGTCGGGTTGAAGACCTCGCCGAACCGCGGCAGGCGGATCTCCCGCTCCCGGTCGCCGCCCTCCACGTCCAGGACCGTGAGGACGGGGCTCCCGCCGGACACGGCGGCGAAGGCGAAGCGCCCCCCGTCCGGGCTCCACGCCCCGGCGGAGTTGAGGAACTGGAGGCTCTGGTAGTGCGGATCCACCGCGGTGCGCGTGATCCGGCGGATCACCTCGCCCGTCTCGGCGTCCGCCAGGTACATCTCGATGGCGAACATGCTCCGCTCCGAGAGGAAGATCATGCGCTCCCCGTCGGGGCTGATCACCGGACCCACGTTCGTGGCGCCGCCGGAGCTCTCCCGTGTGACGATGGCCTCGCCGAAGGCCCCGGCGGAATCGGTGCGCTCCCGGACCGGCGCGTAGGTCTCCCGCAGGGCCTCGTGCCACCGTCGGGTGAGGCTGTCCACGGGGGCGCCCAGGACCATGGACAGGGCGCTGCCCGCGCTCCCGCCCCCGGCGGCCGCCCGGTAGGCGTCCGACACGGCGCGGTCGCCGTGCTCGCCGGCCACCCACGCCCAGAGCGCGTGACCGAAGCGGTAGGGGAAATAGCTCCGGGGGTCGCCCAGGTCGCGGATCGACGGGAGGTCCTCCTCCCGGAGCGCGTCCCGCATCCACATGGACGTCTGGGGGGAGCGCGGGCCCACCGAGAGGTACTCGGCCATCCCCTCGATCATCCACAGCGGGAGCCGCAGGGCCCCCGGGACCCGGTACATCGGGGAGCCGGGATCGACGCCGCTGAGCGAGAACTGGAACGCGTGCACCAGCTCGTGCCCCACCACGTGGTCGGTCTCCGACAGGGGGCCCGCCATGGGGAGGACCACGCGCCGCTTCAGGGGCTCCGTCACGCCGCCCGTGGCCTCGCCGATCCGGCCCGGGATGGCGTTGGTCTGCTCGAAGTGGGGGTGGCTCGCGTAGAGGATCAGCGGCTGGCGGCCGCGGAGGTCGGCGTCCAGCAGGCGTGAGAGGCGAGCGTACCATCGCTCGGCCATCCGGGCGGCGTGGGTGGCCGCCTCCCGCTCCTCCTCGTAGAAGTAGACGTCGAAGTGCTCGGTGGCGAGCACCTGGAAGTCGAAAGAGCGGTACTGGACCTTGTTGCGGCCGAAGTACTGGGCCTCCGCCGCGGAGACTCCGGCGGCCAGGTGGACGATTCCCACCACCACGGCCAGGCCGATCGGGAAGCGGCGGAGCTGTGTCTTCATCGCACCCTCCTCGCGTGCTCCCCGGGCGGGGCGGGGTGTCCGCCCGGCCCGGTCACCGAGGCACGTGCTACACCGATGATCCGACGGTGTGGCGCGCGCCCTCAGCCGGACGCGGTCACGCGCCGCTCCGGGAGGAGGGTGTACCGTCCCCGTTCCTGTACGTACTCCACGAACCCCCTGAAGACCGGGTCCGCCGTGACCGTGGCGTCGTCGCCCACCACGATCAGCTTCCGCCGGGCCCGCGTCAGGGCGACGTTGAGCCGCCGCCGGTCGGCGAGGAACCCGATCTCGTTGTCCCGGTTGCTCCGCGTCAGGGACACCAGCACGGCCTCCTTCTCCCGCCCCTGGAACCCGTCCACGGTCTTCACCTCCAGGGCCTCGGGATCCAGCGCCCGCCGTATTCGCTTTTCCTGGTCGGCGTAGGGGGCGATGACCGCCACCTGCTCCGGGTCCAGCCCGGCCTCGAGGAGGCCCCGGGCCGCCCGCGCCACGAACTCGGCCTCCCGCACGTTCTCGGTGGAGGTGGAGCCCTCACGGCTGCGCTCCTCGGCCTCCACGGCGGCCGTGCTCACGAAGACCACGGGCTCCTCCGGGTCCAGGATCGGACGCAGCCCCTCGTCCGCGACCCGTTCCTCGAAGCTCCCCTCGTCCCCGGTGGCCGGCAGATCCGCCAGCGTGTGCGCGGCGACCTCGTCGGCCGGCTCGAGCCGCCCGCCGTAGAACCGGTCGCCGGAGAAGTCCATGATCCGGCGATGCATGCGGTACTGCACGGTCAGGAGGTCCGTGATCCGGTCGCCGTGGCGCTCCGCCCACTTCTCGAACAGGGTGCGTCCCAGCCCCTCCTCCTCGGCCTCACGGCTGAGGATCGTGGGGGGGAGCTGTCGGTGGTCTCCGGCCATCACCACCTTGTCGGCCCGGACCATGGGGATCAGGCACGACGGCTCG
Source organism: Candidatus Caribbeanibacter nitroreducens (assembly GCA_947581645.1). Taxonomy (GTDB): domain Bacteria; phylum Gemmatimonadota; class Gemmatimonadetes; order Palauibacterales; family Palauibacteraceae; genus Caribbeanibacter; species Caribbeanibacter nitroreducens. The sequence goes on along the minus strand of CANPVF010000152.1, from coordinate 17,825 downwards.
GTGGCCTGGGTGGCCTCGTCCAGGACCAGGACGTCGAAGCGGGCGTCCCCCAGCACCTCGCTCCCGGCCGTGGAATTCGTGGTGAGCACCACGTCGGCGGCGTCCAGGACGTCGTCCACCGCCCGCTCGCGGTGGCGCTCCGCCTCCTCGAACAGCTCGTCCATCCGCTCCCGGAGCGTGAGCCAGCGGGCCATCTCCCGGATCCTCTCCGGCGACACCCCGCGGGCGCCCCGTCCCTCCTCGGCCAGGCTCCGGATCCGGTCGTCCGACATCCCCCGGCGGTGGCGGCCGGACGGGTGCGTGAGGTCGTCCTGTCGGTCCTTCAGCTCGAAGGCCTGCTCCCGCAGCTCCTCGTATCGCTGGAAGTCCGGATGGTCTTCCACGACCCGGTCCAGGGTCAGCCCCCGGAGCAGAGGCGTGACGCGGGCCGGGTGCCCCACGCGGACGCAGGGCACGCCCTCCCGGGCCAGGAACTCCAGCATGTTGTCGACGGCCACGTTGGAGGCCGCCGTGGCCAGGACCGAGTCCCCCCGGTCCACGTGCTGCCGGATCACCTCCACGGCGGTGGTGGTCTTCCCGGTCCCGGGCGGGCCGTGGATCAGGTGCACGCGGTCGGCGCCCACGGCCCGGCGGACGGCCCTCCGCTGGGACCCGTCCAGCTCCTCGTTCCGCCACTCCGGGATCTCGGCGGCCGCGGCGGGCTCCGGCTCCGCCGCGCCGGTGACCAGGTCCCGGATCTCCCTCCGACGGCCGTCGGCGGAGGCGAGCGTCGAGACGGCCTCCTTCATGCGCTGGAACGTGATGTCGTTGACGTAGAGGTCCAGCCGGAGGCCGTCCCCGAAGAGGAACCCGGGGGGACGGCCGTCGAAGACCACGGTGACCGAGTAGTTGGTGTGGCGGGCCACCGTTCCCGTGGGATTGTCGTCCCGGAGGGGATCCTGCTTCGACACCATCACCAGGTCGCCGACGGAGAGCTCGGTCTCGGGCAGGGGGCGGCCCCGCTCCTCCTTCAGGAACTTCACCATCTGGCCGCCGAGCCCCTCGCCCCGGTCCCGACCCCGCATCCGGAGGAGCGCACGGCCGCGCCGTTCCCGCTCGCGGCCCGAGAGCCGGCGGATCTCCCGCTCGTGCCGGGCCATCTCCTCTTCGCGCTCGAGCTCCACGAGGCGCTCGAAGCGGTGGGCGTACTCCGACGCGTTCAGCATCGCGGTTCGCCGTCGGTCGCCCTCGGCGTGTTCTGCGCGTTCGCGGTGTTCGGTCATCTCTCGGACGTCGCTGTCACTCCTCTGCGGCCGGGCCCTGGAGGTCCGGGCAGGCGCGCACCCACCCACCGTGCTCCGCCTTCCGGCGGGAGGCGGCCTCCCGATCCGGGTACGGGCCGATGAGCACGCGGGTCATCTCGTCCGGGCCGGCCTCCAGGAAGGCCGGCGTACCCTCTTCCTCGAGCTGGCCGCGTCGCTGGAGCGCCGCCTCGCGGTCGGCGAACGACGCCACCTGCACCGCGTGGCAGCCGGCCACGTCCACGACCTCGATCCGCACGCGGCCCGTTCCGGGGCCGATGAGACCCAGGTTCCGGGCGGCGGCCCGGCTCAGGTCGATGATCCGGTCGTCGACGAACGGCCCCCGATCGGTGACGCGGACCCGCACCGTACGCCCGTTCTCCAGGTTCTCCACCCGCACCCACGTGCCGAAGGGGAGCGTCTTGTGGGCGGCCGTGAGCCCCTCCTGGTCGTAGCGCTCGCCGGACGCCGTGGTGCGGCCGTGGAACGGCTCGCCGTACCAGGACGCCATGCCGGTCTGCTCCCAGCCGGCCGCCACCGCGCGGGAGTCCGGCGGGGACTCCGCCGCCGACGGTGGAACCCGGCGGCCCGCACAGGCGGCCAGGAGCGCGACGACGCCCACGGCGAGGACGACGGCCCTCGCCCCGGCGGCGCGCCGAACTCCCCGCGACGGACCGGGGACCGATTCGCCCCCGCCGGGCCGGCATACTTCTGGCAAGTTCATCATGAATCCCATTCGGGCTGAGTCCGCTCCGAACACCGGGCGAGACGCCGCGATCCGGCATTCCGCGCCGGCAGCCTGACCACCGCGAATACCACGGATCCGAGAGGACAAGATGACGAGTTCCGCCACGCTGGGCTATCCGCGCATCGGCCCCGACCGGGAGCTCAAGCGCGCCACCGAGAGCTACTGGGCCGACGACCTGACCGGAGAGGAGCTCCGCGCGGTGGGCCGCGACCTGCGGGCCCGCGCCTGGGACGCCCAGGACGAGGCGGGCATCGACCACCTCCCGTCCAACGACTTCTCCCTCTACGACCAGGTGCTGGACACGGTGGCGCTCCTCGGTGCCGTGCCGGAGCGCTACCGGTGGTCCGGCGACACCGTCGACCTGGACACCTACTTCGCCATGGCCCGCGGCGCCCAGACCGACGAGCTGGACGTCCAGGCCATGGAGATGACGAAGTGGTTCGACACGAACTACCACTACATCGTCCCAGAATTCCATCCGGGCCAGGAGTTCCGGCTCGCCAGCGAGAAGCCCTTCCGCGAGTTCAGGGAGGCCCGCGAGCGAGGACACGTGACGCGGCCCGTCCTGATCGGGCCGGTGAGCTTCCTCCTCCTGGGCAAGGCCACGGAGGAGAACTTCGACCCGCTGGACGCCCACCTGGACGCCGTCGTCGACGTGTACGCCGAGGTACTGGAGCGACTGGCGGAGCTCGGCGCCGAGTGGATCCAGATGGACGAGCCCTGCTTCGTGGAGGACCGCTCCGACGCCGAGCGCGCGGCCCTGCGGGAGGCCTACGCCCGTCTGGAGGAGGCCGCCGACGTGCGCCTCATGGTCCAGACCTACTTCGGCCACGTCGGGGAGAGCTGGGAGACCCTGATGGAGCTGCCGGTGGACGGGGTCGGGCTGGACTTCGTCCGGGGGCGCGACGAGCACCTCGACCTCCTGGAGTCCCGCGGCGTCCCCGGGGACACGCATCTCTCCGTGGGCCTGGTGGACGGCCGGAACGTGTGGATCAACGACCTCGAGGGCTCCCTGGACCTCCTGGAGCGCGTCTCCCGGTCGGTGGACCCGGATCGCCTGGTGATCTCGCCCTCCTGCTCGCTGATGCACGTGCCCCTGGACGCCGCACGGGAGCAGCAGCTGGACGACGAGCTCCGCTCCTGGCTCGCCTTCGCCCGTCAGAAGCTGGACGAGCTGTCGATCCTCGCGGAGGGAACCCGGGAGGGGCGGGACGCCGTGGACGGGACGCTGGCCGACAACCGGCGGGCCCTGCAGGATCGGCGCTCCTCCGACCGGATCCGGAATCCCGCCGTCCGCCGGCGAACCCGGGGGCTGGACGCCGAGGGGGCCGGACGTGATACCCCGTTCGCCGAGCGCCGGGCCCGGCAGGGCGAGCGCCTGGGCCTCCCGGCCCTCCCCACCACGGTCATCGGCTCCTTCCCGCAGCACGACGAGGTGCGGCAGAAGCGGCGCGCCCACCGGTCGGGCGATCTGGACCGGGAGGCGTACGAGTCGTTCCTGGAGGAGGAAATCCGCCGCTGCGTCGAGATGCAGGAGGACGCCGGCATCGACGTGGTCACCCACGGCGAGTTCGAGCGGAACGACATGGTGGAGTACTTCGCGGAGCAGTTCGAGGGCTTCGCCTTCACCGAGCACGGGTGGGTCCAGTCCTACGGCTCACGCTACGTGAAGCCCCCGATCCTCTTCGGCGACGTGCAGCGGCCCGACCCCGTCACGGTGCGCTGGTGGGAGCACGCCGCTTCCTGCACCGACCGCCCCGTGAAGGCCATGCTCACCGGCCCGGTGACGATGCTGCAGTGGTCCTTCGTCCGCGACGACCAGTCGCGATCGGAGACCACCTACCAGCTCGCCCTGGCCGTCCGGGACGAGGTGGCCGACCTGGAGGAGGCGGGAGCCCCCGTCATCCAGGTCGACGAGCCGGCCCTGCGCGAGGGGCTGCCGCTCCGGCGCGACGAATGGGACGCCTACCTGGAGTGGGCCGTGAACGCCTTCCGGCTGACCACCGGGGGCGTGGCGCCGGAGACCCAGGTGCACACCCACATGTGCTACTCGGAGTTCAACGACATCATCGAGCACATCGCCGGCATGGACGCGGACGTTCTCCTCATCGAGAACGCCCGATCCGACGCCGAGCTCCTCGAGGTGTTCCGCGACTTCGACTACGACCGGGACATCGGTCCCGGGGTGTACGACATCCATTCGCCGCGGGTGCCGCCGGTGGAGGAGATGGCCGAGATGATTCGCGCCTCGCTCTCCGTGCTCCCGGCCGAGCGCCTGTGGGTGAACCCGGACTGCGGCCTGAAGACGCGGGGCTACGCGGAAGTCGTCCCGGCGCTGGAGAACATGGTCGAGGCGGCGCGGCGGGCCCGGGAGGAGATCGAGCAGGCCGTGGGCGCCACCGCGGGCTGAGGGGGCCGGGTGCCGGCGGCGGGCCGACCCCATCGGATCCGTGCGTCCTGCGTCGCGCCGTGGAACACGAACAGCCTGAATGCGTTGATCTACACGTAACACAGAACGGAGGAAGAACACCATGGAGAACGTCGACTACAGCATGAGGAAGGAGCTCCCCGGGGTCGACTTCGAGGAGGCCCTGGACCGCGTCGAGGCGGCCCTATCCGACGCCGGGTTCGGGATCCTGACCGAGATCGACGTGAAAGCCACCCTGAAGAAGAAGCTGGACGAGGAGTTCAAGGCCTACAGGATCCTGGGTGCCTGCAACCCGAACCTCGCCCATCGGGCGCTGACGGAGGACGACAACATCGGCCTCCTCCTGCCCTGCAACGTCGTGGTCGCCGAGACCCCCGACGGCGCCGAGGTCTCCTTCCTCAGGCCGTCCTCCATGCTCTCGGTGGCCGGCAACGAGGGGGTCATGCCGGTGGCCGAGGAGGCCGAGGGACTCCTGCGAGAGGCGCTGGACGCCGTCTGACCACCACATCCCGGAGGGTGCATGCCCCCTGCGACAGATCCGCTCGAGAGGCGCCGCTCCTGGTCCCCGGCCACGGTCCTGCTGATCGTCGCGGTGGCCGCGGTGGCCGCCCCGCCGCAGGCCGCCACCCAGCCCCTGACCGAGCGGACCGACAACCTGCAGGGGGCATGGATCACCAACCCCCAGAACCTGCATTTCCAGTTCTCCCACCGGTTCCGGGTCATCGGCCCGGAGGACGCCGGGGTCGAGGACATCTTCACCTCCGGGGCCGTCAGCAACTACCCCACCTTCGACCTGAGCTACGGCCTCTTCGAGGGAGCGATGGGCGGCGTCAAGTACAGCTCCAGCTCGCGCGTGGCCGGCGGGGTCAACGAGTGGCAGCCCTACCTGAAGGTGGCGCCGCTGCGGGGGGTGGGGCCCGCGGAGCTCTCGGTGGCCGTGAAGGGCGCCTACAACGGGGGCTCCAAGAGCCTGGACGGGGCGATCTCGGCCGAAGTGCGACCGGGCCCGTTCTTCGTCATGGGGGCGGTCCGCGGGTTCCAGGACGGCTTCCGGGGACTCCGGCCGGACTCGGTCCGCGACCAGGAGGGCCTGGCGCTGGCCGCCGGCGCCGGCGTGCGGCTGAACCGCTACCTGACCCTCACCGGCGACGTCTCGGACCTGGTGGCCGGACCCGACGGCGAGACCGCGTGGAGCGCGGGGCTCCACGTCGGGATTCCCTACACGCCGCACACCCTCTCCCTCATGGCCACGAACGTGTACAGCGGGACCCTGGAGGGCGTCTCCGTCGGCGACGGGGAGCACGTCTTCTGGGGCTTCGAGTTCACCGTTCCCTTCAGCGGCTTCGCCCGGTGGGGCAAGATCTTCGGCGGCGAGGAGTCGGCCGGGGGAGCCGACGCGGACACGGCGGTTGCCGGGCGACCGGTGCGCCGGTCGGACCGCGTGGTGGAGATCGAGATCTCCGACTTCGCCTTCGAGGGGGCCACCGTGCGCGTCCCGCCCGGGACCATCGTCCGCTGGGTGAACCGCGACCCGGTGGCCCACACCGCCACGTCGGACGCCGGAGGGTGGGACTCGGGGCTGGTCGGGCCGGGTGAGACCTGGGAGCGTGAATTTTCGGAGCCCGGCCGGCACACCTATCATTGCACGCCGCATCCTTTCATGACCGGGACGGTGGTGGTCACCGAGCCCGGCTCCTGAGCCGGGCGCCGCCACGCCGGGGCCTCCCGGCGGGACTCCATCTCGCTGCCAGCAGACGACGGACCTACGGGGCTTCCATGAACGACGTGGACCGACGCCGCTTCCTGGCCCGGGCCGGCCGCTACGCCGGCGCCGCGGTCGCCGCGCCCTCGCTGCAGGGACTCATCGCCCTGTCCAGTCGCTCGTCCCCGGACGACGACCCGGCCAGTGCCCTGCGCGCCGGTCCGGACGCGGGCTACGGCGAGCTCCGGCCCGCCGGTGCCGAGCTCGCCCTCCCGGACGGATTCACCTACACGGTGCTCGGACGGGAGGGAAGCGAGATGTCCGACGGCCGACCGACCCCCCGGGCCCACGACGGGATGGCGGCCTTCCCTCTCCGGAACGGCAACGTGCGCCTGGTGCGCAACCACGAGGACCGGAGCGCGCCGGGCGAGGCGCCGCAGCGCGGCGACCCGGACCTGGCCTACGACCCGATCGGCGGCGGCGGCACGACGTCCCTCGAGGTCCGCGTGACCGACGACGGGTCGGTGGAGCTGGTGCGCGACTTCGTCAGCCTGTCGGGCACCATCGTCAACTGCGCCGGCGGCCCGACGCCGTGGAACGCGTGGCTCACCTGCGAGGAGACCACCGAGGGACCGAGCCACGGCTGGGAGCGGGAACACGGATACGTGTTCGAGGTGGACGCCGACTCCGAGGAGCAGGTCGAGGCGCGGCCGCTGAAGGCCATGGGGCGCTTCGTGCACGAAGCCGTGGCAGTGGACCCCGGAACCGGCATCCACTATCTCACCGAGGACCGCGACCGGGCCGGCTTCTACCGCTTCCTCCCGGAGAAGCCCGACGAGCTGTCGCAGGGAGGTGAGCTCCAGATGCTGGCGGTCCGCGGCGAGCCGCGACTGGAGACGCACTCCGGGGTCGACGTGGGGACCCGCTTCCCGGCGGAGTGGGTGGCCATTCCCGATCCGGACCCCGACGAGGCGGAGCAGAACGAGCTGGCCGTCTTCGGACAGGGGCACGAGCGGGGCGCCGCGGAGTTCTCGCGGCTGGAGGGTTGCTGGTGGGGCGACGGCGGGGTGTACTTCCACGCCACCGACGGCGGGGACGCCGGCAAGGGACAGGTGTGGAAGTACACGCCCGGCGAGGACGGCGGCGGCGAGCTCACCCTGGTCTTCGAGTCCCCCGGCACCGAGCTCCTGGACAGCCCCGACAACATCACCGTCAGCCCCCGCGGCGGGATCGTCATCTGCGAGGACGGCAGCGGCGGCAACTACCTGCGCGGCCTCACCCCCGAGGGCAGGATCTTCGACCTGAGCCAGAACGTCCTGAACGACCGCGAGTTCGCCGGCGCCACCTTCGGCCCCCGGGGCCGCGTGCTCTTCGTGAACATCCAGGGGGACCTGGCCCCGGACGGCCCCGGCAACCTCGGGATGACGCTGGCCATCACGGGCCCCTGGGAGCAGGGAACCCTCTGACGATTCGGGTCGGATCACCGGTGCCGTAAGGACGGAGAGGGGCGGGATTTGCCCGCTCCGTCCGGCAGGACCAGATTTGCCCCGCGGACCGTTCCGCCCGGTCCGCACTCCGCCTCTCTTCCTACATCGAGCCACCCGGAGACCGGTGCAGAAGCGGGCCGAACAGCCGCGACCTCTCGGGTCCGTCGGGGACGAGCGCCCCGTCCGGCTGCGCCGGTGCGGCCGTCTCGTCACGGCCGGCCGCCGCGTGGATGCCACCCTGCTCCCGGAGGACCCCGGCCTGATCCTCGGCACCCTGGAGGCGCCCCGCGGAGCCTGGGAACGGGATGGACGCCGCAGCGTCCACGGCGGAACCGCGGCTCTGGTGGAGCCCGACGCCGACGACGGGGGGCGCTTCTCGTCGGTCCGGCGGAGGGCGGAGGCCTGGACCGGGACGCCGGGCCGGGACGGGGGGGGCGGCGGGAGCGCCCCGCCGCTCCCGCGGCTGTACGGCGGCTTCTCCTTCCACGCCGCTCCCGACGTCTCCGGAGCCTGGTCCGACTTCCCCGCGGGACGCTTCCGGGTTCCCGCGCACGAGGTGAGGCTCGACGGGGACGGCGCGTGGCTCCTGGCCACGCGCGAGGACGACGGGACGGCCGCGGAGGACGCCCGGGAGGGGCTCCGACGCCTGGAGGAGCGGATCGAGCGGGCGCTGTCCGCCGGGGAGGAGGGCGGATCCGGCCCGCGGCCCACCGGCACCGGACTCGAGGAGCGGGTGGCCGAGCTCACCGACGGCGGCGGGCCGGCGTACGCGGGCGCCGAGCGGGAGCGGTGGATCCGGGGCGTGCGGGAGGCGCTGGAGGAGGTCCGCGGCGGCCGGCTGGAGAAGGTGGTCCTGGCCCGTACGCTGGACGTCGCCGCCGACTCCGCGGCCTCTCCCGTCCGGGCCTACCGTCGGCTCCGCGCCGACAACCCGCGCTCCTCCCTCTTCTTCCTCCAGCCGGAGCCGGGGACGGCGTTCCTGGGCGCCTCGCCGGAGCTGCTGGGCGCCGCCCGCGGCTCCGTCTTCCGCGCCACGGCGGTGGCCGGGTCCGTGCCGCGGGGCGAGAGCGGGGAGGAGGACCGGGCCCTGGGGCGGGCGCTCCTGGAGAGCGACAAGGACCGCCGGGAGCAGGCCATCGTCGCCGAGGAGATCCGACGCTGCCTCGTCTCGCGGCTGGGGGCCGTCTCGGTCGGCGCGCCTCGCCTCCTGAAGCTCGCCCGGATCCAGCACCTGGAGTCCGCCGTGGAGGGCCGCCTGCCTGCCGGCCGCGACCTCCATCTCCTGGACCTCCTGGCCGATCTCCACCCGACGCCGGCCGTCTGCGGCCGCCCCCGGGACCGCGCCCTCGAGACGCTGCGCCGCTCGGAACCCTTCGAGCGGGGATGGTACGCGGGCCCCGTGGGCTGGTTCGGGCCGTCCGGGCAGGGCGAATTCGTTCCCGGGCTCCGCTCGGCGGTGCTCCACGGCGGGGCCTGGCGGCTCTTCGCCGGCGCGGGGATCGTCGAGGGCTCCGATCCGGTCCGCGAGTGGGAGGAGACGGGGGTCAAGTTCGTCCCCATGCTCCGGGCGCTGGACGTGGGCAGCGGCTCGTGACGTCCCCGGACCCGGCGTGAACCTCGCCAACCGGAACACGGTCTGGGCCGGGGCCTTCGTCGACGAGCTGGTCCGCGCCGGCGTGAGGGAGGTCTGCCTGGCCCCCGGCTCGCGCTCCACGCCCCTCGTCCTCGCCGCCGCCCGAAACGGAAGCCTCGAGCCCCGGGTCCACGTCGACGAGCGGTCCGCGGCCTTCTTCGCCCTGGGAGCCGCCCGGGCCGACGGGCGCCCCGCCGCCGTCATCACCACCTCCGGCACCGCCACGGCGAATCTCCATCCGGCGGTGATCGAGGCCAGCCAGAGCGGGGTCCCCCTCCTCCTCCTGACCGCCGACCGCCCCGTGGAGCTCCGGGGAACCGACGCCAACCAGACCGTGGACCAGGTGGACCTGTACGGCGAGCACGTGCGGCGATCCTTCGACGTGGCCCCGCCCCGGATGACCCGCGACTCGCTTCGCTACCTCCGCGGACTCGCGGCCCGCGCCGTGGAGGCGTCCTCCACGGATCCCCGGGGTCCGGTTCACCTGAACTTCCCCTTCGCGAAGCCCCTGGAGCCCACTCCCGTCCCCGGCGACGTCCCCGACGCGTGGCACGAGAACCCGCCGCGGGAGCTGGTGGGGCGGGAGGACGGCGCGCCGTGGGTCCGGATCCCGACCGAGGGCCGGGCCTCCGCCCCGGACGACGTCCTCGACGAGCTGGCCGCCGCGGTGGAGCGGTCTCCGCGGGGCCTCATCGTCTGTGGCCCGTCATCGCGATCCGGCGACGCCGGCCCCGCCGCCCTGGAGCTGGGCCGGGCCACCGGCTTCCCGGTCCTGGCCGACCCGCTGTCCGGGGCACGGTTCGCGCCGGGGGCCGGGGAGAGCGGTGTGGCGGCCTACGACCTCTTCCTCCGCGAGCGGACCCTGTGGGACGAGATGGAGCCGGATCTCGTCCTTCGATTCGGGCCGGCTCCGACCTCCCGGGCCCTGGGCGACTTCCTGGAGAGCGCCGACGGGCGACACGTCTCCGTCGACGCCGGCCGCCGATGGACCGACCACGCGGGAACCGCCACGGACCGCGTGCCGGCCTCGCCGACGGCCGTCTGTCGGGGCCTGGCCTCCCGCCTGGCGTCGCCGCCTGCCGATCCCGAGTGGGGCCGGCGGTGGACCGAGCTCGGAGAGAGGGCCCGCCGCGCCGCCGAGGACGCCATGGAGAGCGGGTTCTCCGAGGGCACGGTGGCGGCCGACGTGGCGCGGGCCCTCCCCGCAGAGAGTACGCTGGTGGTGGGGAGCAGCATGCCGGTGCGGGACCTGGACGCCCTCGGATTTCCGCGCGACGTCCCCCTCCGTGTTCTCGGCAACCGCGGGGCCAGCGGGATCGACGGGCTGGTGAGCACCGCACTCGGCGCGGCCGCCCGGTCCGGCGGCCCGACCGTGGCCCTCCTGGGCGACCTCTCGTTCTACCACGACATGAACGGCCTCCTGGCCGCGAAGACGCACGACCTCGACGTTACGTTCGTCGTGGTGAACAACGACGGCGGCGGCATCTTCCACATGCTCCCGATCCGCGAGTACGAGCCGCCGTTCACCGAGCTCTTCGCCACGCCCCACGGGCTGGATTTCGGTCACGCCGCCGGGCTGTACGGTCTCGACCACCGGCGCGTCGAGGACCGGACGGAGCTGGCGGAGCTCCTCTCCGGACCGGGTCCGGAGGACGGGAGCGCGGACTCCCGGGTCCTGGAGGTGCCGAGCGATCGGGAGGAGAACCGCCGGCGGCACGAGGAGCTGGAGAAGGCGGTGCGGGAAGCCGTGGCCGACCGCTGAGCCCCGCACCGACGGGCCGCACCGCGGCCCCGTCCGTCCCGCGGGCGGACAGCGCACGAGAAGCAGCCATTCGAACAACCGTCACTTCTGCGAGAGGAGTGCATTGAGCATGTCGAAGATCACGCTCGAATCCGACGTCGACTGGACCGAGGTCAAGGACTACGAGGACATCACCTACCACAAGGGAGAGGGCATCGCCCGGGTCGCCTTCGACCGCCCGGAGGTCCGGAACGCCTTCCGGCCGGAGACCATCTTCGAGCTGAAGGAGGCCTTCGAGAACGCCCGCGAGGACCAGCGCATCGGCTGTGTCCTCTTCACCGGAAACGGGCCGGCGGAGGACGGGGGCTGGGCCTTCTCCAGCGGCGGCGACCAGACCGTCCGCGGCGACGAGGGCTACGTGGGCGAGGAGGACCAGGTCCCGCGGCTGAACGTGCTGGACCTGCAGAAGCAGATCCGCTTCATCCCGAAGCCGGTGATCTGCCTGAACCCGGGCTACGCCATCGGCGGCGGCCACGTGCTGCACGTGGTCTGCGACATGACCATCGCCGCCGAGAGCGCGATCTTCGGCCAGACCGGCCCCAAGGTGGGGAGCTTCGACGCCGGGCTGGGGGCCGTCTACCTGGCCCGCCAGGTGGGCCAGAAGAAGGCGCGGGAGATCTGGTACCTGTGCCGCGAGTACTCCGCCGAGGAGGCCGAGGACATGGGCATGGTGAACAAGGTGGTCCCCCTGGAGGACCTGGAGCGCGCCGGCGTCGACTGGGCGCGGGAGATCCTGAAGAAGAGCCCCATCGCCATCCGGTGCATGAAGTCCGCGTTCACCGCCGACACCGACGGCCAGATCGGCCAGCAGGAGCTGGCGGGCAACGCCACCATGCTCTTCTACATGACCGAGGAGGGGCAGGAGGGCCGCGACGCCTACGTCGAGGGGCGGGAGCCGAACTTCGAGGAGTACCCGTGGCGGCCCTGAGACAGGTTCCGGACGAGGAAGGGGCCGGACCGGCCGGTCGCTCGCCCCGGCCTCCGTCGTGAGCGATTTCGGGGTCTGGGTGCGGGCGGCCCGCCCCCGCACCCTGGCGGCGTCGGCTGCGCCGGTGTTCGCCGGGAGCGGCCTCGCGGCCAGCCGCGGAGAGTTCGATCTGCTCCCGGCCGCCGCGTGCCTCACGGCGGCCTCACTCATCCAGGTGGGGACGAACTTCTACAACGACTACTCCGACTGGGCCCGGGGAGCCGACACGGCGGACCGGGCCGGCGAGACCCGCGTCACGCAGGCCGGGCTGCTGACGCCGCAGCAGGTCCGGGCCGCGGCGTGGGTCGCCCTGGGCGCCGCGGTGGCCGTGGGCCTCTATCTGGCCGCCGTCGGAGGCTGGCCCATCGTGGCCATCGGCGTGGCCTCGGTGATCTGCGCGGTGACCTACACCGGCGGTCCGTGGCCCTTCGGCTACCACGGCCTCGGCGACCTGTTCGTGTTCGTCTTCTTCGGCCTCGTGGCCGTGGCCGGAACCCACTACGTGCAGGCCGGTCGGTGGACCGCCGACAGCGTCTGGGCCGGAGCCGGTCTCGGCGCGCTGAGCACCGCGGTACTGGTGGCGAACAACCTCCGCGACGTGCCCACCGACCGGGAGGCGGGCAAGCGCACCCTGGCGGTGATCATCGGCCCCCGGGCGTCGAGGATCGAGTACGGGGCCCTGTTGCTGCTGGCGGCCTCGGTTCCTCCGGTGGGCGTCCTCGTCTTCGGCTGGCCGCCCGCGGCGCTGGCCGCACTGGCCGGGTTCGCCCTCGTAGCGGGGCCGGCACGGCGGGTCTTCGGGACCGACCCGCGGCGGGACGCCTCCTCCCTGGACCCCGCCGTCGGCGGCACCGCCCGTGTCCTGGGGGGCTACGGTCTCCTGCTGGCAGCGGGGCTGGCGCTGTGAACGACGACACGAGGATCGTCGGCGCCGACGTTCGGCCGTACCGACTCCGACTGTCGGACACCTACCGCTCGTCGCAGGTGGAGCGAACCGACCGCGAGGGCTGGCTCCTCCGGCTGGAAGCCCGGGACGGCACCGAGGGCTGGGGCGAGGCGGCCCCTCTCCCGGGCCGGACGGAGGATCACGATGCGGCGGGACGGGCGCTGGAAGCGGCGGGCGGCGCCCTGGGCGACGGTCCGGCGCCGCCGGACCGGCTCCGCTCGGCGCTCCCCGACGAGGCTCCGGCGGCGGCCCACGCCGTCGGCCTCGCCCTGGACGACCTGGAGGCACGGCGGTCGGGAGAGGCGCTGGCCACCCGGTGGGCGCGGGAGCGGGGAGACGGGGCTCCCCTGGGACGGGTGGAGGTGAACGCCACGCTCCCCATGGAACGCCCGGAGGAGATGGCGGCCCGGGCCCGTGCGGCGGTGGACCGCGGCTTCCGCTGCCTGAAGATCAAGGTCGGCGACTCGGCCACGCGCGACCTCCATCGGCTCACCGCCGTCCGCCGGGAGGTGGGGCCAGAGCCGGCGCTCCGCCTGGACGCCAACGGGGCGTGGACCAGGCGGGAGGCCAGGAGCCGGCTGCTCCGCCTGGAGCCCTACGGGATCGAGTACGTGGAGCAGCCGCTGCCTCCCGACGACCTGGAGGGGCTCGGCCTGCTCCGGGAGGAGACGGGGACCGGCGTCCGCGTGGCGGCGGACGAGTCGGCCTCGACGCCGGATCGCGTTCGGACCCTGGTCGAGAAGGGCCTGGTGGACGTGGTGGTGCTCAAGCCGTGCGTCCTCGGTGCCCCCGAACGCACGCTGGAGGCGGCCCGCGCCGCCAGCCGACACGGGGTCGACGTGGTCTTCACCACCTGCCTCGGGGCGGCGGTGGAGCGGGCGGGAGCCCTGCAGCTGGCGGCGGCCGGCGGTGGAGAGCCGCTGCCGCCCTGCGGGCTGGCCACGGGCGAACTGCTGGACGAGGACGTGGTGCCGGCGCCGGCCGGGCCCGACGGGGGCGCCCTGGCGGTGCCGCTGGACCGGCCCGGCCTCGGGCTCACCCCCGGCGGCGCATGAGCGGGCCGGCCGGCGGGGATCCCCTCCGCCGTGCCGCGGGCCGCCGGCCCGACGCACCGGCGGCCGACGGCCCGGAAACCGTGTGGAGCTACCGGCGTTTGGACCGGGAGGCCAGCGCGCTGGCCCTCCGTCTCCGGCGGCGCCTGTGGTCGAGCGGGGAGCGCCACCGGGATCCGGCGGCCCCTGGAGGCGGTAGACCGAGGGTGGCGGCCTTCCTGCCCCGACGGCCGGCCGGCCTGGCCGCCGTCCACGGCGTCCCCAGGGCGGGCGCGGTCCTGGCGCCCCTGCAGCACGGCTGGACCGGGCGCGAGCTGGCCGGCTACCTCCGCCGGCTCGATCCGGACCTGATCCTCGGTCCTCCGGCGGCCCTGGAGCGGGCCGGGGAGGCGGATCCGGAGACGCCGCGGCTCGAGCTCCGTCCGGAGAAGGGAGGGGGAGCTCCCGCCGACGCCTGCGACCTCCCGGTCGAGGCGGCCTCCGGTGACCACTCCCTGATCGCCACGTCGGGGTCCACCGGGACGCCGCGGCCGGTCCGGCTGACGTGGGAGAACCACCTGGCCTCGGCGCGCGCCGTCGCCGGGCGCCTGGAGCTCCGGCCGGACGACCGGTGGTACGCCTCCCTCTCGCTGGCCCACGTGGGCGGCCTGTCGGCGGCGGTGCGGGCGGCGGCCGTGGGGTCCTCCGTGGTCCTCCGGGGCGACTTCGACGCCCGGACCCTCGACCGCCTCGTGACCGAGGAACGGGTCACCCACGCCTCCCTCGTCCCCGTCATGCTCCGCCGCCTTCTGGACCTCCGGGACGACCGCTCCCTGCCGGCGTCCGTACGGGCCGTCCTGGTGGGCGGGGCCGCGACGCCGTCGGCGCTCCTGGAGCGGGCGCTGGCCGCCGACGTGCCGGCGGCCCTCACCTACGGACTCACCGAGGCGTGCTCACAGGTGGCCACGGCGCCGCCGGAGCTCGTTCGTCGGAAGCCCGGCACCGCCGGTCCGCCCCTGTCCGGCGTCCGGCTCCGACTCGGCGAGGACGACGAGATCCTGGTCCGCGGTCCCACGGTGAGCCCGGGCTACCTCGACGGCGCGGCGGTGACGTCCGACGACGGCTGGCTCCACACCGGGGACGCGGGACGGGTGGACGGCGACGGTGACCTCCGGGTGACGGGACGCCTGTCGGAACGGATCGTCACCGGCGGCACGACGGTCCATCCCGCCGAGGTCGAGGAGGCGCTGCGGGCCCATTCCGGGGTCCGGGAGGCCGTGGCGCTCGGAGTCCCGAGCGAGGAGTGGGGAGAGGTGGTGGGAGCCGCCGTGGTCACGGCCGACGACGGGCCGGGCCGGGAGCAGCTGGAGCGGCACTGCCGCCAGCGGCTCTCGACGCCGCGCCGCCCCCGGAGGTGGGCCCTGCTGGACGAGCTCCCCCGCCTTCCCAGCGGAAAGCCCGACCGGGAGCGCCTGCGTCGGATGCTGGCGGAGGGCGAGGACGCGGCCTGAGCCGACCGGCGCGGATGAGCGTGGGGGGAGGCGCCCCGGGGCGCTACGAACCCTCCTGCTCGTCGAACACCCGGACCCGGTCGCCTCCAAGCTCCTTCGCGTCGTACAGGGCCGTGTCGGCCATCTCCACGACCTCCTCGCAGGCATCCATGCCCCGCTCGTAGCCGGCCACACCGGCGCTGATCGTGCAGCTCTCGCCCACGGCCGGCTCGATCTCCCGCACGCCCTCCACGATCCGCTCGGCGAACGCCGCCGCGTCCCGGGGCTCCTCGCCGGGCAATACGGCCAGGAACTCCTCCCCACCGTAACGTCCGATGACGTTCATCCGGCGGCTGCTCTCACTCAGGACGCGGGCCACCTGCCGAAGGAAGTCGTCGCCGGGCCCGTGGCCGTATCGGTCGTTGTACTGCTTGAAGTCGTCCAGGTCGAAGAGCACGACGCTGAAGGGGTGGCCGCGGCGAGCCTCCGCGAACTGTCGCTCGAGAAAGAACTCCAGGGCCCGGCGGCTCGGCAGCTCGGTCAGGCTGTCCTGGTAGGCCAGCCGGTAGGCATCGAACCGAAGGGTGTGCAGGCTGTCCGAGAGCCAGCCCGTGCCCAGGGTCACCGACCCCAGGACCACGGAGACCGAGCCGTAGAGGCGCCAGTCCACGTTCTCGCCGAGCAGGGGCTCCACCACCACCTCGACGCCGGTGAGCGCCACCATGGTCGCCGCCAGCACCGTGGCCGCCCCCTCCCACCCGCGGTAGTAGGCCAGCAGAAAGAGGGGGATCAGGGGCAGGAGCCACACGAAGCCCGAGTAGATCTCCACCGTCTCCGGCCAGGCGAGGCCCGCCGACGTGGCCGTGGCCAGCGCCAGGAAGCTGATGGCCAGAGCGCTCGGAGGCGGGGGCATGTCCTCGACGGCCGAGCGGGCGAGCTCGTGCGGCTCCGTACCGTAGGCGGGTCGCCCGTCGCCCCCGACGGACCTCGCCGCGTCGGTCGCCGCCTCCCGTTCGCCCAGCAGCGAGATCATCGGCGCCCCGCACCCGGCGACGGAACGCGGCCCGTCCGGGGGACGTCCGTCGTGTGCTGAGCCTGCGCGCGTCGTGTTGGATACATTGTCGGATGCAGGAGGGGCGCATTCCTGAACGCTGAAAAGAAGAGGCCGCGATCGGTCTCGGGGCAACCGTTCGTCCGGGAGGAGGCTATACTTGTCGTGCGGACGTCGGGGCCGCGCCGCGCGGCGGCGCCGGCCGCGTCCCTCTCTGCCACCCCTCTCCGCGGGAGGTCCACATCAGCCGATCCTCCTCCGCTTCGGAACGGGCGCCGGGCCCGTGCCCGCCGTTCCGGCCGGTGCCGAACGCGGACATGGAGGCCCTCCTGGGCCTGATGCGCCGCGGCCCGGTGGCCGTCCTCACGGGCGCCGGGTGCAGCACCGAGTCCGGGATCCCCGACTACCGCGGACCGCGAACGGGCCGCAGGGATCACGATCCCATCCAGTACCGGGAGTTCGTGCAGGAGCCGGCCACCCGGGCCCGGTACTGGGCCAGGAGCGCGGTGGGCTGGATCCGGATCCGGGACGCGGCCCCCAACGACGCCCACCGGGCCCTGGCCAGGATGGAAGCGGACGGACACGTGCTGGGCGTCATCACGCAGAACGTGGACGGCCTCCATCAGGCCGCCGGGAGCCGGAGGGTCCTGCAGCTCCACGGGTCCCTGGCCGACGTGCGCTGCCTGGAGTGCGGCGAGCGGGAAGCGAGGTCGTCGGTCCAGCGTCGCCTCGTGGCGATGAACCCCGGCCTCCGGGAGCACCACCACGGAGCGACGGGGGGCGGGGAGCCGGAGCTCGCGCCGGACGGCGACGCCCGCGTCGGCGACGAGGCCGCCCGGGACCTCACGGTCCCCGGGTGTCGGCGGTGCGGCGGCGTCCTCAAGCCGGACGTGGTCTTCTTCGGCGAGAACGTGCCCCCGGAGAGGGTGGAGCGGGCATGGGCCCTCCTGGAGGAGGCCCGGGTCCTCCTGGTGGCCGGGTCGTCCCTCTCGGTCTACTCCGGCTACCGCTTCGTCCGTCGGTCCCACGAGGAGGGGCGGCCGGTGGGCATCGTCAACCTGACCTCCACCCGCGGGGACGGCGAAGCCAGCGTTCGCGTGGCGGGACGGGTGGGAGACGTCCTGCCCCGGGTGGCGGCCGCCCTGGACGCCGGCTCCGGCTGACCGCGGCCGGGGGGCGCGACGGGCCGGGTCTCCCGCTGGCGCGCCCGTTGCAGCCCGTGGCTGCCGCACGCGACGTTCCGACGGACGACGGACGAGAG
>CANPVF010000151.1 GCA_947581645.1 Candidatus Caribbeanibacter nitroreducens | reverse complement strand
GGACGTGGGCGGCCGATTGACCCAGCGGCTGTCCGGCCGGCGCGGCGACGTGAGCTACACCTTCGGGGCCACCGCCGAGCACACGGCCCTGAACTACGACGCCTCCGGCGACGTCATTCCGCCCGATCCACAGGGGCAGGGCGGCGTGGCCGACGCCACGGGCCTGAACCTCTTCGGGAAGGCCACCCTCCACCTGGCGCCGCAGCAGGACCTGACCGTCTCGGGCACCCGGTACCGCTTCCTGCAGGAGGACATCGGCTACCGGACGGTGCCCGGCACGCCGGGCGAGCAGAAGACCACCGCCGAGCCCGGCGAGTCCCGGAGCGAGGACGTGGGGAACGAGCACACGGCGCTCAACGCCCGCTACGCGGCGTCGGACCTGTTCCTGGGGAGCAGCCTGGAGGCGTCGGCCTTCCTGAACCGGTTCACGGCCCGGTACGGGTGGAGCGGCTTCTTCGAGGCCCAGTCCCGGATCGAGTCCGAGAAGGAGGGAGCCCGGGTGCACGTCAACACGCCCCTCGGGCTCGCCGAGGGCGCTACCCTCACCTGGGGCGCCGACTACCTCAACGACCGGACGGCGCAGTACGTCTCCGACGGCCGCACCTTCGCGCCCCCCATCGACCAGCACAGCGTGGGCCCCTTCGCCCGGCTCAAGGTGCCCCTGGGGGACCGGCTCACCCTCCGGGGCGGCAGCCGGCACGAGGCCATCTGGCTCCACGTCGACGACTTCACGACCATCGAAGAGATGGGCGGAAACGCGGTGGAGGGGGGCGACCTCTCCTACAGCGCCACGGTGTTCGACGCCGGAGCCGTCCTCCACCTGACCGAGCAGCTCGACCTCTTCACCAGCTACTCCCAGGGCTTCTCGATCACCGAGGTGGGCCGCCAGCTGCGCGGCACCACGGCGGAGTCGGTGGAGGCCCTGGACCCGGAGCCGAAGGAGTCGGACCACTACGAGGCCGGCGTCCGCGGCCGGTGGCCCGGGCTCCACTTCGAGGTGAGCGCCTACGAGAACTCCTCGGAGCTCGGCACCAGCTTCAACGACGAGCTGAGGATCGTCCGCGCCCCCGAGGAGATCCGCGGCCTGGAGGCCTCCCTGGATGTCCAGCCGGCCGATGACTGGAAGACCGGCGGCACCTTCACGTGGACCGTGGGGAAGCACGACGCCGACGACGACGGCCGGATCGACGAGCCGCTCCCCGGGTTCCGCATCCCGCCGGTCAAGGTCTCCAGCTACGTGGAGAACGTGACGCTTCCGGGGTGGAAGAACCGCGTCCAGATGCAGTTCGTCGGCGAGCGGAAGGTCTTCCCGGCCGACGCCGCCGGCTTCGGTGAGGGACGGGTCGAGGACTACGCCACGGTCGACCTCACCAGCTCCCTCGAGCTCTGGCGGGGCACCCTGCGCCTGGGCGTCAAGAACGTCTTCAACGAGTTCTACTTCCCGGCGTCCAGCCAGTGGCTCAACTTCGGCTACGGCTACACCGCCGGGACGGGACGGTCGGTGACCCTGGGCTACGCCATCGGATGGTGACCGGCCGCGGCTGACGAGCTCCGTGTGACCGACTCCATGTCACGACGGATCCCGGCCCGACGCGGCCGCGCCGGGCCGGGCCACTCCTGCCACCGCGGGCAGGTGCGGCCGTGCTGAGACGCTGGAGCCTCTTCCTGCACCGGTGGATCGGCCTGATCGCCGGGCTCCCCATCGCCGTGATCGGCCTCACCGGGAGCCTCCTGGTCTACCGGGGCGCGCTGGACCGGGCCCTCCACCCGAACCTCTACGAGGTGTCGGCTCCGGCGGAGGAGGCGGCGGTGACCCCGGGCGAGGCCCTGGCCGAGACCCGGTGGGAGAACCCGGAGCCCGAGCCGGTGACGATCCAGCTCCCGACGGAGACGGACGCCCCCTACGTGATCTGGCACGAGGCGGCCCACGGGGCGGAGAAGACCTACGTCGACCCGGCCACCGGGCGCGTGCTGGGCGTGCGACCGGCGGGGAGCGACCCGGTCCGGTTCCTCTTCGACCTGCACGCGTACCTCCTGGCCGGCGACACCGGGCTGATCGTCGTGGGGGGACTGGGCCTGCTCCTGCTCGTCGCGTCGGCCACGGGGATGGTCGTCTGGTGGCCGCGGGCCGGGCAGTGGCTCCGGGCCGTCGGCGTGCGTCTCCGCGGAGACTCCAGGCGGGTGAACTACGATCTGCACCGCGCCGGCGGATTCTGGACGATGGCCTACGTGGCGCTCCTGGCCCTGACGGGCTCCGGCCTGGTCTTCTACGGCACGGCCGGGGACCTGCTGAACGGGGTCACGGACTCCGGCAGTCCCCCGCCGCCCCCGGCGTCGGCCGAGCCGCCGGAGGGGGGCGACCGGGAGACGGCCGGGGCCCCGATCCCCGCGGCGCGGATCGACAGCGCGTGGAGCACCCTCCGGCGCCGGGCCCCGGAGGGCGAGATCACCTTCATCTCCCTGCCGTCCGCCCCGCGGGATCCACTGACCCTGCGGTTCCGCCTGCCCCCGGAGCTCCACCCCGTCGGCCGCAGCTTCGCCTACGCCGACCGGTGGTCCGGCGAGCTGATGCGGGTGGACCGTCAGCCGGAGATGGACGCCGGCCCCCGGCTCCTGCACGCCCTCTACCCGCTCCACATCGGTGACTTCGAGGTGGGGCCGATCCCGCCGGAGGTGGTGCGGTTCGTCTGGGCGCTGCTGGGAGCGGCCCCCGCGGTCCTGGTGGTGACCGGCGTCCTGGTCTGGTACCGGCGGGGCGGAGAGGCGGAGACGGTGCAGGCCCGGATGGCGGCGGGTGACGAGGGCCCGAGCTCCCCCGAACTTGAAGGGGAGAGCAGGACCTGAACGAGGGCCGGCCCGCGCCGGCCAGACAGGGAGCAGCCGTGGCAGAGGACGAGAAGCCCACGAAGGAGGCGGTCGCCTTCGCCGTGCACCGGGGAGGCGACCGGGAGACCGTGCTCGCCGTGCGCCGCCCGGAGGACGACGAGGACCTGCCGGGCCACTGGGGGCTTCCGGCCGCCAGCCTCGGGGAGGGCGAGGGCTGGGAGGACGCGGTGCTCCGGACCGGGCCCGAGAAGCTGGGCGTGGAGCTGGCCGTGGGCCCCCAGATGAACGAGGGGCGGGCGGAGCGCGGGGAGTACGTGCTCCACATGCGCCTGTACGACGCGCGCATCATGAAGGGCAAGCCCGAGGTGTCCCGGGGGACCGCCGCCGTGACCCAGTACACCGACTGGGAGTGGGCGCCGCCGGAGCGCCTGCAGGAGGCCGCCGACGCCGGCTCGCTCTGCTCGGCCCTCTACCTGGAGTGGCGAAAGGCGTGGGAGGGCCGTGAGCCCGCCTACGGCCCGGAGACGGCCGCCGGGAGCGGGGAGAGCGGCCGATGAGCCGGCACGGCTTCCGGGGCGGTCCCGAGCCGGGGACGCCCATCCTCATGGCCCTGGTCCTCTTCGCCCTGATCGTCTCGCTGATCTTCGCCGTGAGCGGAGGATGAGCCGCCCCGGGATCGGCAGCGAGGAGCTCGAGCGGTGGACGGTGGAGGCCCGCCAGCGGAGCCTGGAGCTGGTGGCGGACCTGGACGACGACCAGCTCATGGGGCCGCACCTGGACGTGATCAATCCCCTCCTGTGGGAGATCGGTCACGCCGCCTGGTTCCAGGAGCTGTGGGTCCTCCGGGACCACCTGGGCCGCGATCCGATCCGGGCCGACGCCGACGAGCTCTGGGACTCCATCGAGATCCCCCACGACGACCGCTGGGACCTGCCCCTGCCGGACCGGGACGAGACGGTGGACTACATGCGGCGCGTCCGGGACCGGGTCGTGGAGGTCCTCCGGGAG
Organism: Candidatus Caribbeanibacter nitroreducens; assembly: GCA_947581645.1. Lineage (GTDB taxonomy): Bacteria > Gemmatimonadota > Gemmatimonadetes > Palauibacterales > Palauibacteraceae > Caribbeanibacter > Caribbeanibacter nitroreducens. The sequence continues at coordinate 14,119 of CANPVF010000151.1, read as the reverse complement.
CGGGGGCAGGGCGACGGCGAGCTCCGCTACCGGGCCCGGTACGCCGTCCACCACGAGGACATGCACACGGAGGCCTACACCTACACCCGGCAGACGCTCTCCTACCCGCCGCCGGCGCTCTCCTTCGTGCCCGAGGACGGGGGAGCGGCGCCGGGCGGCGGCCCGCTGGACGGCGACGTGGAGGTGCCCGGAGGAGCGTTCCGCCTGGGGGCGGGCCGGGACGACGGCTTCGTCTTCGACAACGAGAAGTGGGCCCACGAGGTGGAGCTCGAGCCCTTCCGCATCTCCCGGGCGCCGGTCACCGAGGGCGAGTACGCCGCCTTCGTGGACGCCGGCGGCTACGACCGCCGGGAGCTGTGGAGCGACGAGGGCTGGGCCTGGCGGCGGGAGGCGGACGCCGACGCCCCGGCGTACTGGCGGCGCCGGGGCGGGGAGTGGCGCGTCCGACGCTTCGACCGTCACCGCCCGCTCCGTCCGCACCGGCCCATGATCCACGTGAACTGGCACGAGGCCCGCGCCTGGTGCCGGTGGGCCGGCCGCCGGCTCCCCACCGAGGCCGAGTGGGAGGCCGCCGCCGCGGCGGAGCCGGACGGGAGCGGCGGCCTGGCGGCGGAGAAGCGGAGTTACCCGTGGGGGGAGGAGCCGCCGGGCCCGCGGCGCGTGAACATGGACTGGCGGCGCATGGGCACCGTGGAGGTGGGCGCGCTCCCCGAGGGCGACAGCGCCTTCGGCTGCCGGCAGATGCTGGGCAACAGCTGGGAGTGGACCGCCGACACGTTCGGCCCCTACCCGGGCTTCGAGCGGGACATGTACGAGGAGTACTCGGAGCCCTGGTTCGGGACGCGGAAGGTGCTGCGGGGCGGCGCCTGGGCCAGCCGGTCCCGGATGCTCCGGAACACGTTCCGCAGCTACTACACCCCGGACCGGCGGGACGTGTGGGCCGGGTTCCGGACCTGCGAGGCGGCCGGAGCCCGGGGCGGCGGCGCGGAATGAGGATCCTCCTCGTCAGCCCGAAGCCCCGGAACTCCCGCACGGGGAACGACGTCACCTCCCGGCGGTGGGCCGCCCGGCTCGAGTCCCTGGGCCACGAGGTGGCGATCCGGAACCGCTACCCTCCGGGGGACGACGACGATTCGCCCTTCGGGGGGCGCGAGCCGGAGATGCTGGTGGCGCTCCATGCCCGGCGCAGCGCCGGCTCCGTGAAGCGGTGGCAGCGGACGAGGCCCGGCCATCCGCTGGTGGTGGCCCTCACCGGCACCGACCTGTACCGGGACCTGGACGAGTCGCCGGACGCCCGCGGCTCGGTGCGCGCCGCCGACCGTCTGGTGGTGCTGCAGCAGAAGGCGCTGGAGCGGCTCACGCCCGAGTGGCGGGCGAAGGCGCACGTGATCCACCAGTCCGCCGAGGCGCCGGAGCCCGCGCCGGAGCCGCGGGAGGACGTCTTCGAGGTGAGCCTCCTGTGTCACATGCGGCCGGTGAAGGACCCCTTCCGCGCCGCCGAGGCCGCCCGGCTGCTGCCGGAGGCCTCCCGGATCGAGATCGTCCACGCCGGCCGCGCCCTGCGGGAGGGGCTCGAGGAGCGCGCCCGGCGGGAGGAGCGGGAGAACCCCCGCTACCGGTGGGTCGGCGAGCTGGACCGGGAGCAGGCCCTCCGCCTGCTGGCCCGCAGCCGGCTCATGGTGCTCACCTCCCGCCTGGAGGGGGGCGCCAACGTGGTCACCGAGGCGCTGGCCTGCGGCACCCCGGTGATCTCGACCCGGATCGACGGCTCCGTGGGGCTCCTGGGCGAGCGCTATCCCGGCTACGTCCCGGTGGGCGACACCGGGGCCCTGGCCCGGATGCTCCGCCGCGCCGAGGAGGACGATGCCTTCTACGGGGCCCTTCGCGACGCCTGCCGCCAGCGGGCGGAGCTGGCCGACCCCGAGCTGGAGCGGACGGAGTGGGCCGACCTGCTGGCGGCGCTGCAGAACGGCGGCCGGAAGGCGGAGCACGGGACGTCCGACGACGATCGCTGATCGGCCCGACCGCAAGAAACCGTGGACCGTGCCTTGCGACGGCGCGTCCCCGGAACCGACACGCCTCCCGGGCCGTTGACCGCGGCCCCGGACCGACGTCGGAGCGGAGCTACACACTCGGATCAGTAGAGGAGACGACGGTGATGAACTCGATCTCGGAGATCCGTGACCGCGGGACCACCCTGGCGGCCCTGCTGGCCGTGGCCCTGGGCGCCCTCGTCGCCGGGTGCGGCGGCGGGGAGGACGCCGGGCCGGAGCCGTTCACCATCGGCGCCATCCCGGACCAGGACCCGGAGCGGCTGCAGCGCACCTACGGCGAGCTCTCCTCGTACCTGGAGGAGCAGCTGGACGTGCCGGTCCGCTACGAGCCGGTGACCGACTACGCCGCGGCGGTGACGGCCTTCCGGGTGGGCGACCTGGACATGGTGTGGTTCGGGGGGCTCACCGGGGTGCAGGCCCGGATCCAGGTGGAGGGGGCCCGCGCCATCGTCCAGCGGCGCATCGACGAGCAGTTCCACTCCGTCTTCATCGCCAACCGGGGGAGCGGCATCGCCCCCTTCGACTCCCTGGACGGCCTCTCCCGGCTGGCGGGCCACAGCTTCACCTTCGGGAGCCAGATCTCCACCTCCGGACGCCTCATGCCGCAGTACTACCTGGGCGAGGCCGGCGTGGAGCTGGACGACTTCCAGGGCGACCCCGGCTTCTCCGGCTCCCACGACAAGACCATCAAGCTGGTGGAGGCCGGCACCTACGAGGCCGGCGCCCTGAACGAGCAGGTGTGGCGCTCCCGGCTCGAGTCCGGCGACGTGGACACCACCGCCGTGCAGGTGATCTGGCGGACGCCGCCCTACTACGACTACCACTGGGTGATCCGCCCGGGCCTGGAGGAGCGCTACGGGGAGGGCTTCGTGGGGAGGGTGGAGAAGGCCTTCCTCTCGCTGGACGGCGAGACGGAGCGGGAGAAGACCATCCTCGACCTGTTCGGCGCCGAGGAGTTCATCCCCACCGAGAACGCCAACTACAGGAAGATCGAGGCCGTCGGCCGCCAGATCGGACGGATCAAGTGAGGAGACGGCGGCCGCGTTCCCGGCGGGCGGGCTGAGGGCGAGGCGTGAGCGACGGACCCGTCTTCGAGCTCCGGGGGGTGGGGCGCCGCTACGGGGAGACGACCGCCCTGGAGGGCGTGGACCTGGCCGTCGAGCCCGGCGAGCGTATCGGCCTCATCGGGCCCAGCGGGGCGGGGAAGACCACCCTCCTCAGCCTGCTGAACGCCACCCGCTCGCCCACCTCCGGCCGCCTGCTCATCTTCGGCCAGGATCCCACTGAGCTGGCTCCCGAGCGTCGCCGGCGCCTCCAGAGCCGCATCGGGACCATCCACCAGCAGTTCCACCTGGTGGACGGCCTGCGCGTGATCCACAACGTGAACGCCGGCCGGCTGGCCGAGTGGTCCCTCCTCCGGTCCCTGTGGTCCCTGATCCGTCCGCGGGAGACCGACCGGGCCCGGCGCATCCTGGAGCGGGTGGGCATCGGCGAGAAGCTGTACGAGCGCACCGGCGACCTCTCCGGCGGCGAGAAGCAGCGGGTGGCCCTGAGCCGGGTGCTGGCCCAGGACCCGGACGTGATCCTGGCCGACGAGCCCATCGCCAGCCTGGACCGGGAGAACAGCCGCGAGGTCATGGACCTGCTGAGCCGGCTGGCCCGGGAGGAGGGCGTCACCGCCGTCATCAGCCTGCACGAGTACGAGTACGCCCTGAGCCACTGCGAGCGGGTGATCGGCCTCCGCGGGGGGCGGGTCCTCTTCGACCGCCCGGCGGGCGAGGTGAGCGAGGAGCTCATCGACCGGCTCTACCGGCTCGAGCGATGAGCGCCAGGGACGGCGCCCGCCGCTGGTGGGGGCTGGCGGCGGTCCTCCTGGTCGGGTGGGCGGCCCTGGAGGCGGGCCTGGTCTCCGGCGAGCTGGTGAACACCGGCGGGTGGGGCCAGGTGAAGGAGTTCCTGGGCGCCGTCGTCCACCCGGCCACCGGGGCGGACTTCCTGGCCCGCACCGCCCGGGCCGCCTTCGTGACCCTGGCCTTCGCGGTGCTGGGCACCTTCCTCAGCCTGATCCTGGGCACCGTGGGCGGCGTGCTCGGCTCCGAGGTCTGGTGGTCCACGGTGGCCGCCGGCAGCGACGAGGGGCGGCTCGGCCGGCTCCGGGCCGCGTGGCTGGCGGTGCGCGGCGCGCTGGCCGTGCCCCGCTCCATCCACGAGATCCTGTGGGGCCTCTTCTTCATCAACATCGTCGGCCTGGACCCCATCGTCGGGGTGCTGGCCATCGCCATCCCCTACGGCGCCATCACCGCCAAGCTGTTCTCCGAGATCCTGGACGAGACCTCCCGGGACGCCCTCCGGGCGCTCCGGAACGCCGGGGCCTCCCCCTCGGAGGCCTTCATGTACGGGCTGGTGCCCGAGGCCTTCCGGGACCTGCTCTCCTACGCCTTCTACCGCTTCGAGTGCTCGATCCGGTCGGCGGCCGTGCTGGGCATCATCGGCGCCGGCGGCCTGGGCTACGAGCTCTTCCTGAGCCTGCAGTCGCTGCGCTACCCGCAGATGTGGACCCTGCTGGCGGCGCTCATCGCGCTCACCGGCGCCACGGACCTGTGGAGCGGCTTCGTGCGGCGGCGGCTGGGCGGCGCCACGCGGCTGAGCCTGAAGGAGGCCGGCGCCGCGCCCGCCGGCCCGGAGGGGGAGGACCCCGGGGCGGCCCCCTCGACGCCGGAGGAGGAGCGGTCCGCGGGCCCCGAGCGCCCGAGCCGGGACCCGGCCATCACCGCCTCCCTGGCCGCCGCCGGGCTCCTGCTGGTCGTCTCCGCCGTCTACATCGGGCCGCACCTGGGCGAGATCTTCAGCGCCGAGGCCGCCGGGATGGCCGCCCGGCTGGCCGAGCAGTCGTTCCCGCCCACCACCGGCGGCCTCACGGCCCTGGAGCTGGTCGACCTCTCGGCCGGCACCCTGGCCATGTCGGTGCTGGCCATCGCCCTGGCCACGGCCGGCGGGCTCCTGCTGGCCTTCCCGGCGGCCGGCAACCTGTCGCTGCCCGGCGGGGTGCTCCTGGGCGACGGGGCCGGCCGGGCGTGGAAGGCCGTCGGCACGGCCGCCTTCGGCCTCTCCCGGGCCGTCCTCCTGGTGCTCCGCGCCGTCCCCGCCCCGGTCTGGGCCCTGGTGCTCCTCTTCCTCTTCTTCCCCGGCATCCTCCCCGGCGCCCTGGCCCTGGGCCTGTACACCATGGGGGTGCTGGGCCGGCTGATGTCCGAGGTGGCCGAGAACCTGGACCGCCGCCCCCTGGAGGCGCTCCGCGCCCAGGGCGCCTCCGGGGCCGAGGTCTTCCTGTACGGCGTGCTCCCGGCCTCCGCCCGGAAGTTCCTCTCCTACGTGCTCTACCGGTGGGAGGTCTCCATCCGCGGCACCGTCATGGTGGGCGTGGTGGGCGCCGGGAGCCTGGGCGTGCTGCTCACCGAGCAGCTGAGCAGCTTCGACTACTCGGCCGTGCTCACCACGCTGGGCTGCTACGTGGTCCTCACCTTCGCCGTGGACATGATCAGCGCCCGGGCACGGAGCGACCTGCGCTGAGGCGCGGGCCGGCCGGTGGGGGACCCGGACCGCGGGGGGACCGGAGCCGGAGCCCGGGAGCCGCCGGCCTCAGGCGGCGCTGGCGGCCCCGGCCGACGCCCCGTCTCCGCGGAGACGCATCACCGTCTCCGAGAAGCGCTCCATCTCCTCCAGCTGCGGGCTGAACTGGAGCAGCAGCAGGTCGACGCCGGCCTCCTCGAACTCGTCGATGCGGCGGGCCACCTGCTCCGGCGTGCCCACCAGGCCCGAGTGCAGGCCCCGGTTGGAGACCGCGTAGTCCTCGGGGCTCAGGTCCTGCTCCAGGTGGGTGCCGTCCACCCAGTCCTGGAAGGAGTGGTAGGAGAGGTCGTCGCCGGCGCCGGTGATCCGCCGGAGCTCCTCCCGGGCCTCCTCCTCGGTGTCCCGCACGACGGCGAACCCGGAGACGCCGTACTGCATGGGCTCGAGCCCCTTCTCCTCCCGCCGCCGGCGCATGCCGTCGATCTTCCGGCGCACCCGGCCCGGCGGGTCGCCGTGCATCACGTAGGCGTCGCACAGGGAGGTGATCATCTCCTTGCCGGCCTCCGACTCGCCGCCGGCGTACACCGTGGGCCGGGGCTCCGAGGCCGGCTTCGGCTCCAGGATCGCGTCCTCCACGTCGAAGTACTCCCCCGACAGGGAGAAGCGGTCCTCGCTCCACATGCCGTCCACCACCCGGAGCCACTCGGCGGCCCGGTCGTAGCGCTCGTCGTGGCGGTCGAACTCGGCGCCGTACTTCCGCGCCTCCTCCTCCCACCAGGAGGCCACGAGGTTCAGCGACAGGCGGCCGCCGGAGATCCGGTCGATGTTGGCCGCCTGCTTGGCCAGCACCGCCGGCGGGTGGAAGGTGGGCCGCACGGCGACCATCAGCTCCAGCGTCCGGGTGACCGCCGCCAGGGCCGCCGCCGTGCTCCACGCGTCCAGCGCCGGGGCGTCCGGCTCCTTGATGTCGTTCAGGAACAGCTCGGCGATCAGCGTCAGGTCGAAGCCCAGCTCCTCGCTCCGCCGCGCCAGCCGCTCCGCGTACTCCCAGCTCGCGTCCATCCCCTCGTCCTCGACGTTCCTGAGCCAGCCGCCGAAGACGGGGAGCCAGTATCCGTATCGCATCGTGTTCTCCGTGTGTGTCGTGTGAGTCGGTTCCGTCAGCGTTTCGCGTTCCGTGGGGTCGCGGGGTCCTCGGGTTCGGGCCGGCCGCTCACGTCCGCTCCCGCGTCCCGCGTCCCTGCGCGTCCACCGTGGCCTCCACCGCCGCGGAGTAGGGGACCGCCGAGGGGCGACCCGGGGACCGCGGGCCGGGCCGCTCCGCCCGGCGCGCCTCCCGCACCAGGTAGTCGGCCAGCCGCCCGAAGGGGTCGAAGCCCAGCAGCTCCTCCGCGTCGGCGACGAAGTTCGAGAGGGCGTTCACGTCGTAGTAGCGGACCGTCCCGTCCCGGTCGTCCACCATGTACTCGACGCCGCCCACCTCCAGGCCGCCGGCGCGGACGATCCGCTCCACGTCCCGGATCACGCCGGGCGGCGGCTCCACCGGCTCCACGGCGCGCCCTCGCTCGTCCGCCTCCCCGCCGTCGCCGGAGGGGATGTCCGCCGGGCACAGGTCGAAGCAGTCCTCCGCCGCCCGGACGCGGATGGCGTACAGGTACTCGCCGCCCAGCGTCTCCACGCGGGTGATCGTCCCGTCCCGCCGGGGCACGAACTCCTGCACCAGGGCCGTCCCGTCGGGGCCGAAGTCCAGCTCGCCGTCCTCCGCCGCGGCCTCCAGCTCGCCCGGGTCGTCGTAGCGGGTGATGCCGGCGCCGCTCCCGCCCAGGTCGGCCTTCACGACCACGGGGGTGCGGAGCTCTTCGGCGGCCGCCGCCACCTCCCCCGGCGTGTGGACCACCCGGGACGGGGGGAAGTCCAGGCCCAGCCCGTCCAGCAGGGAGAGCTGCACCGCCTTCGAGGTCTCCACCCGGAAGGCGTCGGTGCCGTTCACCACCCGGACGCCCCGCGCCTCCAGGTGCGCCAGCCAGGCCCGGGCGTAGGCCACCCCACCCGGCAGCCCCCGCAGGTAGGACGAGGGGCTCATGCGGTTGAAGACCAGGGACCACTCCGGCGTCTCGCCCCCCGGGTCGAAGGCGTGGCTCCGGGCGTCCACCGGGGTCCAGGGCACGCCCCGGTCGTCCAGGGCGTCGAAGAGGGGCCGGAACCAGTCCGGGTGCTCGTAGAAGACGGCGATGGGCCGCTCGATGTCGCTCACGGGTCTCCTCCAACAGATGCGGGTCGGGTCACGGGGACGATGAACACGGGGGCAAAGAAAAACGGGCCGCCCTCTCGAGCGGCCCGTGTCGGCGTCCGTCCTGTTCCTCAGCGGAGGCTAGCTACAGCTCTCCAGCTCCGGAGTCGGAGGCCGACAGGGGGCCGCGGCGGGCAGACACGGCATGGCCATGCCGCAGCGACAGGAGGTACAGCGACAGGAGAGGGAACAGGGGGAAGGGGCGAGCGGGCCCGTGCGCCCCCCGACGGGGGTCGAGGCGTCGGTCCGCGCTGTGGTCGGTGCGCGTCTCATGGGCTCCGCCCGGTTCGCTCTCGTCGTCGGCCGGGGAACCTCCCCGGGCCCCGACCGACGCGCAAGGCCCGCGCCGCGGCCGACGCTTGCCGGCCGCCGCCGGCCCGCGAAGATTGCCCCCCGACGCGTCGCCCGACCTGCCGCCGCAGCACAGGAGGCCCTCCGATGACCTCTCTCCGTCCCCTCTCCTCCGCAGCGGGCGCGGCCGTCGCCGCCGCCCTGGTCCTCGTGGCCGCCGCCCCGGCGCCGGCCCAGGACGCCGACGCCCGACAGGCCGCCATCGACGAGGTGGAGGCGCTGGGGGGCACCGTCCACGACATGTCCATGACCCTGTGGGAGTACGCCGAGACGGCGCTGGAGGAGCAGCAGTCCTCCGACCACCTGGTCCGGCACCTGGAGGAAGCGGGCTTCGAGGTGGAGGAGGGCGTGGCCGGCATGCCCACGGCCTTCGTGGCCGAGTGGACCCGGGGCTCCGGCGGCCCGAAGGTCGGCATCCTGGCCGAGTACGACGCCCTGCCCGGCGTCGGGAACGCGCCGGTGCCCGAGCGACAGCCCCGCGAGGACGGCGTGGCCAGCGGCCACGGCTGCGGCCACAACCTCTTCGGGGCCGGGTCCGTGACCGCCGGCATCGCGCTCAAGCGGACCATGGAGGAGCAGGGCATCGACGGCACCGTCCGCGTCTACGGCACCCCGGCCGAGGAGACGCTCATCGGCAAGGTGTACATGGCCCGCGAGGGGCTCTTCGACGACCTGGACGCGGCCCTGGTCTGGCACCCGAGCACCGACACCGGGGTGAGCAACAGCACCAGCCTGGCCATGAACAACTTCCGCGTCAGCTTCTCGGGCCAGGCCGCCCACGGAGCCTCCGACCCCTGGAACGGGCGTAGCGCCCTGGACGCCGTGGAGCTCACCACCCACGGCATCAACCTGATGCGGGAGCACGTCCGGCCCACGGCCCGCATCCACTACGTGGTGGAGAACGGCGGCGACGTCCCGAACGTGGTGCCCGAGCAGGCCGGCATCTGGGGCTTCGTCCGGGACACGGCCCGCTCGTCGGTGGACGCCCACTACGAGTGGATCGAGAACATCGCCCGCGGGGCCGCCCGGGGGACCCGCACCGAGGCCGAGGTGACCATGGTCACCGGCGTCCACGCCACCCTGCTGAACCGGCCGCTGCAGGAGGCCGTGCAGGCCAACCTGGAGCGGGTGGGGACGCCGGACTACCCGCAGTCCTTCCACCGCTTCGCCGAGGAGATGCAGGCGGGCCTGGAGATCGAGCAGGAGGGGCTGGACACCGAGATCGAGCCGCTGGAGGACGAGCCCGGCGCCGGGGGCGGGGGCTCCACCGACGTGGCCGAGGTGAGCCGCATCACGCCGACGGTGAGCTTCAGCGTCACCTCGGCGCCGGCCGGCGTGCCCTGGCACAGCTGGGCCACCAGTGCCGCCCACGGGCGCGACGGCGCCGTGCTGGCCGCCGAGACCGCGGCCAAGGTGATGGCCGCCACCGGCGCCGACCTGCTCACCAGCCCGGAGCTGCGGGAGGAGGCCCGCTCCTTCTTCGAGGAGGCCATGGGCGACGAGGAGTACGAGTCGCCGCTGCCTCCGGGCCAGGAGCCGCCGGTGGGCGGCGGGGAGTAGGCGGCCGGCCAGGGCTCTCGACGGCCGGTCCGAGTTCCCGGCGTGCGCCCCCGGGGCGGACCGGCCTTCCGCTACCCGCTACGGCTCGGTGCCCCGGAACTGGATCTCCGTGTCCCAGCTCCGCGTGGAGCCGTCCTGGTTCTCGCACCGCAGGGTGAACCGGGAGCCGGCGTCCAGGCGCCCCTCCTCCGGCCGGTCCGGGGTGAGCGTGAAGTCGCCCTGCCACATGGCGCCTCCCTCGCAGCCGGAGAGGGCGGCGGCCGCCCCCCCGTCGCCGCTCTCCAGGTGGAAGTTGGCCAGGCCGGAGTTGCCGTGCCGCCCCTCCACCACCTGCCCTTCCACCACCTCGCACGACAGGTCGCCCGTGGCCTCTCCCGCCGAGTCCACGCGGAAGGATCCGGTGAACGACGTGTCCGTCTGCGAGGAGACGGTCACCGTGCCCCGGCACTCCGCCCCCTGCCGGCTGGAGCCGTCCAGCGTCTGCATCGACATGTCCCAGAGACCCTCGTAGGTGCCCCGGATGTCCTGGACCTCGGGCGCCTGGCTGTCGCCGCCCGCGCAGGCCAGGGCGGCGCCGGCCGCCAGGGCCAGCGAGAGGCGGAGGATCGTGGAGCGGACGTCGGTTGTCCCGGTCATCGGTGGTCGGTGATGGGAGTCGAGAGTCGTCGGAGATCCGGCGGGCGCGTCCGGGTCACGGGGCGGCGTCCCTGCCGCCGCAGAAGCGGAGCGCCAGCAGGGCGTAAGCCTGGGCGGCGGTGAGCAGGTCGTCCAGGGGCACGCCCTCGTCGGGGCGGTGCGCCCGGCGCACGTCGCCGGGTCCGTACAGCACCGTGGGCACCCCGGCCACGCCCGTCAGGAGCCGCATGTCGGCGCCGTAGGTCATCCCCCGCACCTCCGGCTCCCGGCCCGCGGCGTCGCGGTGGGCGGAGCGGGCGGCGCGCACCACGTCGGCCCCGGGGTCGGTCCGGGCGGGCTCGAAGCGGGCGCCCCACCACTCCACCCGGGGCGGGTGCTCCGCCAGCCACGGGTCGCCCGCCGCCGCCTCGGCCACGGCCTCCTCCAGCTCGGAGCGCGCCCGGTCGAGGTCCTCGCCCGGCGCCACGCCGTAGCGTCCCTCGGCCACCAGGGACTCGGCCACCGTCGAGGCCCACACGCCGGCCCGCAGCTTCCCCATGCAGACGGCGAAGGGCAGCTCGTAGTCGTCGAAGAGCGGCGCCCGGAGCCGGCGGTTCCGGTCGGCCTCCAGCTGCCGCACGGCCCGGAACAGGGGGAGGAACTTCTCCACCGGATCCACCCCCTCGGTGCGCAGGGCGCCGTGGGCCGCCTCCCCGGGCACGGTGATCCGGAAGTTGAGGGCCCCGGCCTGGGCCGGCGCCACGGCCATGCGGGTGGGCTCCATGACCACCGCCCCGTCGGCGCCGCGGCCGTGGCCGCGCTCCAGGGCCGCCAGGGTGCCGGCGCCGCCGTCCTCCTCGCCGGGCACGGCGTGCAGCTCCAGTCGCCCGCCGAGCTCGACGCCGGCCTCCCGGAGGGCCGCGGCGGCGGTCACCGCCGCCGCCAGGGCTCCCTTCATGTCGGCGGTCCCGCGCCCCACGACCTCGCCGCCGCGCCGGGTGGCCCGGAAGGGGGGCGAGCTCCAGCGCTCCCGCTCGCCGGCGGGCACCACGTCCACGTGGCCGTTCAGGACCAGCGTGCGGCCGTCCGCGCTCCCCGTTCCGTCGCCGCCCGCCGGCTCCGCCGGCCCGCCCAGGACGCCCACCACGCCCAGCCCGGCGTCCCGCTCGATGTCCGCGGCGTACGCCGGGTGGTCCCGGAGCGAGCCGAAGTCGATCTCCCAGGCGTCCACCTCGAGCCCCCGCTCCTCCATCCGGCGGGCCACCAGCTCCCCGGCCTCCCGCTCGCCGGGCTCACCGCCCAGGCTCTCCACCGCCACCAGCTCCTCCAGCAGCGAGAGCAGGGCCTCCGGGTCGATGGCGTCCAGGACGCGGCGCTCGTTCACACGGCCTCCAGGCCCTGCTCCAGGTCCGCCACCAAGTCCTCCGGGTCCTCGATGCCCACGGAGTAGCGGATCAGCCCCTCCGGGATCCCGGCCTCGGCCCGCTCCTCGGCCGACAGCTCCACGTGGCTCGTGGTGGCCGGCGGCCCGACCAGGGTGCTCACCGATCCGAGGCTGGCGGCCCGGTGGGCCAGCCGGAGCTCGGCCAGGAAGCCGCGGACCGCCTCCATGCCCCCCTCCAGCTCGAAGCTCAGCACGCCTCCGTAGCCCGACATCTGTCGCCGGGCGATCTCGTGGCCCCGGTGCGAGGGGAGGCCCGGGTAGAAGACCTCCGCCACCTCCGGCCGCCCCTCCAGCCAGCGGGCCAGCCGCAGGGCGGTCCCGTTCTGACGCTCCACGCGCAGCTGCAGGGTCTTCATCCCCCGGAGCAGGCGGGAGGCGGAGCCCGCGTCCAGCGCCGCGCCGTTGATCTCCCGCACGTGGAAGGCGTCCCGCACCGGCTCCTCCGGGCCGCAGAGCACGCCCCCCAGGGCGTCGGAGTGTCCGCCCAGGAACTTGGTGGCGCTGTGGAGCACCAGGTCGGCGCCGAGCTCCAGCGGGCGCTGGTTCAGCGGCGTGGCGAAGGTGTTGTCCACCACCACCGTGGCGCCGACCTCCCGGGCCGCCGCCGAGAGGCGCGCCAGGTCCACCACCTTGAGCGTCGGGTTCGTGGGCGACTCCAGGTAGAGGACGTCGCATCCCTCGCCGATCGCCGCCTCCAGGGCCGCGTGGTCCGTGGTGTCGCAGAGCTCCACCTCCACGTCCCAGGCCGGCAGGAACTCCTCGAAGATCCGGTTGGTGCCGCCGTAGCTGTCCCGCACGCTCACCACCCGGTCGCCGGGCGAGAGCAGGGAGGAGAGGGTGTTGCTCACCGCCGCCATGCCCGTGGAGAAGCTGGTGGCCGCCGGCGCGTCCTCCAGGGCCCGGGCCTTCTCCTCGAAGGCCTCCACCGTGGGGTTCGTGTTGCGGGAGTAGATGTGTCCCCGGCGCCGGCCCTCGGCCACGGCCCGCCACTCGTCCAGGTCGTCGTGGGCGAAGGTCACCCCGTGGAAGACCGGCGGCACCGTGGCCCCCTCGTGGGCGCAGGTGCCGTCGCCGGCCCACACCGCCGTCGTGCCCGGGCCCCGCTCCGGGCGGTCCGCCTCCCCGCTTCCCGCTCGCCGCTCCGTTCCGTCGCTCACGCTGCCCTGCCTCGCTCTCTGTCCGTGGTGCGCCGCCCCGGGCGTCGGCAGCCGGCGGTCCGGCCCCGGGGGCGGCATTGAAGAAATCGCCAGCCCGCAACGTAGGGTAAGAGGGAGCCGGGAGACGAGCCCGTCGGGCATCGGACGCGGCGGGTCGACCCGGCGGAGAGCTCCAGCCAGGAGAGAGAGGGGACGATCGTCGACGGCGACGAGGAGCGAAGGCTGATCCGGCGCTGCCGGAGCGGGGAGACGGGCGCCTACGAGCCCCTGGTGCGGAGCCACGAGGGGTGGGCGCTGTCCTACGCCGGCGCCATGCTGGGACGAGGCGACGCCGCCGCCGACGCCGTGCAGGACGCCTTCGTCCGGGCCTACCGGAGCCTGGACAGCCTGGAGCCGGGTCGTCCGTTCCGGCCCTGGTTCCGGGCCATCCTCCGGAACCGATGCCTGGACGAGCTGCGCTCTGCCCGCAGCCGCCGCGAGGTCTCGCGGGACGTGCGTCGCGGCGACGGCCGCCCCGGCGGCGGGGCACGCGGCCAGCGCGGATCGCGGCAGCCGGACGGGCCCGAGCGGGTCGAGCGCCAGGAGCTGGGGCGCATTGTGCGCTCCGCGCTGGAGGAGCTGGCCCCGGAGAAGCGGACGGTCCTGGTCCTGAGGGAGATGGAGGAGATGAGCTACGGGGAGATCGCCGACCAGCTGGAGCTGTCGACGGGCACGGTCTCCAGCCGACTCCACCACGCACGGCGGGAGCTGCGGGACGTGCTGGAGGAGCGAGGGTTCACCGTGGAGGACGTGACGACGTGACGATGCAGAGCCGACACCCGGAGGAGGAGCTGAGCGCCTACGCCGACGGGGAGCTCCCGGCGGAGGAGGCCGAGTCCGTGGAGGCCCACCTGGAGACGTGCACCGAGTGCCGGCGGGAGCTGGCCGCCATCGAGACCATGGGAGATGCCATGAGCGCGGAGGACACCGGAGAGGCCGGCGGCGTGTGGGACGGGGTGCGGCGGCGGATCGTCCGGCCCGCCGGCTGGAGCCTGGTCGTGGCCGGAGCCGTGGTGCTGGCGGCCCTGGCCGCGGTGGA
>CANPVF010000150.1 GCA_947581645.1 Candidatus Caribbeanibacter nitroreducens | reverse complement strand
GGGGCGAGCGCGTGGAGCGGGGCGACGTCATCGCCCGGGTGGGCGAGACGGGCCTCACCAGCGGCCCGAACGTCCACTACGAGGTGCACGTGGACGGCCGGCCGGTGAACCCGGGGCGCTTCGTGATCGACCAGCGGGTTCCGCAGTAGCCGTCGGCGAGCCGCCCCCCAGCTTCCCGGGACCGGCGTCCGCCCGGCCCCTCCGGCGCAGCGCCGTTGATAACCCCCCGCCCGTATTCTAGCTTTGGGCGGCCGAGACGACGGGCCGCCCGAGGCCCGAGCACGAAGACCTCTCGTTCACCGTCCCCGCCGCCGCGTCGCCGGTGCCGGGGCCGGAGCAAGCAAGCCGTAGAGCGTTACTCGCAGCTCGGAGTATTCCATGCGCATGAAGTCCGGTTTCATCGCGCTCGCCCTCGTGCTCTCCGCCGGCCTCGCCGCCTGCGGCGGAAGCCAGGTCGCGGTCCAGGTCGCCGACGAGAACCCCCAGGGGGAGCTACAGCCCCAGGAGGACGTCGTGGTCGACTTCCTCCCCTACGACCGGGACTCGGTCTTCCAGGCCCTGGAGTCGCAGGCCGCCGAGCCGCGCCCGGAGATCCCCGACACGCTCCGCAGCCTCTACTCCGAGATCATCGAACGCCAGGAGGAGTGGAGGAGCGCCGAGCGCCAGTGGCAGCAGTGGAGGGACAGCCTCAAGGCGCTGTCGTCGGCCATGGAGGGCATGAACGAGTCGGGGGCCGAGTACAAGCAGATGTACAGCGCCTTCACGGACCTGGAGCCTAAGGTCCAGGCGCTGAACCAGCAGAAGAACGAGGCGTTCCAGGCGTTCGACAGCCTGCAGACGCGGACGCTCAACTTCGCGGACTCCATCCAGGCGCTGCGGGACACGTGGGCCCAGACGGCCTACGAGGGCTACATCGAGATCACCGACAGCATCGTGCAGGCCCGGGGACGGGAGGTCGTCGTGGACACCACCGACGCCGGTGGCTGGGTCAACGTCACGCTCCCCGGCGGGCAGTGGTGGGTGCACGCCCGCACGTCGCGCCCCTTCGAGGAGGTCTACTGGAACGTCCCCCTCGACCCGGCCCAGGCCGACACCCTGCGCCTGACGCCGGACAACGCCGAGATCCGGCTGTCGCTGTAGATCTAGAGCCGGTAATCCGCGGCGGGCGTCCCGGCGGCGCCCGCCGCACCTCTCCCTACATCCGACCATGACCGGGGCCGGACAGGACAGACTCTCCTTCGACGTCGACGGTCGCTCCGTCGGCCACCTGACCCTGGACCTCCCCGATCGGTCGGTGAACGTCCTGGGCACCGACCTGGTGTCCGACCTGGAGGCCGTCCTGGACGAGGCGGAGCGCCGGGCCGAGGACGACACGCTCTCCGCCCTGGTCGTCCGGAGCGGCAAGGACGACAACTTCATCGCCGGGGCCGACATCGAGGAGATCGCGGGCCTTTCGAGCCGCGAGGAGGCCCGGGAGAAGAGCCGCCGGGGGCAGCTCCTCTTCGCCCGGCTGGCCGACCTGCCGGTGCCCACCGTGGCCCTGATCCGCGGCACCTGCCTCGGGGGCGGCACCGAGCTCGCCCTGGCCTGCGACCACCGACTGGCCTCCGACCGGGACAGCACCGAGATCGGCCTGCCGGAGGTGAAGCTGGGCATCCTGCCCGGCTTCGGCGGCACGGTCCGCCTGCCCCGCCTGGTGGGCATCCAGAACGCCCTGGACCTGATCCTCACCGGCAGCTCCGCCTCGCCGGGCAAGGCCGGCCACATCGGCCTCGTGGACCGGGTCGCCGCCGACGGCCGCTGGGAGCGGGAGGTGGACGAGTTCCTGGACGAGGTGCTGGCCGGCGACGTGGGTCCCTCCGGCTACCGGAAGTCGTGGTGGGAGAAGATCCTGGAGGACACCGCCCCCGGCCGGAAGCTCCTCTTCGCCATCGCCCGACGCCGCACCGAGGAGCGCGCCGGCGAGCACTACCCGGCCCCGCTCCGGGCCCTGGAGGTGGTGGAGCGCACCTACCCGCTCGACGTGGACCGGGCCCTGGAGATCGAGGCCGACGCCCTGGCGGAGCTGGCCCTCACGCCGGAGTCGGCGAACCTGGTCCGGGTCTTCCTCCTCTCGCGGAGCGCCAGGGAGGCCCTCCCGGAGGAGCAGCGCGACGCCGCCCGCGAGGTGGAGAAGGCCGCCGTCCTCGGCGCCGGCGTCATGGGCGGGGAGATCGCCGAGGTCATGGTGGCGAAGGACCTCCCGGTGCTGCTCAAGGACATCCGCGAGGACGCCCTGGACGAGGCCCTGGATCACGCCCGGGGGCTGCTGGAGAAGGGACGTCGGAAGGGCGTGTTCGAGGAGCACGAGGTGGGGCTCAAGTTCGCCCGCATCGAGCCGACCCTGGAGTACGACGGCTTCGGGGACGTGGACCTGGTCGTCGAGGCCGTGGTGGAGGAGATGGGCGTGAAGCAGCAGGTCCTGTCGGAGGCGGAGGAGAGCCTCCCGGATCACGCCATCTTCACCACCAACACCTCCTCGCTCTCCGTCACCGAGCTGGCTTCTGCCGCCGACCGCCCGGAGCAGGTGGCCGGCCTGCACTTCTTCAACCCGGCCCACAAGATGCCGCTGGTGGAGGTGGTCCGCGGGGAGGAGACCTCCGACGAGACCCTGGCCACGGCCTTCGAGTTCGCCCGGGACCTGGGCAAGACGCCGGTGATCGTCGCCGACGAGCCCGGATTCCTGGTGAACCGGCTCCTGGCGCCCTACATGAACGAGGCCGTCCGTCTCCTGGAGGAGGGGGCCGGCGTGGAGGCCCTGGACCGGGCCATCTCCGACTTCGGCATGCCCATGGGCCCCTGCCGCCTGCTGGACGAGGTGGGGCTGGACATCGCCCGTCACGTGCGCGAGCAACTGGAGTCCGGCCTGGGCGAACGGATGGAGGCGCCGGACCTGGTGGACCGTCTGGCCGAGGACGGCCGGCTGGGCAAGAAGAACGGCCGCGGCTTCTACCGCTACGAGGACGGGGAGCTCGAGGAGGTCGATCCCGATCTCCAGCGGCGCCTGGAGTCGATCCGGGGCCGGGACCGCGAGATGCCGCCGGAGACCATGCGCCGGCGCTGCCTCTACCCCATGGTCAACGAGGCCGCCTTCGCCCTGGGCGAGGACGTGGCCCGGAGCGCCGACGACGTCGACCTGGCCCTCGTCATGGGCACCGGCTTCCCGCCCTTCCGCGGCGGGCTCCTGAGGTGGGCGGACTCGGTGGGTGTCGGGAAGATCCACTCGTGGCTGTCGAACGCCGCCGACCGGCTCGGCCCCCGCTACGAGCCCGCCCCGCTCGTGGAGGAGCTGGCACGGGACGACGGACGGTTCACCGGGGCCGGCTGAGCCAGCGGCGACGGATTCGACGTGACCCGCAGACACCGCGGCCGCTCGGCCGCCCGGGAGTCCCGCGACGAGAGCCCGCCGGAGGTCCTGGTCCTCTACCACCGCCCCGGCGAGGGCGAGACCCGCTACCGCCAGGAGCTGATCCGGGACGGGGCCGACTGGAAGCTCACCCTGTACCGCATCCCCCCGGACGCGGACGCCCTCGAAGTCGGCCCCGGGGGAGGGACACGACTCCCGCCCGGCTCGTCACTGCTCTGGTTCACCGTCCCGGACCGCCCCTGGGAGATCGCGGCCTTCCACGGTCCCGACGGGGAGCTGGCGGGCCACTACACGAACCTGATCGAGCCCCCCGAACTCGACGGCAGCACCTGGCACGTCACCGATCGGTGGCTCGACCTCTGGCAGCCCGCCGGGGGCGAGCCCCGGATCCTGGACGCGGACGAGCTCCGGGAGGCCGTGGAGGCGGGACACGTGGCCGCGGAGGAGGCCCGGGAGCTGGAGGAGCGGGCCTCGCGCCTCCTGGCCCGGGCCCGGGAGGGAGACTGGCCGCCGGATCCGATCCGGGACATCCGGCTGGAGGACCTGCCGTCGCTGCGCTTCCGGCGCGACGATCCCGGCGGCTACTACGCCAACCTCGTGGTGGGCCGGATCATCGCCTGGGGCATGTACTGGATGGGCGCCGCCTCGCTGACCTCCGTGGGCTTCGCCGCCTTCACGGAAGCCCTCTCCGGCGATCCCACCGCCGGCCGGATCTGGATCGGCACCCTGGTCGGCGAGGGCGTGCTCCTGCTGCCCCTGGCCCTCACCGGCCGCCTGCCGGCCACCCGACGGCCACGCCCGAAGGAGGCCATCGGCGAGGGCACCCTGTTCATGACGGCCGTGGTCATGGGCGCCATCGTCCTGGCCCTGAACGAGAGCACCATGTGGCGGGAGCTGTTCACCGCCGTCTACGGGATCCTGGGCTCCTTCCTGGGGATCTTCGGCTACTCGCGCTGGCGTCACGACGACCGCTTCTCGGGGCTGGCCTTCGGCGGCCTGCTGGTGACCCTCCTGGCCCTCTTCCTGCTCCTGTAGCGACCCGTAGCGCCGATCCCGTCGGCCGATGCCCGTGGCCGCCGCGGGTCCGCCGGCCGGTCCCCGTCGCCGTTCTCCTCGGGAGCGTCAGCCCCCGTCGTCGTCCTCCATCCAGGACGCCGGCGTGAACGCCCCGACGGGGCCGGGGAAGACCACCGGGCTCTCGAAGCCGCGCTCCGAGACGGCGGCCACGCCGAACAGGTAGTTGTCGATGACCACGTTCTCGAGCGTCCACTCCGTGGTGTCGCCCACGAAGACGCTCTTCTCCCAGGTCGGCGAGGTCGTCTTCCGCCAGTAGACCCGGTAGCCGGCCAGGTTCGGCGCCCTGGCCGGGTCGATGGCGTCCCAGGAGAGCGTCGTGCTCGGATCGACGGCGCCGTCGATCTCCACGCCGGAGGGCGGCTTCGGGGCCCAGGCCATGGCGGCCAGGGAGGCGGCGTTCAGCCCCGTCACCTTCGCTGCGTAGCCGAACTCCACCTCGTCCACCGTGTCGCCGTACTCCACGCCGTCCTCGGTGCGGACGTCGGCGTGCTGGTGCTCGTAGTCCTCGTGCGCCTCGGTGAACCGGACCGCCGGGTAGCCCACGGCGTTGAAGCCCCGGTGGTCGCCGCCGCGGCCGAAGCGGTCCAGGCGGTAGATCATCATCACGTCCAGGTTCCGGACGTAGTCGTCGGCGATGCCGTTGATGTACCGCGCCACGTTGCGCGACGGCGAGTCGTTCTCACCGCCGGTGTACCGCCGGATCGTCGCCATGCGGTCCGTCTCGTCGGCCCGGGTCCCCTCCGAGAAGACGCGGACCACGGTGTTGTCGACGACGCCGTCGATCCCCTGGATGTTGCCGATCATGTCGTTGTTGAGCATGGCCTCCACGTGCCAGCCCCGCTCCTTGAAGAGCTCGGCGGCCCGGCTGCTGCCGTACAGTCCCTGCTCCTCGCCGGTGACACCCATGTAGACGATGCTCGCGTTGAAGTCGTACTGGCTGAGCACGCGGGCGGCCTCGATGGCCCCGGCCACGCCGGAGGCGTCGTCGTTGGCCCCCGGGGCGAAGGAGGTGTCGTTCATGATATCGGTGACCCGGGAGTCCAGGTGGCCGGAGATGACCAGGTAGCGGTTCGGATGCGTGGTGCCGCGCTGGATGGCCACCGGGTTCACCACCATCGTGGTGTCCGGGATCCGCTCACCGTCGGGCTCGATCTGGAACCGCTGATAGCGAACGTCGAGGCACCCGCCGCACCGGCTCGAGATCTCCTCGAACTTGCCGTGCACCCAGCGGCGGGCGGCGCCGACCCCCAGGGTGTCCGAGACGGTGTCGGAGAGCGTGTGGCGGGTGTGGAAGCCGACCATGGCCTCCACGTACGAGCGGATGCTGTCCGCCGACGGCGCCTCGCTGATGGCCCGGAGCACCGGCTGCTCGCCGGGCGGGCCCGTCTCCGGAAGCTCCTGCTCGGACGCGGCCCCGTCCTGCGCAGCGGCGGGAGCCGGGCCGAGGGCCAGGAGGAGGGCCGCCCCGAGGGCGGCGACGAGCGTGCGACCGGCGGTGCGGATGGATGCCATAAGGGGAACCTCGCGTCCTCGGTTCGACCTCGATTCGATCCCGGCCCGTGCGAGGCCGGGGTCGCCGCGCCGGCCGGGGCCGGCGCCGCCCCACACCATAGGGGGAGTCCGGGGGCGACGCCACGACCGTGGCGCCCGGCACGCTCCGCCGCCAGGTTGCGGGGCCATGGACACGTCCCCGGAGATACGCGAGGCCGGCATCGGCGACCTGGAGACCATCGTCCGCTTCAACCGGGAGATGGCCCGGGAGACGGAGGGGCGGGAGCTCGACGCGTCCACGCTCCGCGCCGGCGTGAACGCCCTCCTCTCCGACCCCGCCCGCGGCCGCTACTACCTGGCCGAGGAGGACGGCCGGGTGCTGGGCCAGCTGCTGGTCACCACCGAGTGGAGCGACTGGCGGAACGGCGAGATCTGGTGGATCCAGAGCGTCTACGTGGCGCCGGACCACCGCCGGCGTGGCGTCTACTCGGCCCTGCACCGGCACGTCCGGGAGCGGGCCCGGTCACTGGGTGCCGTGGGACTCCGGCTGTACGTGGACCGGGAGAACCGGGAGGCCCGGCGGAGCTACGAGGAGCTGGGCATGGAGCGCGCCCGCTACGCCATGTACGAGGAGATCTGGGGGGAGAACGCGTAGGGGGTCGACCGTGTTGAGCGGACGGGAGTTTCAGCTGGAATTTCAGCCTCCCGGCGTCCCCTCTCGGCCGCCCTCACCGCCCTCCTCCCGGCGACGCCATTTCATCCACTCGAAGACGGTGTGGCAGCCGTTGCAGTAGTACTGGCTCACTGAAAGGGAGGAGCCGAAGGCGGAGAACGGCTCCGTGTCCTCGCCGTCGCAGAAGGGGCACGTGACGCTGTCCGGCATCTCGCGGCTCTCCAGCGTCCGGTCCAGGTCGGAGTCCGGGGGCGAACCGGACGGTGAATCTGCGCTCATGGGATCACGTCCCCCTCGCGGTCCTCACTCCCCGAGCAGGGAGCGGTTCCTGTCGCCGCGGACGCGGGAGAGGATCGCCTCGTCGTCCGGCCCGGGCGCGTCCCGGAGCCTGCGGGTCCGCGGCTCCCAACCCTCCCAGTCGGGGTCGACCGCGCTCCCCCACCCGTCCTCCGTCTCCTGCACCAGGTGGGGCTCCACCTCGGCCACCGACGGCGCCACCCGCATGACCCAGCGGCGGCGGAGCTCCCCGGGGGCGGCGTCCACGATCCCCTCGGCCGCCAGCCCGGAGGCGAGCTCGTCCTCCTCCGAGCCGAACCACCGGAGACACGCGCGCCACGCCTCGCGGAAGGGCTCCCCGGTGGCCTCGCGCCCGCGGTCGGTGCTGGCCATCCGCGCCGTCCACCCCCGGGCGTGCTCGAAGTGGTACCTCTCCTCGTCCAGGATCTTGCTCACCTTGTGGTGGAGCGGCTCCAGGCGGCTCTCCCGCATCGCCTCGATCTGCACCGAGAGGGCCGTGTCCAGGAGGAGGTTCAGGGCCAGCAGCTCCGGCCAGCTATCGGTGGGCTCGTCCAGCAGCTCCGAGCTCCGGTACTCCGACGGCCCGCGCTCGTGCTCCAGCCGCTCCGGGTCCATGCCGAAGTCATCGAGCATGGCGTACAGGATCCGGCCGTGGCCCCACTCGTCCTGCGCCATGGCCGAGCAGGCGATGCCGGCCTCCAGCGTCGGCGACCCCAGGATCCAGTCGGCATAGTGGATGCCGAGGACCCGCTTGGTGTCGGCCAGGACCAGGAGCAGGTCCCCCAGGGCCTCTCGTGCGGGCTCCGGCAGCTCTTCCGGCGAGCCGTACAGCGTCCGCGTCTCGCCGCCCTCCCCCGACGCGGTCTCGGTCTCCGTCTCCGGCGGCGTCACGTGGCGGCTCCCTCCTCCCGGGGCTCCAGCGTGAAGGGGGCCTCCTCCCGGTTCACGGCCTCGAAGGAGTCCCGCGGGGCCACGACCATCTCGAACCAGGTGGCCTCGTCGTAGGTCTGCCAGGCGTAGACCCGGGCCAGCGACGCGTTCGGCGCCGTGATGGCACCCACGTGCTCCAGGCGGTCCTCCCGCTTCTGGCGGGCGAAGACCTCGTAGATGCGATCCACGTCGAAGCCGTCGGACACGTCTCTCCCTCTCCTCTCGCTCGAAGTCCCGTCAGACGGAGACGCCGGCCCGGTTCAGGAGCCGTCGCCCCCGATCGGTGATCCGGTCGGCGGTCCACGGCGGGTCCCAGACCGTTTCCACGCTCACCTCGGAGACCCCGGGGATCTCCCGGATCCGCTCGCGGACGTCCCACCGGATGAAGTCGATGCAGGGGCAGGCCGTGGCGGTGAAGGTCATGGTCACCTCCACCCGGCCGGAGGCGTCGTCGGCCGTCACGTCGTAGATGAGGCCCAGGTCCACCAGGGAGATCGGATACTCGGGATCCGGCACCTCGTACAGCGCCCGGCGCGCCTCCTCCGCCAGGTCGGCGGCGGGCTCGTCCCACTGCGGGACGTCCAGGTCCGGCCGGTCCCCACGGGTGGCGGCGGCCACGCCGCTCCAGTCCATGGTGCCCTCGCCCCGGGGACGGGACCTCTCGATCTGCACCAGGCGGTCGCTCATTCGGCGCCCCTGCCGCTCACGCGGCCAGCATCTCCTCGATCTCGAACCGGCTCCGGCGCACGGAGTTCACGTACTCCTCGTTCATGGGACCCCGCTCCCGCCACCGGTCCCACACCTCGTCCCAGGAGATGGGCTCGTCGAAGAGCCACTTCTTCTCCTCGGGGTCGTACTGCACCGGGAAGTCGTAGGTGAGCTCCACCTCGCCGGACTCCTCGTCGACGCGGGCCGGCACGTCCAGGCCGAGCTCGTCGCACAGGGGGACCACGGCCTGCAGCCACGTCTGGCGCAGCTCGTCGTTGGACATCCCCTTGAGCTTGAAGTCCAGCTGCGTGGTGTGGCGCTTCTTGTCGTCCGGCATCCCGAACCACTCGACGCCCATGGGGAACATCCAGTCCACCGCGTCCTGCAGCTTCTCCCGGGCCTCGGGGCCCGAGGTGGAGAGCCGCTTCATCCACACCTCGCCGTGGCGCAGGTGGAAGTTCTCCTCCAGGTCCACCTTCACCAGGGCCCGCTTCAGCGGCCCGTAGCTCGTGTTGCGGTGGACGTCGCCCAGCAGGGTGATGCCGGCGCGGTCGTAGAAGCCGTTGGCCACGACCAGCTCCGCCCAGTTCTCCAGCGGCTGGTCGAAGCCGTAGGGGTGCTTGAACTCGTGGGGCTCCCGCTCGTAGAGGATCCAGTGCCGGTCGACGCCCAGGTCCTCGAGCAGGCGGTAGGCGATGTTGGCGTGGCCGAGCTCGTCCTGGATGATGGCCGTGGCCGAGACCATGGTGTTGGTCGTGGGCGCGTCCCGGGCCGCCATGAAGTAGGCCGGGGCGCTGATCAGCTCCGTGTCGCCCTGCACCAGGAGCTGTGTGATCAGGGCCTGCTTGTAGTTCTCCGTCATGTCGGCTTCCGACTCCACCAGGAAGCCGTCGTGCACCTTCTCCTGGAGCTCCCGATCCTCGGCCGTCATCTCCGGCATGGCTGATCTCCCTCCGAGTGGAGAGGACGGACCGGCGACAGCGCCGATCCGGGGGACGATGTCCCGGTCAGGTCCATCGGGTCCCGGGGTGCGGTCCCGTAACGGATCTACCCCCGGGGGCGTTCAATGTACCCCGCTCCGGACGCGGCCGTCCACCGAACGACGTGCCCGTGCGTTCCGGCGACGCTCCCCGAGCTCGTCGAGGTGTAGCGCCCCTTCGACGACGCTGGCCACCATCGGGCGATTCGGTCTTGCCCGCGGGGAGCCGTGGTGACAGAATGCAGGGCCGCCCGAAGCGGCCCCGGATCACCGCCAGCCGGTTCACGCCCAACACAGGGACGCCCGAGCCATGTCACAGTCCGAGTCGGTCGGCCGATTCCTCTGGTACGAGCTCCTCACGGCCGAGCGCGAGGCGGCGGCCGACTTCTACTGCTCCGTCATGGGCTGGACGACGGACACGTGGGAGGGCGGCGACGAGCCGTACCTCATGTGGCTGAACGGCGAGCACCCGCTCGCGGGGGTCATGGAGCTGCCCGAGGAGGCGAAGCGGGAGGGCGCTCCCCCGCACTGGCTGCCCTACGTGGGCGTCGCCGACGTCGGCGCGTCGTCGGAGCGGGCCGTGGAGATCGGCGGAAACGTCCTCATGCCTCCCATGGAGATTCCCGGGGTGGGCCGCATCGCCGTCCTCACCGACCCCGCCGGCGCCCCCTTCGCCGTCTTCGACCCCGAGGAGGGCATGGAGCCGCCGGAGGAGCCCCGGGGCGTCGGTGAGTTCTCGTGGCACGAGCTGGCCACCGACGACTGGCGCGCGGCGCTCGAGTTTTACGGCGACCTCTTCGGCTGGGAGGCCACCGACGACTTCGACATGGGCGAGGCCGGCATCTACCAGATGTACGGCCTGGACGGCGTCTCCTTCGGGGGCATGTACGAGGATCCGGACGGGCCGCCCTCGTGGCAGATCTACGGGCGCGTGGACGACATCGGGGCCGCCCTCGACCGCGTCCGCAGGGGCGGGGGCGAGGCGCCCTCGGCGCCCATGGACGTCCCGGGGGGCGACCTGGTGGCCCAGTGCATCGACCCCCACGGGGCGGTGTTCGCCCTGCACCAGGTGGTCGAGGCCGGCGCGACCCGAGGCGGGGACGGCGACTCCGC
>CANPVF010000149.1 GCA_947581645.1 Candidatus Caribbeanibacter nitroreducens | reverse complement strand
CCGCCGCGCGAAGGCCCCCGTCCACCCGGAGCCCGGCGCCGGGACTCAGACCGGCGGCCAGGCGTCCCTCGACGTCCGGCCGCGAGGGGCCCGACCACGTCCGGAACGAGGCCCGGCCGAAGCCCCACGGCCGCTCGGCCTGGATCCCCAGGCTCCCCCCTTCCGCCTCGACCTCGGGCCGGACCTCCTCCTCGTCCCCGCCGGTGCCCGCGGTACCGGTCGACTCCCTCCACTCGCTGCGGCCCGCCGAGACGTGGACGCGCACGCCCTCGGCCAGCCGTCCCCGACCCCGGAGGTAGGCGTCCCGCCGGGTGAACTCGGTCGGGACGTCGCCGCCACCCGCGGCGCCGCTCTCCGGGGCGAAGCGCGTCATGTTCTGCGTCCGCCACAGCAGCTCGGCGCCGCCGGACCCGTCGCCGGGCATCCAGGACGCCATGCCCCAGAAGTCGAGCCGGTCGCTTCCGGCCAGTCGCCCCTCGGTGTTGAGCAGGTCGATGCCCGTGCTCACGGCCAGGTGGTCGCCGAGGCCGTTGGTGAACAGACCCCGGATCATGCGCAGGTTCGGCTCGCCCGTGCCCACCGTCACCCGGGAATAGGCCTGAGGGGACCGGTGGCGGACGGGCTCCAGGCGGAGCTCCAGCTCACCGGCCCTGCGCACGATCGTCACCTCGGAGAGCCACGCCAGCGGCACCCGGGAGAAGTCGAGCTGCCCCCCCGACAGCTCCGGGAGCGGCAGCTCCTCGACGCTCACCTCCGTGAGGGCCGAACCCGCCAGGCCCGTGGCCAGGTGGTGCGGGCCGCCGAAGTAGGAGCCCCGCAGGGGCACGGCGCCGGGCCATTCCGCTTCCAGGAGATCCAGGAGGTTGTGGGCCGAGTGCTCCAGCAGGCACTCCCGGTCGCAGCGCCACAGCACCGCCGAGTAGCCGCTGTCCGGGACCGGGAAGGCGTCCGGGAAGTACGGCTGCCGCCCGTCGGTGGCGGTGTCCCCGGCCGCCGGGACGCTGTCGGCGGGCAGGGTGTCGGGAGGGAGGGTGTCAGCGGCGACGGTGTCCCCGGGGACGGTGTCCGTCGCCTGCTGCAGCGCGCTCCCGTGGGACCCGGTGGTCGCCGCGGCGGGGGGCGCCGACAGCACGGACACCGCGACGGCCGCCGAGAAGAGGAGGAGCGTGCCGTCCGCTACTCCTCGGATCGGAGCCACTCCACCACGAGGCGGACGCCGACGCCCGTGGGCCCCTCCCGGTGATACGGTCGGGTCTCCTCGGTCCACGCCGTGCCGGCGATGTCGAGGTGGACCCAGGGGAGATCGTCGCCCACGAACTCCCGCAGGAACCAGCCGGCGGTGATGGCGCTGGCCTCGCTGCCCGCGCTGTTCTTGATGTCGGCGATGTCGGAGTCCAGGGCTTCCCGGTACGGGGGCCACAGCGGGAGCCGCCAGGTGAACTCGCCGGTCCGCTCTCCGGCTTCGCGGACACGCTCGGCCAGGGCGTCGTCGTTGGCCATGAGGCCCGTGGCCTCGTGCCCCAGCGCCACCACACAGCCGCCGGTGAGCGTGGCCAGATCGACGGCCGCCACCGGGTCGAGCTCGCGCCGGGCCCAGCTCAGGGTGTCCGAGAGGAGGAGCCGTCCCTCGGCGTCGGTGTTGACCACCTCGATGGACGTCCCGGAGACCCCCCGGACCACGTCCGAGGGCTTGAGGGCGGTGCCCGAGGGCAGGTTCTCGGCGGCGGGGATCAGGCCCACCACCCGTCGGGGCAGGTCCAGGTCGGCGACGGCCTGCAGCGCGCCGATCACGGCCGCGGCCCCGCCCATGTCGAACTTCATGTCCTCCATGCCTTTGGGCGGCTTGAGGGAGATGCCGCCGCTGTCGAAGGTCACGCCCTTCCCCGCCACGACGTACGGGCGGTCGTCGGGCCGGCCGCCGTCGTGCTCCAGCACGATGAAGCGCGGCTCCTGCCGGGAGCCGCGCGCCACGGCCAGCAGCGCCCCGAAGCCCTCCTCCCGGAGGCGGTCCGGGCCCCAGGCCTCGACGGAGAGGTCGTGCTCCTCGGCCACCTCGCCGGCCGTACGGGCCAGGTGTCGGGGGGTGACCACGTTGGGCGGGCCTGCCACGAGCTCCCGGGCGGCGTTCTGCGCTTCGGCCACGGCCCGGCCGCGGGCGGCGGCGGAGGTGAGGCGGTCCGCGGCCTCCGGCTCGCCCGGCCAGACGAGAGCCGCGCGCGACGGCGGCGACGGTCGCTCGGAGCGCGCCTCCTCTCCGAGAAAGGACTCCAGGGCCCAGTCGCCCAGCACCAGCCCCTCGGCCGACGCCCGGGCCCCGTGGTCTCCCGCCTCCCGCGCCAGGTCGGGATCGGGGAGGAAGGCGAGGCTCGCCGCCCGCTCCTCGCGTGCCGTCCGGACGGCGACTCCGGCGGCCCGGCGCAGCCGCTCGGCGGGCGAGAGCCTGTCGTCGGACTCGCCGTCGCCCGGGCCCACCGCCAGCACGTGGGGGCGGTCCCCGGCGGTCGGAAAGAGGCAGGTCTCGCCGGCCTCCCCTTTGAAGCCCTCCTCCCGGATTCGCCGGGAGAGGGCCCCGTTCAGCCAGCCGTCCGCCCGGGCCGCCGGCTCGGGGAGGTCCGGGTCGCCCGGAAGGACCAGGGCCGCCACGTCCGCGTCGACGGCGTCCAGGCCGCCGACGCGGACCTCGACCTCACGCACCGTCCCGGATGTGCTCCACGATGCGCTGGCCGAACTCGGAGGTCTTCACCTTCGTGGCGCCCTCCATCTGCCGCTCCAGGTCGTACGTCACGTACTTCTCCTGGATCGTCTCCACGATGGCGTCTTCGATGGCGCGGGCCGCCTCGCCCCATCCCATGTACTTGAGCATCGCGACGCCGGAGAGGATCAGCGAGGTGGGGTTCACCTTGTCCATCCCCTCGTACTTGGGCGCCGTGCCGTGGGTGGCCTCGAAGAGGGCCCGGCCGTCGCCGATGTTGCCGCCCGGTGCCATGCCGAGGCCGCCGACCTGGGCGGCAAGCGCGTCGGAGAGGTAATCGCCGTTCAGGTTCGGCATGGCGCAGTAGTCGTACTCGTCCGGCCGGAGGAGCACCTGCTGGAACATCTGGTCGGCGATGCGATCCTTGATCACGATCTTGCCGTCGGGCCGCTCGCCGTCGTGCTCGTCCCAGAGCTCGTCCTCGGTGATCGTCCGCTCCGGGAAGCGCTCCCGGGCCACCTCGTAGCCCCACTCCCGGAACGCGCCCTCGGTGAACTTCATGATGTTGCCCTTGTGGACCAGCGTCACCGAGGTGCGGCCGTCCCGGATGGCGTCCTCGATGGCCATGGCCACCAGGCGCTTCGTCCCGAACTCCGAGATGGGCTTCACGCCGATGCCGCTCCCCTCCCGGACGTCCTCACCCATCTCGTCCATGAGGAACGACCGGACCTTCTCACACTCCTCGGTGCCGGCCTCCCACTCGATGCCGGAGTAGACGTCCTCGGTGTTCTCCCGGTAGACGGTGATGTCCACCTTCTCCGGCTCGGACACCGGCGACGGCGTGCCCGGCAGCCAGCGGCTCCGGCGGACGCAGGCGTACAGGTCCAGCACCTGGCGCAGGGTGACGTTCAGGGACCGGATCCCGCCTCCCACCGGCGTGGTGAGCGGCCCCTTGATGCCCACCCGGAAGTCCCGGATGGACTGAAAGGTCTCCTCGGGGATCCACTCCCCGGTCTTCTCCCTGGCCTTCTCGCCGGCGAAGACCTCCATCCACACGATCTCCCGGTCGCCGCCGTAGACCTCCTCCACGGCCGCGTCGAAGACGGGACGCGTGGCGTTCCAGATGTCGGGGCCGATCCCGTCGCCCTCGATGAAGGGCAGGATGGGACGGTCGGGCACCTGGAGCTCGCCGTCGGCTTCGGTGATTCGCTCGCCGTCGTCGGGAACCGACGCGTACTGGTAGGTGGACATGGGGTGAAGCCCTTCTCGTGTGGAGGAGTGATGGGCGAGCGGCCCGGGAACGGGGCGCGGCCCCGCCCCGGCACCCGTTCGGATCAGCGCTCGTCCACCGGCGTCCAGCTGGCGTCGGTCTCTCCGACGTACTCGGCCCGCGGACGGATGAGGCGGTTGTCGGACAGCTGCTCCAGGACGTGGGCGCTCCAGCCCCCCACGCGCCCCATGGCGAAGAGCGGCGTGTAGAGGTCGAGCGGCAGGCCGAGCGAGTAGTAGACGCTGGCGCAGTAGAAGTCGACGTTGCAGTTGATCCCCTTGCGGTCGAGCATCGTCTCCTCGACGCGCTTGGAGATCTCGTACCACTTCGTCTCGCCGGTGGACTCGCCGATGCGACGGGACATCTCCCGCAGGTGCGTGGCCCGCGGGTCTTCGGTCCGGTAGACGCGGTGGCCGAAGCCCATGATCTTCTTGCCCTTGTCCAGGGCGTCGTCGACCCATTTCTCGGCCCTGTCCACGGACTCGATCTCCAGGATCATCCGCATGGCCGCCTCGTTGGCTCCGCCGTGGAGCTCGCCCTTCAGCGCGCCGACTCCCCCGGTCACGGCGGAGTAGATGTCCGACAGGGTGGAGGAGATGACGCGGCACGTGAACGTCGAGGCGTTGAGCCCGTGGTCCAGGTAGAGGAGGAGCGAGGTGTCCAGGGCCTCGGCCGCCACGTCGTCGGGCTCCTCCCCGTGGAGCATGTAGAGGAAGTTCGCGGCGTGCCCCAGCGACGGATCGGGAGCCACCGGTTCCCTGCCCTCACGGAGGCGGTGGTAGGCCGCCACGACGGTCGGGAACTTCGCCACCAGGCGCCTCGCCTTGCCCCGGTTGGCCTCCTCGGAGGTCTCGTCCGCCCGGCTGTCCAGGTTCCCGAGCGTGGAGACCGCCGTCCGGAGGACCCCCATGGGGTCGGCGTCGTCGGGCATCTGACGCAGGACCTCGATCACGCGCTCGTCGACCGCCCGCTGTCCGGCCAGGTCGTCGCGGAACGACTCGAGCTCGCCCGCGGTCGGCAGCTCGCCGTTCCACAGCAGGTAGAGCGCCTCGGGATACGTGGCGTTCTCCGCCAGGTCGTGGATGTTGTATCCCCGGTAGAGGAGGACGCCCTCCTGCCCGTCGATGTAGCTCAGCTCCGTCTCGGTGGCGACGACGTTGTCGAGCCCGATTCGCTTGATCCGTTCAGCCATCGTCCTCTCTACCTTTCGAGTCTATGTGCGGGTGGGTCTGCGTACCTGTTCGACGTGCAAGAATCGTGTACAGAAAAGGCGCAGCGACGCCCGACCGACGGGCGACCCTGCGCCTGGTACCGCGTCCTCCCTCGGACGACGGTCAGCGAATCGAAGGATCCGGCTGGGCCTCCAGGAACTCGCTCTTCAGCTCGTCCGGATCCATGGATTCGAACGCCCCGGCCGGCAGGCGCGTCCGCCGCTGCGTCTGACTGGGGTCGGAGAAGCAGACGAAGATGACCGCCTCGTGCTCCTCCGTGTCGTCGCCGTCGACCTCGGGGTCGGGCCAGAACACGTCACGAGACGCGAGCCAAGCCTTCCAGCGCCGTCCGTCGTCGTCTCGGAAGTGTTTGGTCATCTATTCTCTGCCTGGGCTCGTTCGGGTGGGACGCGGAATGGCGAACACCGAGCTGGGATCGCCGTCAGGAATATGCAAACTTAGAGCCGCTACCCGGTGGTGTCCACGGCCCACGGAACCGCCGAACGTCCGGCGAGGCCGGGCCTCGGCGGCGCGGGGCGGTCGCGTGTCCCCCGGTCAGCTCTCGCGGTCGGCCTCGGGCATCCGGCACCCGAAGGCCAGGCCGGCTCCCATGAAGAGGATGAGGAACGCTACCAGCAGGGTCAGAAGGACGTAATACACTGAGCTCCTCCGGGGCCGCCTCTCGGGGTCGAATTCGATCGCTCGACCACTAGTGTGAGCCTCGCGGCCGGGGCTGTCCAGACCACCGCGCCCGTCCGGTTGCGCGCGCCGCCCCCCTCGATCTACCCTCGAACCTCGGCCACCGCCGGCCGGCAGCGCCCTCCGGGCACGGCTGGCTGGATCGGCACGTCGGACGATCACACGACGAACGCGAAACGAGCAGAACGGGACGACAGAGATGAGCGAAACCGAAGAGATCCTGAGCCTCACGGAACGCTGGAGCGCCCACAACTACGACCCCCTTCCCGTGGTGCTGGAGCGGGGAGAGGGGTGCTGGGTCCGGGACGTGGACGGCAACCGCTACCTGGACATGCTGAGCAGCTACTCGGCGCTCAACCAGGGGCACGGACACCCGGAGGTCCGCGAGGCCCTGGAGGAGCAGGCCCGGAAGCTCACCCTCACCTCCCGCGCCTTCCACAACGACCAGATGGGCCCCTTCCTCGAGGAGCTCTGCCAGGCGACGGGCTTCGACAGGGCCCTTCCGATGAACACGGGCGCGGAGGCCGTGGAGACGGCGATCAAGGCGGCCCGAAAGTGGGGGATGGAGAAGAAGGGCGTCGAGGACGGACGGCAGGAGATCATCGTCTGCGAGAACAACTTCCACGGTCGGACGACGACCATCGTCTCCTTCTCCACCGAGG
>CANPVF010000148.1 GCA_947581645.1 Candidatus Caribbeanibacter nitroreducens | reverse complement strand
TTCCCCAGGTGGTTGGGGCAGGTGATGACGGCCAGCTCGTCCAGCCGGGCCGCCGTGTCCGGGTGGGCCACGGCGTAGCCGACCCGGATCCCGGCCATGGCGAAGACCTTGGAGAAGGTGCGGGCGACGATCACGTTCGGGCGCTCGATGGCCAGCCGGTCCAGCGACGCGTAGGCCGGGTCGTCGACGAAGTCGTGGTAGGCCTCGTCGATCAGGAAGGTGTGCTCACGGGGCGCCTCCTCGATCCAGCCCCGCACGGTGGAGACGGGCGTGAGCGTGCCCGTGGGATTGTTCGGGTTGCAGACGTAGACCAGGACGCGGTCCGGTCCCGCCTCCGCCGCGCGCCGCATCTCCATGAGATCGTGGGCGTAGGAGCCCTCGGTGAGCGCCACCCGGACCACCTCCACGTTCGGATGGGGCTCGGCGTAGCGGGCCACGTCGTTGAAGGTGGGGCTGACCATGACGATCCGGAGCCGGTCGGCCCGCAGCGCCTCGGCCTGGGTGGCCATCCGCAGCACGTCCGTCGACCCGTTCCCCGGGACGATGCCCGCGGGGTCGACGCCGTGCCGCTCCGCCAGCCTCTCCTTCAGCGGTCCGTCGGACTGCGGGTAGCGGTGGCCACGGTCGAATCCGCGAGCCATGGCCTCCCGGGCCGATTCCGGCACACCCAGGGGGTTCTCGTTGGAGGAGATCCGGATCGGATCGTCCTGCTCGGCGGCCAGCGTACCCTCGGCCAGGGCGGAGGCCGGCCGCCCCCGCGTGCCGCCCAGGTCGAGGAAGGGGAGGAGGGCCGAGGCCCCGGCCGCCGCCCCGCCCGCCCGAACGAAGTCCCGTCTCTTCATGGCTGGCTCCCGGATCGAGAGGGCGTCCCGAACGACGAAGACAGTGCCAGCCTACCCTCCTCCGACTCCGATCGCTACTGCAGGTACGCGGCCGCGGACGGCACCACACGCTCCCTGGCCCTGTCGGACGATGGGGTCAGGGTCCGAGGCCGCCACCGACGGTGTCTCCCGACCCGGATCCCGACCCGAAGTGGAAGTCGCGGATGCCGATGTCGTCCCCGCCGGGATCCTCGTCGAAGTGGACGTTGGTGATGGGGAACGGGGACACGAAGCCGACGAACCCGTTCAGGTTGTCCGTGAACTTCACCTCGAAGCCGTCTCCCCGGACGATCACCGATTCACCGCCCTGGGACGTGTTGTCGCCCACAGTGAAGGCGACAGCGTAGACTGCGCTCCCCGATGCCGCGGAGCCGTCCCGAACGATCCGAACGTCGAAGTCGTCGTTCTCGAGCACGTCGCGGTACGCTCCGCTCGCGCCGTCGACGTCGCCGATGCTGATCCAGCGGTCGGCGCCTCCGTAGAACTCCTGGTCACGGAAGACGAGTCCCCACCGCTGATGACTGGGATCCGCCAGCTCCAGGGAGCTCGTGTTCTCGAGGTAGAAGTCGAAGGGAAGCGACGTGCTGTCGCCGGAGAAGGTGAGTCGCGGCCCGACGTCCAGGCTCCCTGTGGGAGGGGCGTAGACTCCATCGGCGAGCGCGATGTTCTCCGACGTCGTCATCAACTCGTGCTCGTCCAATCCGTTCGAATGCACCGAGTCCCGCCAGCTGGCGTAGGTGTCGAAGCGCTGGACCCCGCCCGGCTCGCACTCCCGGATGCTGTACTCCGTGGTCTCGCTCACCCTGGCGATGGTGTTGTCGCCCAGGTTGCGCAGGACGTACGAGATCGGTCGGGCGCTGGTGAGCGGCGCGTCCTCCTTGAAGTAGGCGCCCAGCCTGCCCGAGCGGATCAGATCGATCACCGCCTGGGCGTGTCCGCCGATGGCCACCACGTTGAACTCCGAGTTCGACAGGATCGCCTCGTGCTCGGCGCTGAGGTCGGCGCTGACGCCGGCACCGGCGTAGCTCGCCGACGCCTTGAGCGCCCCTTTCATCGATGACGCACTGCTGTCGGAGGTCATCGTGACCACCAGCATGCGGCCCCAGGTGATGCTCCCCACGTAGACCGGGAGGTTCTGGGGCCCGAGGTTGCCGCGATCCACCTGTTCCTGGAGGAGCGCTTCGGTGAAGTCAGAGCTGAAGACGTCCACCGGCGACTGGGGGAGGACCATGGAGGTCGTGAACATCTTCTGCGTGAAGGTCGCCGTCAGGGACGAGCTTCCCGCCGCCCGATCGGTCTCGAGGCTGGAGCGGACGGAGCTCCCCATGTAGCTGGCCGACAGCCCGAGCTTCAGCGCGGACTGTTCGAGGGAGTGGCTTTCGGTCTGGTTGAAGAAGATGCTGCTTCCCGCCGTGTGGCCGGCCATCTCGGCGGCGTCGATCAGCTCACCGATGGCCTGTGTGACGGAGGCGAGATCCGGGTTCTCCACGGTGCGGGTGTTGTCCGAGAAGAGGATGTCGATGGAGACGGTGAGGCGGTCGCGTTGCCTCACGGGCAGCTCCTGCAGGGACCCGAGCCCGGCTCTGTGGCCCCGTCCCTGGATCAGGGACCCGAGCCACATGATCTCGGAGTCGGGGCTGAAGGTGACGATGTCCTCGGGGTTCTTCGTGATGCTGGCCTCGGTCACCGAGCACAGGAGGTCGCCCTCCTGCTCGTAGATGCTCGGCTGCTCGGCGACGGTCTCCTGCTCCTCCTGCAGCTCGGCGTATTCGGCCCAGCTGGGCAGGGAGCGGAAGTATTCCGCCACCTGCTGCGTCCCGGCCGCGGGCTCTTCGGGGGGGTCGGGGGAGAGGGGGACGGTCTCGTCGCCGCACCCCTGGATGAAGATGCTGAGGACGACGAGAGCGACCCCCGCCGTGATCGTTCTGATGCGCCGTCGTCCACGGATCGGTTCCGACATGGCCGTCTCCCGGTTGTGCGGCGTTGGCTCGGTCCTCCCCTCGTCCCGAGATCCGCGAGATCGGAGCGCCGCGGTCGACCCGGCAGGCCCGGGAACGTCTGTGCGATAGGGTAGGGGCCGGAGACGGAAACGGCAGTAGGGACCGACCCGGGACCCGCTGTGGGGAGAGTGACGTACGGATGTGGGGAGCACTGCGGGGGGGACGGCGGGTCCCGGGCCGTCCCCCCGGTTCGGAAGCGGCTGTCGTGCCGCCGGTGAGCTACTCCTCCACCGCCGCCAGCACCCGCTCGATGAAGTCGCCGTAGTGCTCCCCGTCGATCCACCGGGCCACGACGACCAGGTCGTGCTCCGGGGAGACGAAGATCCGGTTCACCCCGGCGCCGGCGTGGTAGAAGCTCTTCTCGGGCGCCGCGGACACGGCCTCGCGGCCGGTGTTCAGGAACCAGTTCATGTAGCCGTAGTCGTGCTGCATCTCCGTGGGGGTGGTGGCCATCCGGATCCACTCGCGCGACAGCAGCTGCTCCCCCTCCCACCGGCCGCACCGGAGCGTCAGCAGCCCGAACCGGGCCTGGTCCCGGGCGCTGATCCACATGCCCCCGCCCCAGTGTCCGCCGCCGCTCACCACCTGGACCCGCTTCCCGTCCAGCGTGATCCAGGAGGTCTCGTAGCCGTGCCAGCGCCAGGTCGACGACGCGCCGATGGGGTTCATGATCGCCTCCCGGAGGACCGCCGGGAGCGGCTCCCGGAGGACGTGGAGCGTCGACAGGGAGAGCAGGTTCACGCGCACGTCGTTGTACTCGAAGGCGGTGCCGGGGGGATCCGGCTCGTGGATCGTGCCGTCGAAGCGGTCCACCCAGTCCGGCTTCCCGAACAGCGTCCCGCGCCAGTCACTGGTCTGCCGGAGCAGGTGGTCCCAGGTGATCCCCTCGTTGTGGGGCGTCGCGAAGAGGCTGTCCGGCACGTAGGCCTTGACCGGGTCGTGGACGGAGCGGATGAGGCCGCGGTCCCACGCCACGCCGGTGACCGTGGAGAGGAAGCTCTTGGTCACCGAGAAGGTCATGTCGACGCGGTGGGGATCGCCCCACTCGCGCACGATGTAGCCGTCGCGGATCACGACCCCCGTCTGCGGCCCCCGGGGCTTCACCGGGCCCACGATGTTGTTCTGCGGCTCGCCGGGCGGCCCCCGCATGGCGCCGGAGAGAAAGAACATGAGGTCCCGCCTCAGGTCCGGCCCCCAGCCGGCGTGGGCCGTGTCGGCCGCCCACCGGACGGCCCGCTCCAGGGCCGCGGAGTCCATGCCCACCTCCGCGGGACGCCGCGTCTCCCACTGTCCCCGTTCCGGGTGGTAGTGATCCCCGGAGGGCGGGGAGGTGCAGTACGCCGGTCCCACGTCCGGGGCAGGCTGGGCCGCGGCGGGGACGGTCCCGGCGGCGAGGGACACCAGGAGGGCGGTGACGAGCAGACCGGCCGAACGAAGGTTCATGGTCGTGGTCCCGGCGGCGTTCGGGCGATGGGGGCGCGCGATGAGCTACGTTTCGCACGGCCCTCCGCCGGCGCAACCTCCACGGCTCTGGCGGCACGGAGCCCCGGCGGCGTACGTTGGCCGCGGTACCGCCGGGCCGATGTCGGCCCCGTGCCGGCCCCACGCCTCCTCCCCGTCGACGAAAGGAACCACCGTGCCCCTCCGCGCTCTCCGCCTCCCGCTGCTCGGCGCCTTTCTCCTCCTCGCCGTCGTCTCGCTGCTTTCGGCGAAAGCGGCACCGGCCCAGGAGGGGAGCGTCACCGGCGGTCCCTACGAGCGTCTGGTAATCCGGGGGGCGACCCTCATCGACGGCACCGGCTCGCCGCCCGTGGGGCCCGTCGACATCGTCGTGGAGGGGGGACGCATCACGGACGTCCGACGGGTCACGGCCCTCGACCTGGCCCGGGGCACCGAGCGCGCCGCCGGCGACCGGGTCATCGACGCCGAGGGCAAGTGGGTGATGCCGGGGATCATCGACGCCCACACGCACATGGGCCACGGTGGCGAGCTGCCGGCGAACTACATCCCGAAGCTCTGGCTCGGCCACGGCGTCACCACGGTCCGGACCTTCGTGGGCAGCGAGGACGATCCCGCGGTGGCGCTCTCGGCAGCCCAGGAGCGGGGAGAGGCGACGGTGGCGCCGCGGGTGCGCCTCTCGCGGTTCTGGCGCGGGGACGACCCGCGGCTGTGGTCTGCCGAGGACGCCCCGCAGGTGGTGGCCGAGTGGAGGGAGCAGGGCTACGAGGGCGTCAAGATCAGCGGCAAGCCGGGGCTGCTGCCGGACGTCCTCCGGGCCATCGCCGAGGCGACCCGGGAGCAGGAGATGGGCCTGGCCGTCCACATCGGCCAGGACGGCGTGGTGCCCATGGACGCCGTGGCGGTGGCCTCCGCCGGGGCCAGCACCATCGAGCACCACTACGGCTACGCCGAGTCCACCTTCGAGGACCGGACCGTCCAGGACCTGACGGCGGACTACGACTACGGGGACGAGCTCGACCGCTTCCGCGCCACGGCCCGGGTCTGGGACGAGGCGGAGATGGACCGGCTGCACGGCTCGGTCACCGACACCCTGCTGGCGCTGAGCCGCGAGGGCCGGTTCACCATGGTCCCCACGTTCTCGGTCTACGAGGACCAGACCGACCTGGCCCGGGCCCGGAATCTCCCGTGGATCGAGGACTACGCGCACCCGGCCATGGTGGAGGGGTGGACCCCGAGCCGGGAGACGCACGGCTCCTTCTACTTCGAGTGGACGAGCCGGGACGAGGCGGCCTGGGGCCGGATGTTCCTCAAGTGGCTGCCCTGGGTGAACGAGTTCAAGAACCGCGGCGGGCACGCGGCCCTGGGGTCCGACGCCGGCACCTTCTACCACCTGTACGGCTTCGGCACGATCCGTGAGATGGAGCTCATGGAGCGGGCCGGCTTCCACCCGCTGGAGGTGGTGCGCTCGGCGACCATGGAGAGCGCGCGGGCCGTGGGGCTCGAGGGAGAGACCGGAGTGGTCCGGGTGGGCCACGAGGCGGACCTGCTTGTGCTGGACCACAACCCGCTGGACGACCTGAAGGTGCTGTACGGCCACGGCGCGCTGCGCACCGACCCCGAGGGCGGCGCCCGCCGGATCCACGGGCTCCGGTACACGATCTCCGACGGCCGGGTGTTCGACGCCCGCTCGCAGCTCGAAGACGTCCGGGAGATGGTGGAGGAGGCCGGCCGTTAGGGGAGGCGCCGCGGGCCGGCCCGGCGGCTGCGGCTACTCGCCCCCGGACCCGCGTGCGTCCCCAGAGTCCCGCTCAGGCCCCGGTTCCGGCGCTCCTCTCCCTCTCCTCCCGCTCCTCGCCCGACTGCCGCTGCCGGTACACGACCAGGTAGGCCTGGACGAACCGGGCGAAGCCCATCTCGAAGTGGATGTCCCGGTCCTCGGCCAGGGTGGCCTTGAGCCAGTTCTTCAGCTCCAGCGGCAGGTCCTCCCAGACGTCGGGAACCCGCTGGCCCGGCTCGAGGAGCTCGTCCAGGGCGCTCAGGGCTTCCTGCGTCTCCAGACTCAACGTCATGGCTTCTCTCGCATGATGGGTGGGAACGCCGACCTCGTGCTCGGTCGTGGGAGTCAACGTGATTTCACGGACCGTACCGCCCTGCGCCCGCCGACGATCCCCGGATCGCCGGGGTTCTGAGGGTCGTGCCGTTCTGGCACGTGCATCGGATGGTGCAGAACGCCACATTCTTCTCATTCCACGTCGGGGTGAGCGACCGACACCGAACCGCGGAGCACGGGGAGGAGGCGATGGACCGACGGACGGAGGGCGTGGACCACCTCATCTTCGGCGCCCCGGACCTGGAGAGCGGGGTGGAGGCGGTGGAGCGGCGGCTGGGGGCACGACCGGCGGGCGGCGGCCGCCATCCTCAGTACGGGACCCGAAACGCCCTCCTGGCTCTGGGCGCCGAGACCTACCTCGAGGTCATGGCGCCGGACCCGGAGCTGGCCGCGCCCGACCGCGGACGCCTCTTCCGCCTCGAGGAGCTCGACGGCCCGCGGCTGGTGGCCTGGGCCCTCCGGAGGGAGGACATCGGCGCCGCGGCGGCCCGGGCGCGAGACCGGGGCGTGGAGCTCGGGCCCGTGCGGGAGGGGAGCCGCCAGCAGCCGGACGGCACGTCCCTCACCTGGAGGCTCACCGATCCGTACGCCACGCCCGCCGGCGGCGTCGTCCCGTTCCTCATCGCCTGGGGAAAGACGCCTCATCCCGCCCGGGACGCCCCGGAGGGCGGCCCGCTGACGGAGCTCCGCGCCGAGCACCCGGACCCTGAGTCGGTCCGGGCGGAGCTGGATGCCCTCGATGTCGGCATGCGGGTGGAGGAGGGAGACCGCCCGCGGCTGGTCGCCACGATCCGGACCGGAAGGGGACTCGTCGACCTCCGCTAGCCCCGACCCTCAACCACTGCAGGGGAGCCGCTGTGAGCAAACGGTTGCTGAATCGCGAGTTGCTGCCGGGCAACGATTGCTTCGGATGCGGACACGACAATCCCCGGGGGCTCCAGATCGAGGTAACCGACGGTGAGGAGGAAGGGGAGGGACTCGCCGGCAGATTCGTGCCCCCGACCCACTCCACGGGCTTCCCGGGGATCACTCACGGCGGGGCGCTGTTCACGGCCATGGATTGCCTGGCGACGTGGGTCGTGGCTCTCCAGGGTCCGCAGGACGACCGCTACTGGCTGCTGGAATCCTCCGACGTCTCGTACCGGAAGGCCGCGCCGGAGGGGGAGCCGCTCCGGCTGGCGGGCCGGCTCGCCGAACGGGAGTTCGACGACGGCCGGGAGCGCCTCCAGGTCCACGTGGAGATTCGGGATGAGGACGGAGATCTGGTGTCGGAGGGGAAGTTCCGCGAGGTCCCGGTCACGGCGGAGAAGCTCCGGCTACTGTCCGGCATCGAGGAGATTCCGGACGCCTGGCGGTCGCTCTTCGAGCGCGGAGGGAGCGGCGGCGGGCGTGACGATCCGGGCGCTCCGGGGTGACCCCCGGTCCCGGCAGAGCGGAGCGTCCCGGCCGCCGACACCGCCGTGCCGCTGTACATGTTACGTATGACTTGATATGTATATAAAAATTCCAGACACCGCTCCTCCCGGAAGGAGAATCCCATGGGACGGGCCCTCTCGCTCGCCTACGGCGGTCTCTCCTACTTGATCTTCCTGGCGGTCTTCCTCTACGCGGTCGGCTTCGTCGGCGATTTCGCCGTGCCGCGGACCATCGATTCGGGCGTCTCGGCCGGCCTCGCGGAGGCGCTCCTGGTCGACGTCGGGCTGCTTCTGCTGTTCGCCGTCCAGCACAGTGTCATGGCCCGGGACTGGTTCAAGGAGCGGTGGACGGAGATCGTGCCCCGGCACCTGGAGCGGAGCACCTACGTGCTCATCGCCTCGCTCCTGCTGGGGCTGATCTTCTGGCAGTGGCGACCGATCCCGGACACGGTGTGGAGCGTGACCGGCACCGGAGCCAGCGTCCTGTGGGGCGTCTTCGCCCTGGGCTGGGGTATCGTGCTGGTGACGACCTTCCTCATCGACCACTTCTCCCTGTTCGGCCTCGGGCAGGTGTGGGCCCACTTCCGCGGGGAGCGCTTCGAGTATCCGGAGTTCCAGAAGACCGGGTTCTACCGGTTCGTGCGGCATCCCCTCTATCTGGGCTTCCTGCTGGCGTTCTGGGCGGCGCCGGAGATGACCGTGGGACACCTGCTCTTCGCGGGGGCGACCACCGGCTACATGCTCGTGGCGATCCAGTTCGAGGAGCAGGACCTGCTCCGCTATCACGGCAGCCGCTACGCCGAGTACCGGGAGCGGGTGTCGATGATCGTCCCCTGGTTCCCGGCCGGGTCGCCCGAGGCGGAGGAGGAGCCGGCCGGGCCGTAGGTGGCGGGCCGGCGGTTAGCGGCTCGAAGCGCGAGGCGCCCGCACCGGCTCGCCGGGCCGGGTGCCGTCCACCAGCTCGCCGCCGTCCACCACGACGGTGCCGTCCACGACCACGTACGGAATCCCCTCCGGGGGAACCGTGGCGTCGGAGTAGGTGGAGCGGTCGATCACCGCCTCCGGGTCGAAGAGAGTGAGGTCGGCGTCGGCCCCCTCCTGCAGGCGCCCCTTCCGCTCCATGGCGGGCACCCGATCCTGGAGCCGGCGGGCCGGCATGATCGTCATCTTCCGGACGGCCTGCATCAGGGTGAGGGCGTTCGCCTCCCGGACGTACTGGCCGAGCACCTTCGAGTAGCTGCCGCTGGTGCGCGGGTGGCCCTGGCCGTTCTCGATGAAGCCGTCGCTGGCGATCATCGTGAGGGGGCTGGTGACGGCGCGGCGGGTCTGCTCCTCGGTGCGGCTGTGGATGGCCACCATGCCGCCCTCTTCCCGGGCCTCGGCGAACGTCTCCCGGGTCAGCCGCTCGCCGGTCTCGACCCACTGGTAGCGCCGGAACTGGGAGTCCGGGTAGCTCTGCCAGTCGTCGAAGAGGGCCGACTCGATGCGCGTCATGCCGGCGCTGTACGGGTAGGTCTCGGTGGTGACGTCCTGGCCCGCCTCCCGCGCCTCGCGGATGTGCTCCAGGAAGGCGTCGAGCTCGTCGCCGCCGCTGGAGTTGACGTGCACCACGTGCAGCGGCGCCCCGGCGGCCCCGGCCGCGGCGATGGTGGAGTCCAGCCCGGCCAGGCCGCTCCGGACGTGGACGTGCACGGAGGCGTCGCCCTCCGCGGCGACCCCGAACATCCGCTCCACCTCGTCCATGTCGGCACCGGGCGTATAGGCGGTGCCGAAGCCCACCGCCACCGCGCCCTGCTCGAGCCCCCGGCGGAGCCTGCGCTCGATCGCGTCGAGCTGCCCGGGTCCGGCTTCCGCGCTCCCGCCGACGCCGGCCGGCAGGAAATCGCCGGGGTCCCCCAGGACGTTCATCCGCACCGGGATGTGTCCCACGCTCACCCCGTAGTTGACGACCCGGCCGTCGGCCCGCTCCGCGTACCAGGCGGCGACGCTGTCGGTGCCCACCTCGAGCTCGAAGGCCGTGGTCACCCCGTCCCGGACCATCAGCCGGTACGCCTCGGGCGTGGTGCCGTGCTCGTGCAGGTCCACGAAGCCCGGGGCCACCACGAGGCCGCGGGCGTCGATGGTCCGCTCACCCCGGAGCGGGTCGGCGGTGACGGCGGCGATCCGGCCGTCGCGCACCCCGACGTTCCGAGTGGCGTCGACCCCCGAGGCCGGGTCCAGGACCCGCCCGCCCTCGATCACCAGGTCGTATGCCGTGCTCTCCTCCGTGCCACCGCCGCCACAGGAGAGGGCGACGAGGCAGAAGGTCAGGACGAGGGCCGCGGGCGCGGCCAGGGCTCGGGCGGCGTGACGGCGGGGTCGCTCCATGGCGCGTGCCTCTCTCGGGTCACGGTGCGGTACAGGGGTGCAGGGTGGGCGACGTCCGCCGGGAACATAAGGGACGGCCCGCCCGTCCGCCGGCCCCGCACGGCGGACCGGGGAGCTTCGGGGCGGCTTCGGCCCCGGTCAGAGGAAGAGCAGGGCCGTCAGCGTCGCGGCACCCACCACCAGCCAGTGCCACCGCGCGTCGATGCCGCTGCGCCGCAGGGCGTCGGTGACCCACCGGAACGGGGTGCGGTGGCGGGAGAGGGCGATGGAGCGGGGCGTCTCGGGCTGTCGGTGCCGCTGTGTCGTCGTGGACATGGTCTCGGTCACGGGGACTGATGTCGGGTCTCGCCGGCCGGTTGTTGCAAGGCTCCGGCCAGCGGATCGGGCGGACGTCGCCGATGTCCGCAGAAGTCAGGTGGCTCCGGGCCTGTGGGCAGCTGGTGCTTCACTGCGGACAGAACGCGGACGGCACGGCGCGGGTTCCACCGGGCGTGGCAGGGCGAGAGAGACCGGGAGTTCTGCACGGCCGGGTGCGGCCTCCCCGACGCCGCGCCCCGTTCTCAGCCGCCGCCGGCCCGTTCCACCAGCGCGCGGCCGGCCCTCTCCGCCTCCCGCAGGATCTCGTCCTCGTCGGCCACCTCCAGCTCCCCGTCGTGCATCAGGACCCGGCCGTCGCAGATCGTGGTGTGGACGCAGCTCCCGCTGGCGGCGTAGACCAGGTCGGAGACCGGATCGTGCCCGGGCCGGGTCGCCGCCCCGGAGAGGTCCACCAGCATCAGGTCGGCGGGCTCGCCCGGCTCGAGCCGTCCGCTGCCCTGGCCGAAGACCTCGGCCCCGCCGGTGGTGGCCAGGCCCAGGGCCTGCCCGGCGGGGAGCGACCGGGGGTCGCCCGCCCGGTGCTTCTGGGCCAGGGCGGCCACCTTCATCTCCTCGATCATGTCCAGGCTGTTGTTGGAGCCCGCCCCGTCGGTGCCCAGCGCCACCCGAACGCCGGCCTCCCGCGCCCGGTCGTGGTCGAAGATCCCGCCGACGGCCAGCTTCATGTTCGCCGTGGGGTTGGTGACCACGGCGGCTCCGGCCTGCCCCAGCAGGGCCATCTCCTC
The DNA here is from genome assembly GCA_947581645.1 of Candidatus Caribbeanibacter nitroreducens. Taxonomy (GTDB): domain Bacteria; phylum Gemmatimonadota; class Gemmatimonadetes; order Palauibacterales; family Palauibacteraceae; genus Caribbeanibacter; species Caribbeanibacter nitroreducens. The sequence continues at coordinate 6,028 of CANPVF010000148.1, read as the reverse complement.
GTCGTTCACGTGGACGCCGTGGGCCGCGATCAGGTCCGCCCCCAGCAGCCCCACCTCGTCCAGGAGCCGGACCGGCCGCACGCCGTGCGCCTCCACGCACTCCTCCACCTCGGTCCTCGTCTCCGAGAGGTGGATGTGCACCGGCAGGCCGTGCTCCCGGGACAGCTCGCCCAGCCACTCCAGGTTCTCCGGCGACACGGTGTAGATGGAGTGCGGGGCCAGCGCCAGGGAGAGGCGGGGGTGGAGCTGGTCCCGGGCCTCGATGAGCCGCAGGGTGTTCTCGCGCCACTCCTCGGCGGTGTCCGGGTCCCCGTGGTCGATGAAGATGGCGCCCAGGTGGGCCCGGAGTCCCAGCTCCTCCACCGCCCGCGCCACCCGGTCCACGTGCCAGTACATCTCGTTGAAGTGGGTGGTGCCGGAGCGGATCATCTCCACCAGCGCCAGGCGGGTCCCGTGGTAGACGTCCTCCGCCGTCATCTGCTCCTCGGCGGGCCACACGTGCTCCTGGAGCCACGTCATGAGGGGCAGGTCGTCGCCCCACCCGCGGAAGAGCGTCATGGCGGCGTGGGTGTGGCCGTTCCGCAGGGACGGGAAGGCGTGGAGGCCGGAGGCGTCGATCACCCGGTCCGCCTCGCCCGGACCGGGACGGGCGGCGTACGGGTCCGCCTCGACGGAGACGATCTCGCCGTCCTCGATGCCCAGGGTCGCCGTCCCGCCGTCGAGCACCGCGTCCTTCACGAGCAGCTTCACGTTCCCGCTCCTCCCGTCGGCTCCCTCCACTCTCCTTCCTCTTCGCTCCCGCGCGGCCCCCGGTGTCGCTCCGCCAGGGCCGCCAGGGCGGACCGCGCCCGCTCCCGGTTCTTCTCCTTCTCGCGCTCGAAGTCCTCGAGCGTGAGCTCTCCGTCGCCGACCCCGTGGGCGTGGTTGTCGACGATTCCGAGCAGGGCGTACGGGACGCCTCGCTCCTGGAGCAGCGTGGCCTCCGAGGCCCCGGTCATGCCCACCACGTCGGCGTAGTCGGCGAGCATGCGGACCTCGGCCCGGGTCTCGAAGCGCGGGCCGGCGGTCTCGGCGTAGACCCCGCCGTCCAGCACGGGGCCGCCGACCTCCGCGGCCACGGCCAGCAGCAGCCGCCGGAGCTCGGCGTCCAGCTCCGGGACGATGTGGAGCCGCTCGTCGCCGGCGAAGGTGGGCGGCGCCCGGAGCGACAGGTAGTCGTCCGGGACCGCGACGGTGCCGAGCGCCATCTCACGGTGCAGGGCTCCCACGGAGCACAGGCCCACCGCGCGCTCCACGCCCAGCTGCTCCAGGGCCAGGGCGTGGGCGTGGTGGGGCACCCGGTGGGGCGGACGGTAGGCGTCCTCGCCGTGACGGCGCAGGAAGACGAAGCCGTCGCCCACGTGCAGGCGGACGTCTCCCCGCTCGGTCTCCACGCGGCGCCCCTCCGTGCCGGCCGGAGGCTCCCCGCCGAGGAAGGCGCTCCCACCGATGATGCCCAGTCGTGCCATGAGACCCTGATGCAAGAGGTCCGGGGGGCGCTCCGCAACCACCGCGTACGCGGCGGAGCGGCGACCGGAGGGGGCGACAGGGGGGGGGCACACGTCCGCCGGCAGCCCTTGCCCCCCGGGGGGCGGCGGGTAGGTTGAAGGTGGATCCGCAGCACGGCCCGCCCGAAGGACGATCGACCTCCCGCGACAGGAACATCCCGATGCACCGACTCCCGGCGCCCGCGCGTCTCGCGCACGTCTCTCTCCTCTCCCCTCTCTCCTCCCTGTGCTCCGGCGTCGCCCGGCTCGCCGGGCCCCTGGCCGCGGCGCTGGTGGCGGCGGCGCTCCTCCTGGCCGCGGCGCCGTCCGAGGCACGCGCCCAGGCGCAGCCGCCCATCGCGGTGGACTACCCCGTGGAGGGCGTCACCGGATACCTGGAGGACGTGCCCTCCCCGGATGAGGTGCTCGGGGTCCTGGTCGGCGAGCGTCACGCCCGCCCCGCGGAGCTGGTGGAGTACTTCCAGCGCGTGGCGGCGGCCAGCGACCGGGTGGTGCTCCGCCGCCACGGCCGCACCTACCAGGGCCGCCCCCTGGTGCACGCCGTGGTCACGTCGCCGGAGAATCACGCGCGCCTGGAGGAGATCCGCAGGGCGAACCTGAGGCTCTCGGACGAGCCCGGGGCGGTGACGGACGACGAGATCGCCGGGATGCCCTCGGTGGTCTACATGGGCTACTCCGTCCACGGCGACGAGGCCAGCGGCTCCGACGCCTCCCTGCTCACGCTCCATCACCTGGCCGCCGGACAGGGGGCGGAGGTGGAGCGGGTGCTCGAGAACTCCGTGGTGATCGTCGACCCGTCCATCAACCCGGACGGCCGGGCGCGCTTCGTGGAGTGGGTCACCGACAACCGGGGGCGGGTGCCCACCACGGACCCGCAGGACCGCGAGCACAACCAGCCGTGGCCCGGCGGGCGCACCAACCAGTACTTCTTCGACCTGAACCGCGACTGGCTCCCGGTGCAGCACCCCTCCTCGAAGGGGCGCCTGGAGCTGTTCCACCACTGGCGGCCGCAGCTCCACCTGGACTTCCACGAGATGGGCGGCGACGACACCTACTTCTTCCAGCCCGGGGTGCCGAGCCGGCGGAACCCCAACACGCCGGTGCACACGAACGACCTCACCCGCGAGGTGGCCCGCTTCCACGCCCGGGCCCTGGACGAGGTGGACGAGCTGTACTTCTCGGAGGAGAACTACGACGACTTCTACTACGGGAAGGGCTCCACCTATCCCGACGTGAACGGAGGGGTGGGGATCCTGTTCGAGCAGGCCTCGGCGCGATCGCTGCGGGCGGAGACCGACCACGGCATCCTGCCCTACGAGGAGACGGTTCGGAACCAGTTCGCCACGTCGCTCTCCTCGCTCCGGGCGGGGGTGGAGCTGCGGGAGGAGCTGCTGGCGAACCAGCGGCGTCACTACCGCGAGGCCCCGGACTTCGTCGCCGAGAATCCGGTGAAGGGCTGGCTGGTGAGCGGCGCCGACGACCTGACCCGGGCGCAGCAGTTCCTGAAGATGATGCAGCGGCACCGGATCCGTGTGCACGAGCTCGCCTCCACCGTGGAGCGGGAGGGCGAGACGTTCCGCCCGGGCGAGGCGTGGGTGATCCCGCTGGACCAGCCGCAGGCGCGGCTCGTGAACGGCCTTCTCGAGAAGCGGACCACCTTCCGGGACTCGCTCTTCTACGACGTCTCGGCGTGGACCATGACGCTGTCCTTCGGACTTCCCCACGCCGAGCTGACCTCGGATCCGTCGGGGCTCCTCGGTGAGGAGATCGGACCGGTGGAGATCGGCGGCGGCGAGGTCGTGGGCGGCCGGGCCGACTACGCCTACGTCCTGGCGTGGGACCGGTACTACGCGCCCCGGGCCCTCTACCGGCTGCAGGAAGCCGGCGTCCGCCCCCTGGTGGCGGAGCAGTCCTTCACGATGCCCACCGCCGACGGCGGGACGCGGACGTTCCCACGCGGAAGCATCGTCGTGCCGGTGGAGTACCGGGCCGAGGGGTCGGGCCAGACGGCCGACGACGTCCACCGGATCGTCCGGCAGGCCGCCAGCGAGGACCACGTCGTGTTCCACGCGCTGGACACCGGGCGGCCCGAGGGCGGCATCTGGCCCGGCGGGCCCAATACCGAGGTGCTCGAGAAGCCCCGCGTGGCCGTGCTCTCCGGCGAGGGAACCAGCGGGTACCGCGTGGGCGAGGCGTGGCACCTCCTGAACGAGCGCATGGGCGTGCCCGTCTCGCTGCTGAACCTCAGGTGGGTCACCGAGGCCGACCTGGACCGGTACAACACCATCGTCCTGGCCGGCGGCGCGTGGGGGGCGGACTCGGCGACCGCGGAGACGCTGGCGTCCTGGGTACGGGAGGGCGGCCTGCTGGTCACCGTGGGCAACGGCGTCCGGATGGCGCTGGACCAGGGGCTGCTGGAGACCTCGCTGCGCGAGACCGAGCTCGACCTGGGCCAGGTGGCCTACGGCGACCTGGGGGCCAGGCGGGGCGCCCAGTACATCGGCGGCACCATCTTCGAGGTGAACCTCGACCCGACGCACCCGGTGGCCTACGGCTACGGCGAGTCGGTGCCCGTCTTCCGGGCCCACAACACCTACGTGGAGCCGTCGGAGGAGCCCGGCGTCACCGTGGGGACGTACGCGGCCGAGCCGCTGCTGAGCGGCTACCTGCACCCGGACCAGGAGCCGCAGCTGGCCGGCTCGGCGTCGATCCTGGCGGCCGAGGCCGGGGGAGGCCAGGTGATCAGCTTCCTGGACAACCCGAACTTCCGCGCCTTCTGGCACGGGACGAACGGACTCTTCCTGAACGCCGTCTTCTTCGGCGGTACGCTCTGAGGCCGGGCCCGACGGGAGGAGCGGCCCGGAGGCTGTAGCCGGAGGCGGACTCCGTTAGGATGACGGTCGCCCCGGACGAGTCGCGGCGTCCGGGGCCGCCTCTCAGCTGACTGCTGCTTCGGGCCGACACGACGATGGAGATTCTGCTCTGGAGCCTCCTCGCCGCTCTCGGGACCGCCGTCACCTGGTACGGGAGCGGCCTGCTCGAGTCCTCCAGCGAGAAGCTGGCCGCCTACTACCGGCTGCCGCCGGTGGTCCAGGGCGGTGTGGTGGCCGCCGTCGGGTCCAGCTTCCCGGAGCTGTCGAGCGCCGTCCTCGCCACCCTGCTCCACGACGACTTCGGCCTCGGTGTGGCCGCCATCGCCGGCTCGGCGATCTTCAACATCACCGTGATCCCCGCCGCCTCCGCCTTCGCCGCCCGGGACACGTTCACGACGAACCGGGACCTGGTCTACAAGGAAGCCCAGTTCTACATCATCTCGGTGGCGGTGCTGCTGCTGGTCTTCTCCCTGGCCGTGATCTACAACCCGGTGGCCGGCCCCGGCATAGACGGGAGGATCACCCGCGGGCTGGCCGCGATTCCGATCCTCGCCTACGGGCTCTACCTGTTCATGCAGTGGCAGGACACCATGGACTACGAGCCCGGGGCCGAGCCCTCGGAGGTCCGTGCGGCCCGGCAGTGGGGCCTGCTGCTGCTGAGCCTGGCCGTGGTCCTCGCAGGCGTGGAGGCGCTGGTCCGCTCGGCGGTGGCCTTCGGCGAGATCCTCGACACCCCGTCGCTCGTGTGGGGGGCGACCGTGGTGGCGGTGGGGACCAGCCTCCCGGACACGTTCTACAGCATCCGGGCCGCTCGGAAGGGGAACGCCGTGAGCTCCATGGCGAACGTGCTCGGAAGCAACGTCTTCGACCTGCTGGTGGCGGTGCCCGCCGGCGTGCTCCTGGCCGGTGCCGTGGCCGTCGACTTCTCGGCCGCCGTGCCCATGTTCGCCGCCCTGACGCTGGTGACGATCGTCCTCTTCGCCTTCATGCGGACCCGGCTGGTGCTGTCGAAGCCGGAGGCGGTGACGCTGCTGGTGCTGTACGCCGGCTTCGTGGGGTGGATCTTCGCCGGTCCGGCCTGACGGGGTCGCCGGAGGCGCTCAGCCGCCCTCCGCCCACTCCTCCATGGTGTGGGCGCTCTTGCTGGAATTGCAGCTCTTGCAGAGCAGCTGGAGGTTCCGCGGCACCGTGAGGCCGCCGCGGCTGAAGGGGCGGACGTGGTCCACGGTGAGCTCCTCCTCGCTCCCGCAGCGGACGCATCGGCTCCCGTCGCGCCGCCGCACCCGCTCCCGGAACACCTCCGGCACGTGCCGCTTCCGGCGCCAGGGGAACTCCTCGTTGCCGGCGCCCTCGAGGCGATCGGCCAGCACCCGCTCCGCCAGCCGTCCGGGGGGTCCTCCGTGCTCGGTGAGCTCGCGGCGGAGCGCGGCGAGGACGGGTTCGGAGAAGGGCAGGGCGTCGGCCAGGCGGGCGGCGCGCCCCCGGTCACCGGGATCCAGGGGGCGGTACTCCAGGTAGCGGCGGATCAGGAGGAGGTCGGTGTCCGGGTCCCGGAGGAGCCGGCCGTCGTTCTCGATTCTGTCCAGGGCGCGATCGATCTTGTCGGGG
>CANPVF010000147.1 GCA_947581645.1 Candidatus Caribbeanibacter nitroreducens | reverse complement strand
CTGCCCCGCCTGCGGCACCCACGCGTCGCCCTCCGGGGGGATCTCGGAGTCGGAGCCCGGAGGCGTGGACGCCGGCGAGTGGGAGCCGGAGTGAGGTACGCCGGGACGGTGGCGGTCCTGGCGCTCTCGCTGGTCCTGGCCACCGGTGTCGCCGGCGGGGAGCGCCGCTCCGCGGGCCAGGAGTTCCCGTCCGGCGTGACCCGTGAGACCGTGACGGAGGGGCGCAGCGTCTACCTCGGAAAGGGCCTCTGCTACGTGTGCCACGGGCGGCGGGGCGGCGGCGTCGAGCGTGCCGGGTCCAGCCTGCGCGACACCCTCTGGTACCACAGCGACGGCTCCTACCGCTCCATCACCGAGCTCACCCGCCGGGGCATCTCCGCCCGGGCGTCGGCCACGAACATCCCCATGCCGCCCCGTGGGGGAAGCGAGATCGACGAGGAGGAGGTGCGGGCCGCCGCGGCCTACGTGTGGTGGATCAGCCGGGGAGGCGACCCGGGCGGCCCCGGTCCCCGGCAGTGAGCGACTCCCCCCGGGGGGAGCCCGTCCTCCCGTTCGACGGCGAGGTCGCCCGCGTCGCCGTGATCGGCGGTGACGGGATCGGACCCGAGGTGACGGGGGAGGCGCGGCGCGTCCTGGAGGCCGTCCGGTCCGCGGGACTGGCGTCGCTCGAGATCGAGGGCCTCCCCCACGGCGCCGACCACTACCTGGAGACCGGCGAGACGCTGGGCGACGACACCTTCCGCCGGCTCCGGGAGGAGTTCGACGCGATCCTGTTCGGGGCCGTCGGGGACCCGCGCGTCCCGGACAACGTCCATGCCCGCGACCTGCTCCTGGGCCTCCGCTTCCGCCTGGACCTGTACGTGAACCGGCGTCCCCTCCGTCTCCGTGCCCCGCGACTCTCGCCCCTGGCGGCATTCGCGGACCGGGGGGACGGCATCGACGTGACGATCTACCGGGAGAACACCGAGGGCCTCTACTCCGGCGCCGGCGGCCACGTGCGTGAGGGCAGCCCCGGCGAGGTGGCGGTGAGCGAGGGGGTCGCCACCCGGCAGGGGGTGGAGCGGCTGGTGCGCGCCGCGTTCCGTGCCGCCACACACGGGGGCGGGGAGGACGAACGTGACGGTGGGGGAGCGGGAACCGGTGCCGGCGGCGGGGACCGATCCCGCGTCACGCTGGCCGAGAAGTCCAACGCCGTGCCGCACATGTACGGGCTCTGGCGCCGGGTCTTCCGGGAGGTGGCCGACGAGCACCCGGAGGTCGACGCCGAGACGCGGTACGTGGACGCCCTGGCCATGGAGCTCGTGCGCCACCCGGACCGGTTCGACGTGATCGTCGCCGAGAACCTGCTCGGTGACATCCTCTCGGACCTGGGGGCGGAGCTGGTGGGCGGCCCGGGGCTGGCCCCCTCCGCCAACGTGCACCCCGGGCGGCACGGGCTGTACGAGCCGGTGCACGGCTCGGCGCCGGACCTGGCGGGCTCCGGGCGGGCGAACCCGATGGCGGCGATCCTGAGCGCCGCCCTCATGCTCCGCGACCTCGGGTTCGGCGACGGGGCCGGCCGCGTGGAGGACGCCGTGGACGCCGCCCTCGCCGAGGGCGTGAGGACGCCGGACCTGGACGGCGACCGGACCACGGAGGACGTGGGACGGTGGGTCGCGCGCCGGGTCTCCCGGGGCGGGGAGTAGCGGGCCGTCCCGGCGTCGCCCGGTCGCCCGAGGCGGGGGGCGTCTCCGGGCCCGGCGACCCGCGAATCGAGCATCGAAGTTGCATCCGTGAAGGGCGGCGTCCGTTCCCGGACGCCGCCTGTCCGGACCCCGTCGGAACGCCGACATCACCTCCTGACCACTGACAGAGCGAGGATAGATCCATGGGCACGATGAACAGCGACCGGGACGTCGTCTTCCTCTCCGCCGTGCGGACTCCCTTCGGGAGCTTCGGGGGGTCGGTGAAGGACTGGAGCGCCGGCGACCTGGCGGTGGAGAGCGGCAAGGCCGCCGTGGAGCGCGCCGGGGCGGACCCGGACGACTTCGACCAGGTCTACTACGGCAACGTCATCCAGACCTCGAAGGACGCCGCGTACCTGGCCCGCCACGTGGGCCTGGGCGTCGGACTCCCGACCGAGACCCCGGCATGCACGGTGAACCGCCTCTGCGGGTCCGGCTTCCAGGCCATCGTGGAGGGAGCCCGGGACATCATGGTCGGCACCGGACGCGTCGCCCTGACCGGCGGAACCGAGTCCATGTCCAAGTCCCCGCACGTGGTCCGCGGCGCCCGCTGGGGGCTGAGGCTCGGCCCCGGGGCCGACTTCGAGGACATGCTGTGGGAGGCGCTGACCGACTCCTACTGCGGCTTCTCCATGGCGGAGACCGCCGAGAACCTGGCCGAGGAGTACGACATCGACCGCCGGGCCGCGGACGAGTACGCCGTCCGCAGCCAGCAGCGGGCGAAGGAGGCCTGGGACGAGGGCCGCTTCGACGAGGAGGTCCTCCCCCTCACCGTGGAGGAGCGCGGCGAGGAGAGGACCTTCCACGAGGACGAGCACATGCGGCCGGACACCACCCTGGAGGCGCTCTCCGATCTGAACCCCTACTTCAAGAAGGACGGGCTGGTGACGGCCGGAAACGCCAGCGGCATGGGCGACGGCGCCGCCTCGGTGGTCGTCACCGACTCCGACTACGCGGACGCGAACGGGCTCGAGCCCATGGGGCGGCTGGTCTCCTGGGCCTTCGCCGGCGTGGAGCCCCGGATCATGGGCATCGGCCCGGCGCCCGCCATCCGCCAGGCCCTGGACCGGGCGGACCTCGAGCTGGAGGACATCGACGTCATCGAGGTGAACGAGGCCTTCGCGCCCCAGTACCTGGCCGTGGAGAAGGAGCTCGGCCTGGACCGGGAGAAGGTCAACGTGAACGGGGGCGCCATCGCCCTCACCCACCCGCTGGGCGCCACGGGAGCCCGCATCACCGGGCACGTCCTGCACGAGCTCCGTCGCCGCGGCGGCGGGCTGGGCATCGCCAGCGCCTGCATCGGCGGCGGCCAGGGCGGCGCGGTGATCGTGGAGGTCTGAGCGCCCGTCCCGGTGCCGGCCGGCCGGGGGAGTTTTCCACAGTCACCCCTGCGGCCGCCTCCCGCCCCCGGCGAAATCGCGTTTTCCACAGTCATCGCCGGTCGGAGTCCGGGGGAGAAGAGACCGGCAGCGTCGAGATCGTCCCGATGGAACGGGGATGATGAGCATCCGACCGGCGGGGGCACCCCGTGATCCCGGCGCCTACAGTCGTACGAACAGACAGAGGGAGCGGCATCGGGGTGTGCGCCGGGCTCCTGTTCGGGTGACCGGCGGCGCCGGGCTCCCCCCGGAGAGAACGTCGGGCGGCGGAAGGATGCGCGGAGAACGAAATCGTTGATTCCAGGCTGATGGAGGCATGACAGAATGAACGGAGATATCGAGACGGTAGGGGTCGTCGGCTGCGGGCTCATGGGCAGCGGGATCGCTCAGACCGCGGCGGCGGCCGGATATCCGACCACGGTGCGCGAGATCGACGAGGAGGCCCTGGAGAAGGGGCTCGGCTCCATCGAGAAGAGCCTGGAGAAGGCGGTGGAGCGGGAGAAGATGTCCGCCGACGACCGGGACGCCACCCTGGGGCGGCTCGAGGGGACCGTGGACCTGGAGCCGCTGGCGGAGTGCGACCTGGTGATCGAGGCCATCGTCGAGGACCTGGACGCGAAGCAGGACCTGTACGGGACGCTGGACGAGATCTGCCCGGAGGAGACGATCTTCGCCTCCAACACCTCGAGCCTGACCATCACCGAGATGGCCCAGGCCACCGACCGCGCCGACCGATTCCTCGGCCTCCACTTCTTCAACCCGGTGCCCGTCATGAAGCTGGTGGAGGTCGTGCGGAGCGGCTCCACCTCGGACGAGGCCTTCGAGGCCGCCGAGTCCTTCGCGAAGTCGCTGGGCAAGGTGCCGATCGAGTGCCGCGACACCTCCGGCTTCATCGTGAACCGGCTGCTGGTGCCCTACATGCTCGACGCCATCCGCGCCTACCAGAACGGCGTGGGGAGCATCGAGGACATCGACGCGGGCATGGAGCTGGGGACCAATCACCCCATGGGGCCGTTCACGCTGGCGGACTACGTCGGGGTCGACACGACCTATAAGATCGCCGAGATCATGTTCGAGGAGTACAAGGAGCCCCGGTACGCGGCCCCGCCGCTGCTCCGTCGGATGGCGCAGGCGGGCTACCACGGCCGGAAGACCGGCCGCGGCTTCTACGACTACAGCGGCGACGAGCCCGAGGTCACCGACTTCGTGAAGACCTTCGGGAAGGGGTGAGCCGTCGGGAGAGCGGGCGGGAGCGGACCCCGGGCCGGAGCTCGTTCTGGATCCGGGGTGCCTCCGCGGCCTGTTTCCGCGGCCCCCTTCAGAAGCGGATTCGTACCCCCAGGGCGTGCGGCGCCATGAGGGGCTCGATCCGGGGGCGGGGCGGGACGGAAGTTTCGGAGGTTTCGGTCGCGCCCTGTCGCCCCTCGACGCGGCCGCCGGCGGATCGCCGTGCTCCGGGGTCCGGACCCTCGTCGCCGCGGACCCCGAGGACCCGCAGGGCCTGCTGTGTCGCCATCCGCGAGACCACGGTGCTCAGGGCCGCGCTCGCCACCACGTCGGTGAGCCAGTGTCGGTCGTGGTAGATGCGGGAGAGTCCGGTGAGGCCGGCCACCCCGTAGGCCGCGGCCGCCGGGAGCCAGCCGTCGGTGACCACGTCGATGCCGGAGGCCACGCCGAAGACGTAGGCCGTGTGCCCGGAGGGGAAGGACGCGTGTCCGCGGAACGGGTCGAGGCTGAACGCCCCCTCCTCCCACGACGGCCGTCCCCGACCCACCGCCCGGTTCAGCGCCTCGTTGGCCATGGAAGCCGTGGCCCCGCCGGCCAGCAGCGCGCCGGCCTCCCGAAACCCGCGGGCTCCCCCGGTGAGCTGGCCGACGGCCAGGGATCCACCGACGATCCACGGCAGGCTCGACTCCCAGTCGCCGAACCACTCGGCCCGGTCCGCGATCCGGTCCACGGCGCTCTCCTCCGTGGCGTCCGAGCGGAGCTCCTGCGCCGCGGTCCGCAGCGGCCGGTCCATGGTGAGGAGCGAGGCCATGGCCAGGGCGTCGCGGGCCCACGCCTCCCAGGGGCGGTCCGGGAGCGAGGGTCCCGCCACGGTGTCCGGCGTCGTGCTGTCCGCGGGGGCGAAGGGCGGCGGGGGGCGGGAACGGGAATCGCCGGCGAGCGCTTCCCCGGCGGACACGTTCGGCGGATCGCCGGAATCGGAGGCCGACTGCGCCGGGAGGGGCCCGGCCGTGACCAGGGCCGACACCAGCAGGCCCGCCAGCGCCACGACCGCGGTCGCGGCCGCCGGCAGGGAGCGCACGACCCGTACGCGCGCCTCCGCGGGACCGCCGTCCACCGGGTCTCCCGCGGGGTCGGTGTCCGCTCCGTCCGGGCTCTCGTATCGCGCGAGTTCCATGGGCGTCCAAGGTGGCGCCCCGCCCATACGATCGACAGGGAGGAGGGGGCGAGGACCCGCGCGGCGTCGGGGTCGATGGCCCGCCGATTTTCCTTGCCCCACAAGGGATTTCGGTATATCTTTGGGGGCCAGAAATGACAGCCTCCAGAATCCGGTCCGCCGGCACGGCGCAGGCGACCGCGAAGGCCCATATCGGGCGGCTCTCCCTGCACAATTTCCGCAACTTCCAGCGGGCGGAGTGCGAGTTCCCACCCGCCGGAGTCGCGATCATCGGGCCGAACGGCGCGGGGAAGACGAACCTCCTGGAGGCCATCTACTACCTGGAGATCTTCCGCTCCTTCCGGCAGGCCCGGGACCGGGAGCTCGTCCGCTTCGGCCAGCGGGTCTTCCGGGTGGAGGCCGAGATCCGGGGAGAGGCGGCGGGCGTGGAGTCGCTGGCCGCGGCCTACGATCGCGGCGGGCGGAAGAAGGTCGAGGTGGACGGCGAGGAGGTGGAGCGCTTCTCGGACGCCATCGGGACGCTCGGGGCCGTCGTGTTCAGCCTGGACGACGTGGAGATCATCCGCGGATCGCCGGGCGGACGACGGCGGTTCCTGAACATCCTCCTCTCGCTGGTGGAGCCGGGCTACGTGGACGCCCTGCAGCGGTACAGGAACTTCCTGTCGCAGCGCAACGAGGCGCTGAAGGGCGAGGCGGACCCGGCGATGATCGACGCCTGGACCGAGGGGCTCGTCGAGAAGGGGGCGAGGGTGATGGAGGCCCGCCACCGGTGGATCCGGGGGCAGGCCGATGCCTTCGCCCGCTACGGCGAGGAGATCTCGGGCGAGGGGCCGGGCCGGATGCGCTACGATCCCTCGGTCGACTGGCCCGAGGGGATGACGCCGGGCCGCGAGGAGGCCGGCCCGGGACAGCCGGACGAGTCGGGCGCCGACGGTTCCGCGGAGACGTCGGACTCGGTCGCGGACGGGGACGGAACCGGCCGCTGGCGGTCGCGGGAGGAGCGGCGCGAGCGGGCAGAGCGCTGGGCGGAGCGCTTCCGCCGGGCGCTGAGCGAGAACGCGGAGCGGGAGCGGCGCCGGGAGGTGACCGTCGTCGGCCCCCACCGGGACGACATCGAGTTCCGGGCGCGGGTGGCGGACGACGAGCAGCGGGACCTCCGGAAGTACGGCTCCGGGGGACAGCAGCGCACCGCGGCCCTGGCGCTCCGGCTGGTGGAGGCGGACACGCTGGCCGGGCGCCTCGGGCGCGACCCGATCTATCTGCTGGACGACGTGTTCGCGGAGCTGGATCGGGACCGCTCCCGGCGGGTGCTGCACCTGCTGGACGAGGGCCGGTCCGGCCAGGTGATCCTGGCCGCGCCGAAGGCCGCCGACATCGAGCTCCGCGGAGGACTGGAGCGGTGGACGATACGGGACGGCCGGATCGAGCCGGACGCGGACGGGACGGCGTGAGGCCCCGACGGACGGGCCGCACGGTGGCGGCGACGGACACGAGCGGGGAGCAATGAGCGAGTCGCGCTACGACGAACGGTGGAGGAGCCGGGGACGGCGGAGCCGCCCGCGGAAGTCGGAGGGCGATCCGAAGCCGATCCGCGGCCTCGTGGGCGCGATCCTGAAGAAGCTGGGCGTCGCCGAGCAGGTCGAGCGCGCCGCCATCTTCAGCGAGTGGGAGGACCGGGTCGGCGAGAAGATCGCCCGGCGCGCCCGCCCGGTCCGTCTCAACGAGGGCACCCTCTTCGTAGAGGTGGAGAGCTCCTCCTGGATGATGGAGCTCCAGATGATGAAGAGGGAGCTCATGGAGCGGATCAACGCCGGCCGCGAGAGCGGTCGGATCGAGAAGCTGGTCTTCGTGCAGGGAGGCGCCGTCGACCGCTCCCGCGATGACGGACGCGGACGCGGCGACGACGGATGACGGTCCGCCTCACGGACGCCAGAGAAGCCAGCGGAGACAGATCGTACGGAGCCCCCGGCGCCGAGCGGCCCGGGGAGACGGAGCGACCGCAGAGTCGAACTCGAGCGAGGAAGCGGTAGATGGCCAAGTCGATCGAAGAAGCCCGGAAAGAGATGCAGGAGTCCGGGGACTACACGTCCCGCCAGATCCAGGTGCTCAAGGGCCTGGAGGCGGTGCGCAAGCGTCCCGGCATGTACATCGGGTCCACCTCGTCGCGTGGGCTCCACCACCTGGTCTACGAGGTGGTGGACAACTCCATCGACGAGGCGATGGCGGGTTACTGCACCGAGATCGGGGTGACGATCCACGAGGACGACTCCGTCACCGTCGTGGACGACGGCCGGGGCATCCCGGTGGACGAGCACCCCAGCGAGGGCGTGAGCGGCGTGGAGCTGGCGCTCACCCGTCTGCACGCCGGCGGAAAGTTCGACAAGGAGAGCTACAAGGTCAGCGGCGGGCTCCACGGCGTCGGCGTCTCCGTGGTGAACGCCCTCTCCGAGTGGCTGGAGGTGGAGGTCCACCGGAACGGCAACGTCCACCGGCAGCGCTTCGAGCGCGGGCTGAAGGTCACCGAGCTCGAGGAGGGCGAGGCCACCGACGAGAGCGGGACCCGGGTCAGCTTCAAGCCGGACACCGAGATCTTCACCGAGACCCGCTACAAGTACGACACCCTGGCCAACCGGCTCCGGGAGCTCGCCTACCTGAACAAGGGCACGAAGATCACGCTCACCGACGAGCGTGAGGAGGACGACGAGGGGCAGCCGGTCCACGAGGAGTTCCACTACGAGGGCGGGATCGTCGAGTACGTGGAGTACCTGCGGGGCGGGAAGGAGCCCCTGCACGAGGACGTGGTCTACGTCACCGGCACCGCCGAGGACGAGAACGACGAGCCGGTGGAGGTGGAGCTGGCCGTCCAGTACAACGACGGCTACAACCAGGACATCTTCACCTTCGTCAACAACATCAACACGCACGAGGGCGGCACCCACCTCACCGGGTTCAAGGCCGCCCTCACCCGCACCGTGAACAACTACGCGGAGGAGAACAACCTCCTGAACAAGGGGGACCCGAGCCCCTCCGGCGAGGACGTGCGGGAGGGGATCACCGCGGTGCTCTCGGTGAAGGTGATGGAGCCCCAGTTCGAGGGGCAGACCAAGACCAAGCTGGGCAACAGCGAGGTCCGGGGCATCGTCGAGAGCATGGTGAACGACAAGCTGGCCACCTGGCTCGCCGAGAACCCCTCCGCCGGCCGCGCCATCGTGAACAAGGCCGTGGAGGCGGCCCGGGCCCGCCAGGCCGCGCGGAAGGCGCGCGACCTGACCCGGAAGCGCTCGGCGCTCGACACCGGCATCCTGCCCGGCAAGCTGTCGGACTGCTCGCTGACCGACCCCGAGGTGTCCGAGCTCTACCTCGTCGAGGGCGACAGCGCGGGGGGGTGCTTTACCGGTGACACCGAGGTGGCGCTCGCCGACGGACGCTCGCTCAGCTTTGAAGAGCTGCTGGAGGAGCAGGACAGGGGCGAGCAGAACTTCTGCTATACGATCCGCGGTGACGGGACCGTCGGGCTGGAGCAGATCAAGAACGTCCGCGTGACGGAGCGGGATGCCGAGGTCATCCGGCTGACGCTCGACAACGGCGAGACGATCGAGTGCACGCCGGACCACGAGTTCATGCTCCGCGACGGCACCTATCGGGAGGCACAGGACCTGTCGCCCGAGGATTCCCTCATGCCGCT
>CANPVF010000146.1 GCA_947581645.1 Candidatus Caribbeanibacter nitroreducens | reverse complement strand
GGATGCGCCTCATGATGCCACCGCAGGGCGCCGCGGCAACAGGGGCCGCGGCGCGGAGCCGGCTCCCTACCGCGGTATCTCCCGGGCGTTGTTGGAGCGGTCCACGTCCAGCAGCACCTCGTCCGGGTCCACCACCGCCCGCTTCGGCCGCCGCTCCGTGGTGAGCGTCACCGTCCGCGACCGGAAGCGGTCGGTGAGCCGCCGCCGGGCGTCGCCCACCTGCACGGTCACCGGCATCCAGATGCCGCCCTCGCGGGTCACCTCCACGGTGGTCCGCCAGCTCTCCGGGCCGAGCCGCTCGGCCGAGACCTCCGCCACCCGGTAGTCCAGCACGTCGGTGGTGTGGAGCCACTGGTCCCAGAACCAGCCGTAGTCGCGGCCGGTGACGTCGTTCACCACGCTCCGCAGCGCCCCCTCGTTCACGTGCCGGAACTCGTACCGGTCGTAGTAGGTGCGGAGGATCCGCCTCATCGTTTCCTTCCCCACCATCTCCCGGAACATGTAGAAGACCACCGACGGCTTCGTGTAGGATCCGTAGCCGTACTGCCCGTAGTTGGCGAAGTGCTCGGACCGGGTGGCGACGGGGCGCGGCGTGGGCAGGGTGTCCGAGCCCTGCACCGTCATCCCGCGGAGGAAGCCGGGCACGGAGTCGAGCCGGTGCCGGTTCGCCAGGACCCGCTCCACCATGCCGGTGGACTCCAGGCTCCGGGCCCAGTTGCCGCCGCCGTGCTCCTCGGCGTACCACCCGTCGGTGAAGGAGACGATGCCCTCGTCCAGCCACGCCTCCTTCCACTCGTTGTTGGCCAGGATGCCGTGCGTGTACTGGTGCGCCGCCTCGTGGACGATGAGCCCCTGGGAGACGCCGCCGTCCATGACCAGCATCGGGAACTCGGTGCCCCCGCCCTCGATGCGGTGCAGGTTGGTGAACTGCGGGTAGGGGTAGGGGCGGTAGATGGTCTGCAGCCAGGAGAGGGCGCGCACCGAGCGCTCCACGGCCACGCCGTCGTCCCAGGCCGTGTCACCCGGGCGGTAGAGGACGTGGACGGCCACGTCGTCCAGGTCACCCCGCTCCCAGGTGGTCCCCTCGTAGCGGTACTCCGGGTTCGCGCTCCACGCGAAGTGGTGGACGTCCTCGGCGTGGAAGCGGACGCGCCTCCGGTTCCCGCCGGCGCTCTCCGGGAGCAGCCCCGGGTCCGGCAGGCCCGTGGTGGGGTCCTCGCCGTAGAAGTCCCGCTGGTAGAGGGGCTCGTCGGCGGGGCTCCCGGGGGCCGGCTCCCACCCCGGGTCCCCCTCCACCGGGACGCCGGTGGCGCCCACCACCTGGTCGGAGCGGAGGTCCAGGGTGACGTCGTAGGTGGCGAACTCGCCGTAGAACTCGCCCTGCGGGTAGAGCGGGTGCTCCTGCCAGCCGCCGCCGTCGTAGACCGCGATCCGGGGGTACCACTGCGCCAGGTCCCACTGCCGCCCCTGCCGGCACTGCCGCCGGCAGAGGGTCGAGGGGCGGGCGTCCCAGGCCAGCCGCAGCGTCAGCGAATCGCCGGGGTGGAGCGGCCCCGGCAGGTCCAGGCGCATCACCGTGGAGTCCGGGGCGTGGGGGTAGGAGGGCGTGAGCGCCGTCCCCTCTCCCCCGCCCGACCCGCGGGCGCCGGGCCCGGAGAGCATCCGCACCGAGCGCACCCGCTCGTAGCCGTAGTCCGGGTCCTCCATGGTCCGGTAGCCCTGGAGCCGCTCCCGCTGCTCGCTGCGCGCCCACTCGCTGTTCGGGCGGAAGGCGTTCAGGTACAGGTGGAAGTACAGCCGGTCCAGGGTATCCGGCGAGGCGTTCCGGTACCGGAAGGTGGCGGCGGCCCGGACCCGCTCGTTCTTCTCCGCCAGG
The DNA here is from genome assembly GCA_947581645.1 of Candidatus Caribbeanibacter nitroreducens. Taxonomy (GTDB): domain Bacteria; phylum Gemmatimonadota; class Gemmatimonadetes; order Palauibacterales; family Palauibacteraceae; genus Caribbeanibacter; species Caribbeanibacter nitroreducens. Next base: position 14,410 of record CANPVF010000146.1, on the reverse strand, counting down.
CGGGCCTCGATGCGGTAGGACACCTGCTGCTGCCACTCCGGCGGCGGCGACGTGGCGGTGTCGGGGGCGGCCTGCCGCGCCGCGGCCGTCGGCTCTTCCGCGGAGACGCCTGCCGCGGCGCCGTGCGTCGGGCCGGCCGCGAAGGCGGCCGGCGCGGCCGACAGGGCCAGCGCCAGGACGGCGAGGAGCGACAGGGCGGAGAGGTTCCTTCCACTCATGGGCTTCCTCGAACTTCCTCGATGCGTGGAACGTCGGTGGGAGCTCCCTCGAGTGCGTCGGCTCAACATAGAGAATCGCGAGAGAGCGAGAAGGGTCGCGCGGACGACCTCCTCAATCGACGTCGGCCCCGGCGGAGGACTCGAGGTCGTGTTCCCAGAACCGCGACGGCGTGAGGATGGGGATGCCCTCATAGCGTTCGAGGGTCAGGAGATCGTCGTCGCCGGTCACGATGCAGTCGCACTCCGCCTCGGTCGCCGCGGCCAGCACGTGATCGTCGTCCGGGTCACGCGAGACCGGCTCCGACAGGTCGGGGGCCTCCACCTCGAACGCTTCGCCCCGAAGGAGCTGGAGGGCTTCCCCAACCATGCTTCGCGGAAATTCGAACTTCTCTCTCAAGACGCGATCCAGCTCGTCCAGAACCTGCCTCGAGGTCACGACGTCGTGATTACGCACGCAGTGCTCCAGGAGCTCGTTGCACTGGCCACGGGAGATGAAGGCGGCGACGAGGACGTTCGTGTCGAGAAAGACCTTCACGAAGGCGGCCCCCGGACCTACGAGACCTGCTCGAACACGTCCTCGTCCGTGAAGATTCCCTTCTCTTCGGCCAGCGGAATCATCCGGCTTCGAAGCCGACGGAAGCGGCGGACGAAGATGTAGTCGCGGAGGGCCTCCCGAACGACTTCGCTGCGGGAGCGGTTCTCAGCTTCCGACAGCGAGTCGAGAGCGGTCTTGATTTCCTCCGGAAGACTCACCGAGATGGTCTCTCGCACCCTCTCCCCCTCGAGCAATAGCAGCGAGGCGCCTCTGTAACACAACTCAATACAGACCTGGAGCTCCGGGGTTCCGGTCGCACTCCAGTTCCGACCGGGAGCCGGGAGTGCGGACGCGGGCAGGAAGATATGGCGTCGCCGCGATCGCAGAAGCCCTCCCGGGGCTCAGTCGCCCTCCCCCGGCAGGCCCAGCATCTCCTCCAGGTGGTCCACGTACTCGCGGAACGCCTCCCGCCCGTGGCCCGTGAGCCGGTAGCGGGTCACCGGCTTCCGGTCCTCGAAGCTCTTCTCCACCTCGATGTAGCCGGCCTCCTCCAGCTTCCCCAGGTGCGTCGACAGGTTGCCGTCGGTGGTGTTGACCTGGTCGCGGAGGTAGGTGAAGCGGGCGTTCTCCACGGCGGCCAGCACCGAGAGCACCGCGAGCCGGATCCGCGAGTGGATGGTGCGGTCCAGCTTCCTGTGGTCGAACTCGCCGTCCGCCGGGCCCGCCTCCGGACCGCCTTCCCCGTCCGTGCTCACGCCGCCGCCGCCGCGCCGGCGTCCTCCGAGCGGAGCAGCCGGATCCCGGGCAGCAGCTGCAGGACCAGGACCAGCACGCCCATGATCAGAAGCGACTCGATCCCGTTCCACCACAGCATCGCCGTGCCCCCGGCCCACCACCCCGCCGCCATCCACCGCATGGCCGACGACCGGGTGACGAAGCTGGACGCGAAGTAGCAGCTCCCCAGCACCATGGCGATGGGGCCCAGGGTCTCGCCCGCCGACGACACCAGCCCCGCGGCGGGGACGGCGAACCCGAGCAGCGTACCGGTGACCCCGCCCCCGACCCAGATGCCCATCATCACGCGTCCGCCCGGCGTCTGCACCGGCGCCCGCTCGCTCATCCGGCGGCCGATCCAGAACGACCCCACCCACCCGGCCCCGATGGCCCCGATCCACACGAACAGCGGCGGCACCGACAGGCCCGTCCGCACGCTCAGGTAGGTGAGGACCAGGCCGGCCAGGACGACCCCTCCCCACAGGACGTAGAAGGGCCCGCCGGCCCCGGCCGTCTCCCGGCTCTCGCTCATGAGCCGCCGGATCATGGCCAGGTCCTCCTCCGGGCCCCGCCCCTCCGATCGCCGCGATCCTTCCTGCACTCCGTCGGTCATATTTCCTCCCGGTCGTCGGGTGAAGCGGGCGAGCGTGCCGCCCGCGAACGATTGACTTTGTTCTACAAAGCGCACTTTACGACAAATCGATTTGTGCGTCAAGGGCGGGAGGAGGGACGGCGGGGAGGGCGAACCGGGACCCCGTCCCGACGACCGTCGGGCCGCGCTTGTGCCTCCCGCCGGCGGGGGCCAGAATACCGGTGAGGAACCGAAGACGACCCGAAACGACCCGAAGATCCACTCGGAACCGCAACTCCAGGGACGGAAGAGGCGCCGTGGTCCAGGATTCCACACAGGCGGAGCACATCGAGACCCGCTTCCTCGAGGACGAGATGCGCGAGTCGTTCATCGACTACTCGATGAGCGTCATCGTGCAGCGGGCCCTGCCGGACGCCCGGGACGGCCTGAAGCCCGTGCACCGGCGCATCCTGTACGCCATGCACGAGCTGGGGCTGGGCCCGAGCGGCGACTACAAGAAGAGCGCCACGGTGGTGGGCGACGTCCTGGGGAAGTACCACCCCCACGGCGACAGCGCCGTCTACGACACCATCGTCCGCATGGTGCAGGAGTTCTCCATGCGCTACCCGCTGATCGACGGGCAGGGGAACTTCGGCTCCATCGACGGCGACAGCGCTGCGGCCTACCGCTACACGGAGGTCAAGCTGGAGAAGATGTCCCGCGAGCTGCTCCGGGACATCGACCGGGAGACCGTGGACTTCGCCGACAACTTCGACGGCCGGCTGCAGGAGCCCACGGTGCTCCCCACCCGGGTGCCCCACCTGCTGCTGAACGGCACCGACGGCATCGCGGTGGGCATGTCCACCAAGATCCCGCCCCACAACCTCACCGAGCTGCTCCGGGCCACCGACCACCTGGTCCGGCACCCGGACTGCGAGGTGGCGGACCTCATGGAGCACGTGAAGGGGCCGGACTTCCCCACCGGCGGCTACGTGTGGGGCACCGACGCCATCGAGAACGCCTACGAGACGGGCCGCGGGCTGATCGAGATGCGCGCCCGCATGCACGTGGAGGAGGGGAACTACGGGAAGAGCTCCATCGTGGTCACCGAGCTCCCCTACCAGGTGAACAAGAGCAAGGTGATCGACCAGATCACCCGGACCGTGAAGCGGGGGCAGGCCTCGGAGATCTCGGACCTGAGGGACGAGTCGGACCGGGACGGCATCCGCCTGGTGATCGAGCTCAAGCGCGACGCCGAGCCGCGGGACATCCTGGACACCCTGCTCAAGAAGACCCAGCTCAAGTACACCTTCGGCGTCATCAACCTGGCGCTCCGGGACGGCGAGCCGGTGCAGATGGACCTGAAGGAGTCGCTGGAGTGCTTCGTCGACCACCGGCTGGAGGTCATCCAGCGCCGGGCCCGCCACGAGCTGGACGAGTGCGAGGACCGGGCGCACGTGGTGGAGGGGCTGCTCCGGGCCCTGGACGACATCGACCGGGTGATCGAGCTGATCCGCGGCTCCCGCTCCCCGGCCGAGGCCCGGGAGGCGCTCCAGGAGGAGATGGAGATGACGGAGCGGCAGGCCGAGGCGATCCTGGCCATGCGGCTGTCCCGCCTCACGTCGCTGGAGCACGAGAGCCTGCGGGAGGAGCTGGAGGACCTGGAGGCGCGCATCGAGGAGCTCCGCCACCTGGTGGAGGAGGACGAGGCCCGGCGCGCCTACCTGCGGGACGACCTGGAGGAGCTGATCGAGGAGTACGGCGACCCCCGCCGCACGCAGGTGCTTGAGAAGGACGGGGAGTTCCCCCTGCCCTCGGGCACCGGCGGCCAGGCGAACCTGGTGATGATCACCCGCCGCGGGTACCTGAAGGCCCAGCCCGCCCGGGGCGGCGCCGGCATGGCCGGGGCCGAGGCCCTGGCCAGCCGCGAGGGCGACTACGTGCGCCAGGCCTTCGTCTGCCGCGGGAGCGACCACCTGCTGGTGGTCACCGACCGCGGGCGGGTCCACGACCTCCCGATCCGCGACCTGCCCCGGGGCACCCGCAGCTCCCGGGGGCGGGCCATCACCGACCACGTGGAGCTGGAGGACGGGGACGAGATCGCCGCCGTGGTGCCGGTGGAGTCCTTCTCCGACGAGGAATTCCTGCTCACCTGCACCCGGGAGGGACAGGTGAAGAAGACGGAGCTGGCCGAGTACTCGAACATCCGCTCCGGGGGGATCATCGGCGCCGGCATGGGCGAGGACGACCGGATCCTCGCCGCCTTCGCCACCGGCGGCGGCGACCAGGTGCTCCTGGCCAGCCGCGACGGGCAGGTCATCCGCTTCGAGGAGTCCGAGGTCCGGGCCATGGGCCGCTCGGCGCAGGGCGTGAAGGGCATGGACCTGGAGGAGGGCGACGAGGTCGTGGCCGCCCTCTCGCCCCGGGCCGACGGCGAGGTGCTGGCCGCCACCGCCTTCGGGTTCGCCAAGCGGGTGCCGGTGACCGAGTTCCGGGTGCAGGGCCGCGCCGGGAAGGGCACGATGCTGCTCCCGGACCTGGAGGAGACCGGCGAGCTGGTGGGGCTCATGCAGGTGAGCCCCGGGGACCGGATCATGTGGGAGCGCGCCGACGGGGGCACCTCGGGCACCGAGGTGGTGGACGTGCCCTCGAAGGCCCGCCGCGGGGCCAGCCACCGGACCGTGGACGTCCCCGCCGACGAGCCGCCGGTGGTGGCCGTCCACCCGCTTCGCTCCACGCCGGAGGAGGCGGAGTCGGAGGACGGGGAGTCCGGCGACGGGGACGCGGAGGCCGTCTCCGCGGAGACGGACCGCGAGGTGCCGGCCGCGGAGGAGACGGAGGCGGCCGCCGAAGACGAGGACGCCGAGCAGGGCCACCTGGAGCTGTAGGGCCTCCGGCCTCGACCGGAGACGGAGGGCGGGCCGGGGAGAGCGACCTTCCACCCGGCGATATCCCCCGCATGTGTCCCCGACCCCCGATGGCATGGAACCCACACCGGCCCACCCCGTATTGTTAAATAACTTTTCCGTTATAGCCTGTTGCGAAAACGATATTTATCAGAATCGACGGGGGACGATCATGGGACGGACGACACCCGAGATGCCGCTGTCCGTTCGGCAGGCACTCGACAAGCTCGGTCGGGACATCCGGAATGCCCGGAAGCGCCGGCGGATCACGACCCGCGTGATGGCGGATCGTGCGGGCATCTCACGGCCCACCTTGCGCCGCGTCGAGCAGGGAGATCCGTCGGTCGCGCTGGGGATCTACGCCTCCGTCCTCTTCGTCCTGGGCATGGCGGACCATCTCGAAGGGCTGGCCGATGTGACCCGTGATACCCGGGGCCTCGAGCTCCAGGAAGAGGAGCTGCCCGAGCGAGTGTCCAGCTGAGACGGGCCCCCGATGCCCGATCGCGAGCTCACGACCCACGTCTACATCGACCTCGAGGGAGAGCCCCTGTACGTGGGTCGGCTGCACACCCACGTCCGGGGCGAGCGAGAGCGGGCGAGCCTGGAATATGCCGAGGAGTGGCGTCGGCATGAGGAGGCCTTCCCCCTGTCTCCCGCTCTCTCCGTCGATCAGGGCGAGCATCACACACGGGGAGACCGGGCCATCTTCGCCCCGCTCACCGACTCCGCCCCCGATCGGTGGGGGCGGCGTCTGATCGCCCGACGCCTGCGTCGGCAGGCCCGAGAGCGAGGTGAGACGCCGCGGACGCTCCATGAAATCGACTTCCTGCTGGAGGTGTCCGACCTCACTCGTCAGGGAGCGTTGCGATTCGCCCGGGAGCGTGGTGGGGTGTTTCTGGCCGACCGCGGAGACGAACAGGTCCCTCCCCTGGTACGGCTTCCGCAACTGGTGGCGGCGAGCAATCGCATCATCGACGACGTCGAGACCCGAGAGGACCTGGAGCTGCTCCTCGCCCCCGGCTCGTCCCTCGGCGGCGCTCGCCCCAAGGCCTCGGTCGAAACCCCGGACGGTTCGCTTCGAATCGCCAAATTTCCGGCCCGGGGGGACGACTGGGACAGGGTCCGGTGGGAGGCCGTTGCTCTTCAGCTGGCCGAAGACGCGGGAATCGAGACGCCCGACTGGGATCTCTACACCGTCGAGGACATCGCTGCGCTCGTCCTCGGACGCTTCGACCGAAAGGGAACGGAGCGGATCCCGTACCTGTCGGCGATGGGAATGCTCGATACGGTCGATCACGACGGTCAGGGTAGCTACGCCCTGATCGCAGATGCCCTGCGTCGACACGGTGCGGCTCCCGGTGAGGACCTTCCGGCCCTCTGGAGACGCCTCGTGTTCAACATCCTGATCTCCAATACGGACGATCACCTCCGGAACCATGGATTCCTCTACGATGGTCCCGACGGGTGGACGCTGTCGCCTGCTTTTGACCTGAATCCAGTGCCCAGGCCGGCGCCCCGAGTTCTGTCGACCCCGGTGTGGAACGACGAGAACCACGATGCGTCACTGGAGCTCGCTCGGGAGTACGCGGAGTTCTTTCGAGTCGACGAGTCGGACGCCGTCCGCATCATCGCGGAGGTGACGACGGCCGTCTCGGACTGGCGTGCCGTGGCGCACGAGCTCGGGCTTCCGCAACGCGAGACAGAACGACTGCAGAGTGCATTCGAGCACGACGACATGGAACAGGCCCGGGCCGTATAGCATTCCCCGCTTCGGGCGATCCGGCTACGCTTCTTCTCCCGGCGTCACGAGCTTCACGGATACAGCTCGGAACCACAGCACGGGCGGACGGCGTTAACATGTCCTCGCGACACACCTCCGACCCTCACCTGATGAACCCGCTCGCCGCAGGAGGACACGCATGAGCGACGACGTCGCCTACGAGTCACGCGTTCGGATCGAGAAGCTGGAGGGGTCGCACCGGAAGGCGTGGATCGAGCCCTTCGAGGAACCCTTCGACTTCGGCGTCCACAGCGCCGTGGCCGAGCACTACGGCCGGGGCAGCGAGGAGCCCCACCCCACCACGCTGGACCACGTGGTGGCGGCGGGCGTCGGTTGAATGACGGGAACCCTGGGCGGAGCCCTGGAAGCCAGAGGAATCCCGAGTCAGCCGGAGAAGCTCACGGGCCGTGCGCGCGGCGAGATCGTGAAGCGCGACGGCGTCCTGGAGATCGACCGCATCGCGGTGCGCTACGAGATCGAGATCCCCGCCGGGAAGCGGGAGGAGGCGGAGCGGGCGCTGGAGAACCACGTGGAGAACTGCCCCGTGGCCCGCACGCTGATGCCCTGCGTCGAGATCGAGTGGGAGGCGGAGATCCGGGAGGTGTGAAGAAGGTGTGAGGGCGGGTCGCCGGGCGAGGACGGCGTCGCCGCGGCCGGAAGACGGCCTGCAGGCGGCCCGGAGGCCGCCTCCCGCCTCTCCGGCTCGACCCCGGCGCCAGATTGACGAGCGGCGCCCGCGTGCGAAGGTTGGCCGGCGGATGAGACACGGCCGTTCGGGCCGCTCCACAGCCCGCCCCGAGCACCGGAGACCGGTATGCGACGTGCCACGAGCTGGGTTCTCGCGCTCCTCGTTCTCGTCTCCCTCGCTGGCCTCCCGGCCTGCACCGCCGAGGGCGGCGACCGGGCCGGCGGATCGGACGCGGAGGCCACCGCCGGGGCCGCGGGATCCGTCCCCGAGGGCGTCCCGCGGGACACCTCCTACGCCGCCATCGGGGACTCCGCCCGCTACTGGGCGCGCCGGCTCCTCACCTCTCTGGGCGGGCCGGAGGCGTGGCAGGAGACCCGCTTCCTCCGCTTCCGGTGGATCGTCGGAACCGGCGAGGAGGCCACCGGCCGCTCCCACGCCTGGGACCGGCACACGGGGCGCTACCGGCTGGAGTACGACCGGGACGACGGAAGCCGCGTGGTGGCCCTGTTCAACGTGAACCGGATCAGGGCCGACAGCCTGTCGTCGGCGGGACACGTGTGGGTGGACGGCGAGCCGCTGGAGGGAGCCGAGCGCGACTCGGCGCTCACCGACGCCTACGGGGCCTTCATCAACGACTCCTACTGGCTCCTCCACCCCCTCAAGTACTTCGACCCGGGCGTCCACCTGGACTGGGCGGGGCGCACCGAGCTCTCCGACGGCCGGAGCTACCCCACCGTCCACCTCACCTTCGAGTCCGACCTGGGCGTCACCAACGACCAGTACTGGGGCTTCATCGACCCGGAGACGGGACGGCTCCACGCGTGGCAGTACCACCTCCAGGGGCGCGAGCAGAAGGGCGACGTGATCCGGTGGGAGGGCTGGCAGCGGGTCGGCGACGTCCGGCTGGCGCCCCGGCGGGTGTGGCCCGACGGCGCGGTGAACATCCACTTCGAGGACCTGGCCGCCGCCGACACGGTCCCCTCCGGCGTCTTCAGCCGGGACGGGGCCTCGGCACCGGGGCCGCCCGGCGCGTCCAACTGACCGCCCGGCGGCCGGCATGAGCGACGGGGGCGACCACAGCGCGGGGCGGGACGCGGCGGCCGCTGGCGGCGGGCGAGATGGGCCCGGAGCCGCCGGCGGCGGTGCCCCGGGAGACCCGATCCAGGCCTCCGAGGAGGAGGGGCGACGGTACCGGGTCGGGGTGTACGACCCCATCGACCCGGACGACCTGCCGGAGGCGCCGGAGAGTCTGAATTTCCCGAGGCGCGGCTCGGGCCCCGCCTACCGGGTCCACGACGAGATGCCCCGCTGCCCGCGGCTGGCCCACCTGATCGGCCCCTCCATGATCGCCCTGGGCATGGGCCTCGGCGCCGGCGAGTTCCTGCTGTGGCCGAACCTGGTGGCGGTGAACGGCTTCTCCGTCTGGTGGCTGATCTGGGTCGGCGTGCTGACCCAGTTCGTGGTCATCGGCGAGATCGAGCGGTGGACCATCACCACCGGCGAGTCGGTGTTCGGCGGCATGGCCCGGCTGGACGACTGGAGCTTCTGGCCGTGGTTCTTCCTGGCCGCCACGCTCATCAGCTTCTTCTGGCCGGGGTGGGCGTCCTCCTCCGCCGAGTTCGCCTCCCAGATCATCGGTGCCGTCACCGGGACCAGCCTGGCCTGGCAGCCCATCGCCCTGGTCATGCTGGGCTTCATCTGGGTGGGGCTCGCCGGCTCGAAGATCGTCTACAACGCCCTGGAGCGCTTCGAGATCGCCCTCGTCCTGGGCTTCTTCCCGCTGCTGCTCCTGGCCCTGGCCTTCGCCGGCCTGGCGCCGGAGCACGTCCTGGAGCTGATGAAGGGGACGGTCTCGGTGGGGAGCGCGCCGCGGGAGATGCTGGCCGGCGACCAGTTCCCCACCCTGCTCATCGCCGTGGCCTACGCCGGCTCCGGCGGCACGCTGCTGCTGGCCCAGTCGCTGTGGCTCCGGGACAAGGGCTTCGGCATGGCCCGCTACCAGGGCCGCATCGCCGGCATCCGGGGCGAGAACGAGGAGATCGTCCACACGGGCATCGTCTTCGACCCCGACGACGACCGGACGATGCTGGAGCGCTTCCGCGCCTGGATGCGCACGGCCGAGCAGGAGCTGCTCGTCACCTTCGTCCTCCTCATCCTGATCAGCCTCGTCATCACCACCCTGCTGGTGGCGGCCACCGTGGGCACGAACAACCCGGCCATGGCCGGCGACCTCACGGGCATGGTCACTGAGGAGGCGCGGATCCTGGAGGAGGCCGCCGGCACGTGGCTCAAGGTGGTCTTCCTGCTGGGCGGCTCCTTCGTGCTCTTCTCCACCCAGCTCGGCATCGTGGACACCGTGACCCGGATCACCGGGTCCATCTTCTACGAGCAGTACGGCAAGGACTCCCGCTTCTGGACGCTCAAGAAGACCTTCCTCTTCTTCCTCACCCTGCTGGTGGCCGCGTCCATGGCCATCGTCGCCCTCTCCTGGACCGGCGGCGAGTCGGTGGAGTCGCTGCAGCCCAACTTCCTGGTGCTCATCGCCGGCCCCTTCACCATCGCCAGCATGTACGCCTTCGCGCTGGTGGTGGGCTACATGAACGTCCGGCGGCTTCCCGACTCATTCCGGCCGCCGGGCTGGAAGCGGTGGGGCATGGTGTGGGCCGGCGTGCTGTGGGGCTGGTTCACGGCGGAGCAGATCAGCCGCACCGTGCTGAGCGCCCTGGGCGCCCCGGAGACGGTGGTGACCTCCATCGCGATGCACCCGGTGCGGATCGGCCTCTACGGCCTGTGGGTGCTCTCGCTGGTGTGGTTCGCGTGGGCCATCATCGGGCGCCCCGGGGCGGAGTACGAGTAGCGTCCCCCGGCGGCGTCTCCGCGGAGCCGCCGGGCGGAACCAATAAACTTGGTTCAGGTAAACTTTACCTGGGTCAAGTTTATCCCGTCACATCCCCCGTCCGGAGCTCGCGATGGAGAAGCCGGCCGACATCCTCGACCGTAGGGACGAATGGGAGCGCCTGATCGATCTGTGGGGCGCCCCCGAGCCGCAACTCGTATTCGCGCACGGTCGGCGCCGGGTGGGGAAGAGCTGGTTGCTCCAGAGATTCTCGCGGCAGGTGGATGGCCTCTACTACCAGGCCAAGCGCGGGACACGAAGCGAGCAGCTGGCGCGTATGGCGCGTGTCGTGGGAGAGTACTTCGATGATCCCGCCCTGAGGCACGGAAGTGGGTTCCCGTCCTGGGAAGATCTCTTCGAGTACGTCACCGACCGGGCGGAGGGCGATCGATTCCTCTTCGTCATCGACGAGTTTCCGTATCTGGCGCAGGAGGACTCCGGGCTCACCTCCGTGCTCCAGTCCCTCTGGGATCACCGGTGGAAGGACGGCGCCTTCAAGCTCGTCCTGTGTGGCTCCCACATCACCTTCATGCAGCGCCTGGAGGACCACGACCAGCCCCTCCACGGACGCCGCACGGCGCGCATCCAGATCTCTCCGTTCTCACATCGCGACGCCGCTGGATTCGTCCCCGACTACGACGCCCGCGACCGACTTCGCACCTACGGCATCTTCGGGGGCGTTCCGGGTCACCTGGACCGCCTCGACTCCACCAGGCCCCTGAGCGACAACGTCTGCGATCTGATCCTCGATTCGTCCGGACTTCTCCACGACGAGGCGACCCACCTGCTTGACAGCTTCGGGGGACAGTCCCAGGTCTACTACTCCGTCCTCTACGCAATCGGGACCGGAGCACATACCTGGGGCGAAATTACCGATCGCGTCGGACGTTCCGGGGGGTCGACGTGGCCCGTGATCGAGTGGCTCCAGGAGATGGAGCTTGTCGAGCGCGAGGTGCCCGTCACCAGGGACCAGCCACGCAAGAGCAAGATCTCACAGTACCGGATCACCGACCCGTACCTGCGCTTCTGGCACACCTTCATCCAGCCCCTCTACTCCAGCGGGGCCACCGGTGTGGCCGATCCGGCGGCCCTGTGGAGTGAGCGGATCGAGCCGGGGCTCGACACCTACATGGGCGGGATCTTCGAGGACGCGTGCAGGACGTTCGCGGCCGAGTACCCCCACTTCCCCGTCCAACCGCTGCGGGTGGGCCGGTGGTGGAATCGCACCTCGGACGATGAGGTGGACGTCGTGGTCCGGGGCGTGGACCACCGCCTCTTCGTCGCGGAATGCAAGTGGGGCGAGATCAACCGCAGCGACCTGCAGACGCTACGGGAGCGAGGACGAGAGGTCGCCGATGAGCTGGGCGGTGAGCGGGACCTCGTGTTCGGCCTCTTCTCCGGCAGTGGCCAGTTCGACGAGGCGACCCGGGAGGCCGCGGAGCGTGACGATCTCCACTGCTGGGGCCCCGACGACCTCTACTGGTAGCACGGCGCCGCAGCCACGGCTCCGCCATCCGTCTCTCTCGCCTCCGGCACGGAGCACGGAAGCCTCAGCCTCCGCCGCTCCCGCTCTCCAGGATGGCGTCGATGCGCTCCCGGGCGTCCTGCAGGTGGAGCCGGGTGGACCGGTCGTCCACGTCCGAGAGCCGCGCCTCGATCTCGGAGCGCACGTCCCGGAGCTCGCCCCGGGCCGCCGACCGGACGTCGTTCGGGTAGCTCGGCGGCTGTGGCCCGAAGCGGAAGGAGCCGGGTCCGGTGAACACGCCGCCCGGCGCCTCGGTCTCCAGCTTGACGCCCATGAGCTCGATCCACGCCCGCTGCAGGTTCCGGCGGTAGGGCCCGACCGCCTCGCCGGCGTACAGCTCCGACCACACGCCCCGGCGCACGTCCTCCAGCATCTCCAGCAGCGTGTAGGGCTCGCCCCCGACGGCGTCCACGGCGGCCTGCTCCACCAGCCGGCCCATGCGGTCGTTGGAGAGCAGCCGCTCCAGGAGGTCCACCTGGCGGGCCCGGACCCGGCCCACGGCGCCCTCGTGCTCGATCAGCCGCAGGATCTCCGGCTCCAGCAGGAACTCCGGCGTCCGGAAGGCGTGCTCGTTCAGGAAGCTCACGGCCTCCCGCTGCTCCGCCGGCGCCACCGGGTCGAAGACGGGCCCCTCCTGCCCGTAGTGCTTGTCGCGGCGGACGACGCCGCCCACGACCTGCACCACGTGGCCCAGCTCCGTGGACCACTGCCCCACCAGGGCCCGGTACATCTCGCTCAGCTGCTCGTAGGAATCCCCGGGGTCCACCGTGGCCTCCAGCAGCAGGTCCGCGGTGCGGCGGATGTTCTGCATCCCGTACCGGGTGGCCTCCACCGGGTCGTCGCCCAGGTCCTCGGTCTGGGCGCTCGGGTCGTAGGAGTAGGCGTGCCCGAAGCGCAGGAACGGGTTCTCGTCCTGCCGCCGCGCCCACTCGCGCAGCTGCTCCTGCTCCTCCTCGGGGCCTCCGGGAATCGGCTGGTAGCCCCACTTCACGGCGAAGCGGTCGTAGGGCCCGATCTTCGGGATCAGCCGCGCGTCGTCGCCGGGCTGGGCCACGTAGTTGAAGCGGCCGTAGTCCATGATCGACGCCTCGTTGCCGTACTCCTCCGTGAAGCTCTCGCTGCGGAGCGAATCCACGGGGTACGCGGAGCTGGCCTTCATGTTGTGGTAGAAGCCCAGCGAGTGCCCCACCTCGTGGGCCACCACGTAGCGCACCAGCCGCCCCATGAGGGAGTCCGGCAGCGGCAGGTCCTGCGCCCGCTCGTCCAGGGGCGCCACCTGGGTGAAGTACCACTCCCGGAGCAGGCTCAGGACGTTGTGGTAGATGAAGATGTCCGCCTCCAGGATCTCGCCGGAGCGCGGGTCGTGGACGTGGGGCCCCATGGCGTTGGCGATGGTGGAGGCCTGCCACCGGACCACGGAGTGGCGGGCGTCCTCCGGGTGCCACTCCGGGTTCTCCTCCACCGTGGGCGCCTCGCGTGCCACGATGGCGTTCTCGAAGCCGGCGCCCCGGAAGGCGCCCTGCCAGGCCTCGATGCCGCGCTCCACCCACTCGCGCCACTTCTCCGGCGTGCCGCGGCCCACGTAGAAGACGATGGGCTCCACCGGCTCGCTCACGTCGGCGTCCGGGTCCTCCTTCTCCAGCCGCCACCGGTTGATCATTCGCCGGCGGGGCGCCCGGTGCTCGTCGATGCTGTAGTCGTACTGCCGCACCTCGAAGTAGCCCACGCGGTCGTCGGCCAGCCGCGGCTGCATCTTCTCCTCCGGCAGCCGGACCATGCTGTGGTGCATCACCACGGAGATGGTGCTCAGCGACCCGGTGCCGAAGACGGACCCGGCCCCGGGGACGCCGGGCGCCGTGTCGGTGCGGAAGGTGAGCAGCGCCTCCACCTCCAGGTTCTCGGGAAAGGCCAGCACTGCCTCCAGGAAGCTCCGGTCCCGGGCCAGCGAGCCGGCGCGGAGCCGCTCCCGGGGCGAGAACTCCGGCGGCGGCGAGGTGAAGAGGTCGGTGACCTCGATCACCGGCGTGCTGTCCTCCGGCGAGAAGGTCTCGATGTCGAAGGCCTGGAGGACGGGCTCGAAGCTGGCCTGTCGCACCGCCCGGTACACCGGCTCGGTGCTGTCGGCGGTGATCTCGTAGGAGACGTTCCGGAGCAGGATCTGGTCGCCGCGCCGCTCCCACCGCACGACCCGCGTGTGCATCTTCTCGCCGCCGTAGCCGGTGCCCGTCTGGGCCTGCGCGATGCGGGAGACCCAGAGGAAGACGGGCCCCAGCCGCTCCTCGGGGATCTCGTAGTAGAGCTCGTCGTCGACCCGCTGGGTGACGAAGACGCCGGAGTCGGTGACGGCCTCCTCGGTGATCACTTCGTCGTAGGGCGGGAACTCGTCCTCTTCCTCCTCCGCCGTGTCCGCGGCGACGGTGTCCGCCTCCACGGTGTCTCCGGGGAGGGTGTCGGCCCCGGCCGTGTCGCCGGGGACGGTGTCCCCGTGGGACGTGTCGGGCGGGGCCTCCCGGGGCG
>CANPVF010000145.1 GCA_947581645.1 Candidatus Caribbeanibacter nitroreducens | reverse complement strand
AGATGGGCTTCGCCCGGTTCGTCCAGGCCTACCTGGTCGTGTACCGGCAGCGGCAGTCGGGCGAGGAGCGGGAGGAGGAACGCCGGCGGGAAGCGCGCTGACCGAGGCGTCCGTCAGGGAACGGGAAGGCTCCACGAGATCCAGACGGGCGCACCGCGGCTCGACCCGTCGGCGGAGCGGGGCCCGACCATCGGAGGTCGCGCCGGCCCCAGCGATCCCTCGCCTCCCCCACCATCGGTGCCTCCGCGATCCAGCGTACCGCTCTGCTCCACGGTGAGGCTCGTCAGGACGGCCACGGCCGCCCCCGCCCCCAGCACGACACCTCCCGTCCTGAGCACGGAGAACTGCTGTGTCTCCCAGCTCTCGACCGCCGAGACCGGAATCGCGACCGAGTCCCGAATCGCCCCGAAGGCATCGACACGGCCCTGTCCACTCCGCCGGACGGCCAGCGTCACCGAGTCGCCGACAGTGGTTCGGAGGCGCCCGAACAGCTGAGAGACGCCGACTCCGACCTCCGACTGCAGGGAGGCGGCCCCCTCCTCCGTCAGATGCACCCGGACCACCTCTCCGCTGTCCGGGACCTCCGTCCCGGGAGAGCTGCCATAGGTATAGCAGCCCGCCGTGGCCGCCAGCAGGACGCCGGCGAGGAGGCCTACGATGGGCCGTCTCACACCGCGAACTGCTCCGGATGATGCTCGTGAAAGCCGGTCGCTTCCTGGTAGGCCCGTGCCACCAGCAGCAGGTCGGACTCACCGTACAGGGAGCCGATGAAGGAGATGGAAACCGGCGTGCCGTCCTCCTCGAAGCCGTTGGGGAGGGTCACCGAGGGGTGGCCGGTGAGGTTCGTGGTCGTGAGGACGCTGCCTCCGTAGGTCGGTGTCACGAAGACGTCGACCTCGGACATCGTATTCCGCATCGCCGCCATGACCATACTCCGAACCCGATTGGCCTGCAGGTACTGGACGGCCGGAATGAGCTGCCCCCTCCGGAACTCGTTCGGCCAGGCATCCTCGTCCTGGCTCGTCAGCATGTCGTCGCGTCCGCTCCGGGTGAGGGAGTCGAAGATGGCGGCCTCCTCCGCCTTCGTGTGGAAGGAGATGGCCTCCACGGGAAACTGTTCGTCCGGGAGTGACACCGGCACCGGGTCGAAGCCCATCTCCCGGAGCACCTCCAGCGCCCGTCGGTCGAACCGCGACGCGTCGTCATCCTCGAAGGCGCTTCGATAGTACCCCAGTCGAACCGAACCCGGATCCCGGGCGGCGTCCCAGTCGAACGGGACGTCGCGGACGGCCCGGTCGTGGCCGTCGGGGCCGTGAATGGCGTCCAGCACCAGCGCACAGTCCTCGACGCTCCGGCACATGGGACCGATCTTGTCCTGGCTGATGGAGAGCGCCATGGCCCCGTACCGGCTCACCCGACCGAAGGTCGGCCGGAGGCCCGTCACCCCGCAGCGGTTCGACGGCGAGACGATGGATCCCAGCGTCTCGGTGCCGATGGAGAAGCCCACGAGGCCCGCGGCGGTGGCGGCTCCGGGTCCCGCGGAGGAGCCGCTCGACCCCTCCTCGGTGTCCCAGGGATTCCGGGTCGTTCCCCCGAACCACACGTCTCCCTTGGCCAGGGCCCCCATGGAGAGCTTGGCGACCAGCACGGCGCCGGCGTCCTCGAGTCGGCGGGCCACGGAGGCATCGAAGTCCAGCTCCTGGTCGCGAAACGGCTCCGCGCCCCACGTGGTCGGATAGCCGCGGACCGCCAGGAGGTCCTTCGCCCCCCAGGGGATGCCGTGCAGGGGACCCCGCCAGGTTCCCTCGTCGATCTCCCGATCCGCCCGGCGCGCCTGCCGCAGGGCCAGCTCCTCGGTGAGCGTCACGACGCAGTTGAGCTCCCCGTCGTGCCGGCGCAGGCGGTCCAGGTACATGCGGGTGAGCTCCACCGAGGTCACGTGTCCCCGGCGGAGGCGCTCGGCCAGATGGGTGACCGGCTCGAAGGCCAGCCTCTCCGCCGCCGAGGGGGTGCTCCCCACCGAGACCGGGGACCGCTCCACCCGCCCGTGACCGTCCGGGAGCTCCATGTCGGCGGGCACCGGGTCGAACCGGAGGGCCAGCGGAACGTGGTTGGGGACCTCCACCTCCCGCAGCGCCCGGTAGTCGGCGAGCTGCTCCCGCACCTTCTCCAGCATCAGCTCCCGCTCTTCCGCGGTGAACTCGATGCCGACGACTCGCTCCGCGTCGCGGATATGCTCCGTCGTGAGCTCCGGTACCTCCTGCAGGTCGGATCCGCTCTCGTCCGCGCCCCCGGACCGCTGCATGGTGGCCCAGAGGGCCCCCGGGAACAGCGTGCCACCGAGCCCCAGGCTCGAGAAGGCCGCCAGGAAGTCCCGCCGCCCGACGCCGGACAGGGACACGGACTCCTCCGTCGTCTCTTTCACGCCCCCCGCCTCAGCCGATGTTGGGATTGGTGTTCCTCTCCGTCTCGGAGATGGGGAAGCAGAGATCCGGATCGGACACCAGGTACGAGTCCGGATTCGACGGGTCCTCCAGCGGGTGGAGGTCTCCCGGCGTGCCGGCCTCGCTCCATCGGCGCAGGTCCCCCAGCCTGCGGGCCTCGAGCCAGAGCTCGATGCGGCGCTCCGCCTTGAGGTACGTCCACGCCTCCTGGCTGTTCGACGCGCTGCGCTCGGCCACGCCGACGTCGGTGCGGAGCTCGTTGATCAGGTCCATCGCCCCCTCCCAGTCGCCGTCCTGCAGCAGGACCTCGGCCCGCACGAGCAGCATCTCACGTCCGTCCGCCAGGTCCACCGGGGCGTCGCCGGACTGGTACTTCAGCTGCAGCAGGAAGGGAACGTTGCCGCCGATGATCTCCCGGGCGGCGTCGCCGAACTCGTGCTCCGGGTCCGTGGCCCACTCGACCCGGGGGTCGTCGGAATCCTGGTAATAGTCCCAGTTCGGGGTGTTCCAGACCGTGATCGTCCGATAGGGCGTGCTCTGCTGGCTCCACCAGAGGGTGTTCCTCTGGTCCTGGCTGATGTTGGAGTACGGGAGATCGAAGCTGAACGCCTTCGGCACCGCGTTCGCATCGCTCTCCGCACCCGCGTAGTCACCCAGGTAGAGCCGGACGGACGCCCGGCCGGCCTGGGCCGCGGTCACCAGGTCCGATTCGCCGGCCGCCTGCGCCACCTGGATCGCGTCGGTGAAGTACTGCTCCGCCCGCTCGAAGTAGACCGCGTTCGGCTGCGCCTCGCCTCCGTCGATCACGGCCTGGCAGAAGTTCTCGCCCATCATGCGGTTGGCGAACCCGGCCCAGACGTGGGCCTCGGCCACCAGCGCCGAACTCTCGAAGGCGGAGCCCTCCATCGTCTCCTGGAACCGCTCGATGCCGTCCTCGGCGACCCATCGCGCGTTCTGCGCCTCCGTCCAGATGCCGTTCTCCTCGTCGAAGGGCAGCTCCCCCCGGGCCTCGGCCACGGTGATGCCGCAGGTCCCGGTGTTGCCGGCCGGGAAGATCTCCCTCGCCACGGCGCCGCCCTGCCGCGAGAGCGCCGGCCCGCAGCCGGCGGAGACCACGTCGGACATGGCCCGGACCATCCCGGCCACGACGCCTGCCCGCGCCTCCGGTGAGTTGAGGAACTGGTCCTGCACCGGACCCGGGTTCGTCACCTCGCAGCCCGTCGTCGCTACGGCCAGGGCCGCCACCGTGGCCACCAGGAACCCGGCCCGCCCCGCGCCGCCTCTCGTCGTCTCGTCTCTTCGTGCCCGCATGTCGGTCACCTCTCCCTCGAATGGCGATTCGGATGTCTCACGGCCGTGTCGCATCGCGTGCCTCACCGTCCGCTAGAAGCTGAAGCGGAGCGAGAGGGAGTAGGTCGCAGGGGGCGGAATGTGCTCCTGCTGGTCGTGCACGAGCGAGGTGTGGCCCGTGTTGCTCCCGATCTCCGGGTCCAGGAAGTCGTACTCCTGCCACTTCCAGAAATTGCGGGCCGAGAAGGTCAGCCTCGCATTCTGGATCGTGGCCGGGAGCCAGGAGGCGGGAATGGGCGCCTGGACCGTGGCCTCCCGCAGCTTGAAGAAGTCGCCGGGGTTCACCCAGTGGTCCGGCCGGCTGTACGTGGCCGTGCAGTCGGCCCGCTGCTGGGCCGTGAGCTGCTCGATCCCGCTCTCGTTGATGGTCCGCCACTCGTCGAGGCAGATGGGCCAGTCCTGCTGGCCACGGATGATCTTGCCCTCCGTGTTCTGGTCGACGATGTAGTAGCCGCCCTGGTACTCGCCCCGGAGCCGGAAGATGATGCCGCCGGGGACGCGGACGCGGGTCGACGGAGTCAGGGTCAGGGTCGGCCAGGCGGGCCCGTGCTCGAACTGCTCGATCCACTCCGGGTTCGCCCGCTCGTCCGGGTTCGCCACCTTCGGCGTCCGGATCACGGGAACCGGCTGCCCCTCGACGATCCAGGCCGAGCCGCCGACCTCGAAGGGGGTCGCCCCGCCGAGCGAGACCGTCTCGCTGTGGTTCGTCGACACCTGGAGGCCGAGATTCCAGTCGATGTCGGAGCTGCGGACCACGGCGCCGTCGACGCCGAGCTCGATGCCCCGATTCCGGATCTCACCCACGTTCTCCGCCTGGCTCCCCCAGTCACCCTGCGAGGGGATCTGCGTGACGGGGAAGAGCGCGTCGACGGTGCGCGTGTTGTACCAGGTGAACTGCAGGCTCAGGCGCTCGTCGAACGCAGAGCCGTCGAAGCCGATCTCGATCTCCTTGGACCGCTCCGGACCGAGGTTCGGGTTCCCCCGGTTCTGGGGGAGGAACGCCGGCGTCGTCCCCAGCGTCACCGGCTGCCACGTGGTGACGGCGTCGAACGTCCCGGGGGCCCGCCCGGACTCGCCGTACGCGGCCCGCAGCTTGGCGGTGGTCATGAAGTCCGGCCAGAAGTCCTCGTCCGAGATCGCGTAGGACGCGCTGACCTTGGGATAGGCCTCCAGGCCGAGCTCCTCGCCGAAGGCCGTGTTGCCGTCGAAGCGAAGGCCCGCGGTGAGGAAGAGCTTGTCCCGGAATCCGATGCGATCCTGCACGTAGACCCCGGCGTTGATCTCCTCCGTCCGGTCCTCGAAGGAGAGGGTCCGTCCGCCCGTGGAGAGGGTGACCAGGCCGGGCCCCGGGAAGTCCTCGGCGAAGCCGTGGGTGGAGAAGATCTCCTCGGCTACCGCCTGTCCCCCGACGGAGAAGCTGTTGGTCAGGTCGTCGGTGAGGCGAAAGTCGAAGCTCCCGGAGTAGTCCGCCGTGAACGTCTCGGCCGTCCACTGGAGGTTGGACATCCTCCCCACAGGGAAGAGGATGAACCCGAAGGGGCGGACCTGGCGGGCCTCCTGGTACTGCCGGTCGTAGCCGAGACGCAGCCGCTGGCTGAACTGATCGGAAGGCGCGTGTCGGAAGGTGGCGCCCGTCACCAGGTGGCTGATCTGGTTCGTGATCTCGTAGTCCAGGAGCTTGCTGATCTCGTCGAAGTCCGTGGAGCCCACGTAGTTGGTGTTCTGCCTCCACACGTTCAGCGTCAGCCCCTGGGCGTTGTCGCCCGTGGGCGTCTGATTGATGAGCTGGCGGTTGTAGGAGGTGTTCCACTGCAGGTGCAGGTTCGGGGCGGCCTGCCACCCGAAGTTGCCCCGCACCCCCATGGGCTCCACCTGGTCGTTCGGCAGGGGCTCCTTGTTGAAGCCGTACTGCCCCGAGAGGTAGTAGTTGATGTCCTGGTCGCCCGTGCCGCCGCGCACCGAGAGGCTGTACTCCTGTCCGTAGGAGTCGCGCAGCCACGGCTCCATGTAGATGTAGGGGACCTCGTCCGTGCCGTACTGGAGGACGTGGTCGATGCTGTGCCGGGTGTTGAAGGTCCACTGGGCGTCGCCGGAGCCCGACTTGGTGAAGATCTGGATCACCCCGGCCGAGGCCTCCGTGCCGTACAGGGTCGTGGCCGCCGCCCCCTTCACCACCTCGATCCGCTCGATGTCGTTCGGGTCGATGTCGTTGAGCGGGCTGGCCTGCACGTTGGCGCTGCGGCCCGAGTAGCCCACCGGCGGCACGTTCTTCGGGTACCCCTCGCTCCGGACGCGGACGCCGTCCACGTACAGCAGCGGCTGGTTGCCCTGGGTGACGCTGGTGTTGCCCCGCAGCCGGATGAAGGAGCCCGAGCCCGCCGACCCGGAAGCCTGCTGGACGACCAGCCCCGGCTCGCGCCCCTGCATCAGGGCCTCGGTGTTGACCGTGGCCTCCTCGACGCTGGCCATGTTGATCTGGCCCACCGCGTTCCCGACCTCCTTGCGCCGGGCCTGGCCCGCCTGCCCGGTGACCACGATGTCCTCCATGCTCACCGCGCTCTGCCTGAGCTGGAGCTCCACGGTCACCGTGCCGCCCGCCGGGACGCTCACCGTGTCGGCCACCTGCCCGAAGCCGATGAGCTGGGCGCGCACCACCTGCTGTCCCGTGGGCACCCCGCGGAGCGAGAAGCTCCCGTCCGAGTTCGTGAGGGCCCCGATGTCCGTGCCCAGCACCGAGACCTGGGCGCCGCCCAGCGGCTGCAGGTTCTGGCTGTTGGTCACCGTCCCGTTCACCGCCCCGGTCTGCTGAGCCACCGCCGGGGCGGCCCCGGTCACCAGCCCGAGCACCAGCGCCGCACACGCTGCCGCGCCCGCGAGAGCCATCCGGAGCGGGCGTGAGGGGGGCGGCGAAGAGCCGCGGAGCGAACGGAGGGGACGAAGGTGGGGACCGCCGGTTGCCCGCATGAAAGCCTCCTGACGAAAGGGGAGGAGAGTGCTCCGGTTTCCACGCAGCGGCTGGCGTACCGTGTGCCGCTGATTTTTGTATACATTATACATACTCGTGCCTGTGTCGAGGGGCAACTTCGTGTACGTCCCTCGACGGGGGGCACGCGAGGAGCTCGACACGGATCTTCGAGCCGTGCTAGGTTTCGAGTTCGTGCTTGAGAGAGCAGCGCACCCCGGTGCTCTGCTCCGAGGACCCGGTGTTCGCCCGTGAACGACGACCCTTCAGCCGCGAGAGGAGCCGTGCGCCCCGAGCCCCTGGTCGATCACCTTCGACAGCTGCTCCTGGAGGACATCATCTCCGGCGAGCTCGAGCCCGGGAGCAGCCTCAACCAGCTCGCCCTCACCGAGGAGCTCGCCGTCAGCCGAACGCCCCTCCGGGAGGCGCTCCAGCGCCTGGTCGGCGAGCGGTTCATCGACAAGGAGCCCGACCGGGGGTTCTTCGTCCCGCCGCTGGACCCGCGCGAGGGCCGCGAGCTGTACGAGTCCGTCGGGATGCTGGAGGCGAGCTCCTTCCGACGGCAGCCACCGCTCTCCCGGGAGGACCTCCGCGCACTCCGGTCGCTGACCGGGCGGCGGCGGGAGGCCGTGGGAAACCCGCGGGAGAGTCTCGAGCTGGACCGGGAGTGGCACGAGCGGCTGCTGTCCGGCGTGGAGAATCGGCTCATCCTCGCTCGGCTCGATACGCTGAAGAAGCGACTGCTCCGCTACGAGCTGACCTTCCAGCACGACGACGACCGCGTGCGGGTGGCCATCGAGCAGCACCGGACGATGGAGGACGCCGTCGCCGGAGGGACGACCGACGAGATCCCGGCGATCCTGCGCCGTCACTGGGAGCAGGGGAAGCAGCTGGTGCGGAATCAGCTGGAGAACGGGTCCGGGGGCGAGTAGCCGCAGCCGCCGGGCCGGCCCGCGGCGCCTCCCCTAACGG
>CANPVF010000144.1 GCA_947581645.1 Candidatus Caribbeanibacter nitroreducens | reverse complement strand
ATGCGATGAATCGCAGCCTGGTTTCCATCATGATGTGTGTCCCGTGGATTGGCGTCTCGAGTGGTAGGTGCGAGCCGGGGAAGAACTCGGTTCAGCCGACGGCCACCCCGACCTCGTTGACCCCGCTCTCCCGGCCGGCGGGACCGGCGGTCTCTGCCGGCTCGTCGACGGAGTCGTCGGCCCCGGAGCCGACGTCTGCGTCCGGGGGCGGCGCGTCGTCCGCAGCGAAGGGAGCGGGCTCGTCGACGAGGGCGAGATCGTACCCGAGCTCCCTCATCATCGCCCCGTGGTCGATCTCGATTCGGCGAGCGAGATGCTCGGGGACGTCCTCGCGCCAGGAGCCCGTCTTCCCCTTCCGGAAGAAGCGATCCTGGCTGTCCGATTGCTCCGAGAAGCCCGACTCCTCCTCCTCCTTTCGAACGTTCTCGAACCGGTTCTCCTCGACGGACCGGCGGACCGCCTCCGGGTCGATGTCCTCGAACCCGAGAAACTCCAGGATGGCGGTCAGCTCACCTTCGGTGTCTGCGTGCAGGTCCCGGTAGCGCACGAAATGGGTGGGAGCCTGGTCGTACTCGAGCCAGGACTTGACGTTGATGGACCAGGAGCTCGTGAAGTGGGCCAGGTTGTTGTCCCCCTTCAGGCGGAAGCCCTGCTCGTCCATCTTCTCCACGGCCTCCTCGATGGAGACTCCGATGTGATCCGCCAGGCTGGGTGCCACGTCCTTGGGGTCCCGCACGACGCAGATGACCCTGTCGGTGAACTGCGGTGCGAACTGGGCCATTCCCTTGAAAATCACCGCCGCATCGTGACTCTTCACGAGCGTCGCCCTGGGGGGACGTGCCAGCTGCAGCATGGCTGCCGGGCGCAGCTGCATCTGCTGCTCGAACCCGAGCCGGTCGAGCGGGACCGGCGAGACGTTGTGGAAGGGGGTGGTGTTGGTGTCCGAGGTCTTGGTCCGGGTGAACTTGCCCTCGGCATTGTACAGATAGGTCCCGATGAGCATACGGACCCATGTGTTCCCGCTCTTCGGGTAGCTGGCGACGAAGTTCAGCTTCGGGCCACTCATCGGAATCCTCGTCGGGGTCAACGGTCGTGGCGTCCGGGGAGCCTACCCTCCCCCGGCTCGCCTCTCACCCGACAGTGTCGACGGCCCGAACGTCTCTCTTTACCGGGACCCCCAGCCGGGTCCACGTACGACCGCCGCGATCGGCCCCCGGAGCGACCACGTCGGGGTCAGGCGTACGCGGCGAAGGACGCCAGCGCCACGAGGATCAGGATCGGCACGACCAGCACCAGCGCCACCTTCACGGCGAGGGCCAGCGCCGAGAACACCGCGCCCACCACCGTGCCGACCACCGCCACCACGAGGCTCACGGCGACCACCACCGCCAGCACCGGGGCCCCCACCAGGGCCACCACGAGAACGGCCGGTACGGCCAGCACCCCCAGCACGGCGAGGAGCGGAGCCCCCACCACCAGGAGCACGGGCACCAGAAGCAGCCCCAGGGTGAGCCCGATCACGGTCTTCAGCAACGCCGTCATGACATCCTCCCGATGTGCTGGTCGTTCCTGCCTCGCCCTCCGTACTTCCCTACGGGACGGGAGTCACGGTAGTTTCAATCTACACGCTCATTCCGTTCGGAGGACCTGCATGTGGATTTTTCTCGCCGTACTCGGCCTGCTCGTGGTCGGCGTCGTCGTGGCCTACAACAGCCTGGTACGCCTGCGCGTACGCTCCGAAAACGCGTGGGCCGACATCGACGTTCAGCTCCGGCGTCGCCACGACCTGATTCCGAATCTCGTGGAGACCGTCCAGGGCTATGCCGATCATGAGCAGGAGACGTTCGAGTCGGTGGTCCAGGCCCGGAACCGGGCGGTGGACGCCGAGGGCCCGGCGGAGCAGGCCCGTGCCGAGACCGGCCTCACGAAGGCCCTCCGGCAGCTGTTCGCCCTGGCCGAGGACTACCCTGAGCTTCGCGCCGTGGAGAGCTTCACGCGCCTGCAGGAGAGCCTGAACCGGATCGAGAGCGCGATCCAGGACGCCCGGCGGTACTACAACGCGGTGGTCCGCGACTACAACACGCGGGTGCAGCAGTTTCCCACCAACGTGATCGCGAACGCCTTCGGCTTCCACGAGAGGGAGTTCTTCGAGGTGGAGGACGAGGACGTGCGGGCCGTCCCCGAGGTCGATTTCGACACGGGATCGGACGAGGGTCCCGAGCCGGCCCCCTCGGGCCCGTGAGCGTGAGGTACCGGTCGCGCGGCCCCCGGGCCCTCTCCTGCCTGCTGATCCTCGCCGCGGCCCTGGCCCTACCCGCGTCCGCCGCGGCGCAGGGGCGCTCGTGGCACCTGCAGTCCTTCCGGTCGGAGATCCAGGTCCGGGCCGACGGCGGCGTGGAGGTGAACGAGGTCCTGAGGCCCACCTTCCGGGGATCCTACAACGGCATCTACCGCGAGATACCCGTGGAGTACCGCACCCCGGCGGGGTTCGACTTCGAGCTCGACGTGGACGTGCGCTCCGTGACCGACGGCGACGGGAACTCCCTCCGCTACGAGACGGACCGCGACGACGGATATCTCCGGGTCAGAGTCTGGGTGCCCGACGCCACCGACGCCACGCGAACGGTCTCCCTGCGCTACGGCGTGGATCGCGCCATACGGTTCCAGGAGGACTACGAGGAGCTGTACTGGAACGTGACGGGCACCGAGTGGGCGGTGCCCATCGATTCGGCCTCGGCCACCATCGTCCTCCCCGACGGCGCCTCGGAGGTCCGCGTCCGGGCCTACACCGGCCCCTTCGGTTCCCGGGCCTCCGACGCCCGGGTGGAGCGTGACGCCAACCGGCTCCGGATCCGGGCGAACCAGCGGCTGGAGTACGGGGAGGGACTCACCGCCGCCGTCGCGTGGGACGCCGGGCTCGTCCGCCGGCCCGGCTTCGGCGAGCGCCTGGCCCGGTTCCTCGGCGACAACGGGATCCTCTTCCTCCCCCTGCTGGCGGCGGGCTTCATGTTCTGGACCTGGCGGGAGCACGGGAAGGACCCGGCCACGGGCTCGATCGCCCCGCGCTACGAGCCCCCGGAGGGCCTGACGCCGGCCGAGGTGGGAGTCGTGGTCGACGACCACCCGGACCTGCGCGACATCACGGCGACGATGGTCGATCTGGCCGTACGCGGCTACCTGAGCATCGAGGCCCGGGAGGAGTCGAAGCTGCTGGGCCTCTCCTCCGAGCGGGAGTACGTGCTCCACCGGGAGCGTCCCCCCTCCGAGTGGTCGGACCTCCGGGACCACGAGCGTGAGACGCTGAGGGGGCTCTTCGAGGGAGGAAGGGAGTCCGTGGAGCTGTCGGATCTGGAGAACGACTTCTACCAGCGTCTCTCCGACATCCGGGACGGAATCTTCGCCGAGCTGATGGACCGGAAGCTGTACAGCCGACGACCGGACCAGGTACGGCGGAGGTACCTGGCCGGGGCGATCATCGCCGCCGCCGTCCTCCTGGCCCTGGGCCTGGGCGTGGATGCGCTGTCGATCCCCCCCTTCCCCGCCACGGTGGCCGCCCTGGGCACGGGACTGGTGGTGGCGGGCTTCGGCTGGTACATGCCGGCCCGGACCCGGGCCGGGGCGAAGATCTACGGGCAGGTGCTGGGCTTCGAGGAGTTCCTGGAGCGCGTCGAGGAAGACCGCTTCCGGCGGATGATCACCGGTCCCGAGATGTTCGAAGCCATGCTCCCGCACGCCATGGCCCTCGGGGTGGAGAAGAAATGGGCCCGGGCGTTCGAGGAGATGTACCGGAGCCCGCCGGACTGGTACCGGGGGGACTCGCCGTCGGGCTTCCACGCCGGCGTCCTCGCCGCGGACCTGGGACGGCTCTCGACCCACGCGAGCACCGCCATGAGCTCCCGTCCCCGGTCCAGCGGGAGCTCCTCGTTCAGCGGAGGCGGCGGCTTCTCCGGTGGTGGCTTCGGCGGCGGGGGCGGCGGAGCCTTCTGATCCCCGCCCGTCGGCTCCGGCCGCGGCGAGCCCTCAGGCCTCCTCGCTCTCGAACAGGCCCTCGGCCTTGGCGGCGGACGTGACGATGCCCTTGATGAGAGCCGAGCTGAAGCCCTGGTGCTCCATCTCGTTCAGGCCGGCGATGGTGCATCCCCGGGGCGTGGTGACGCGGTCCACCTCGTCCTCCGGGTGGCTCCCCTCTCGCAGGAGCAGGGACGCGGCCCCCCGGGCCGTCTGGGCCGCCATGAGGACCGCCTCGTCGGGGTGGAACCCGATCTCGATGCCGCCCTGGGAGGCGGCGCGGATCGCGCGCAGGAAGAAGGCCACGCCGCACGCCACCAGGGCCGTGGCGCTCACCATGAGGTCCTCCGGGATCACCAGCGTCCGGCCCACGGCCCCGAAGAGCTCGCGCGCCGCCCGGAGCGCCTCCTCGTCCTCGACGTCCCGTCCCTCGGCCGTGGACAGGCAGGTCATGGACTCGCGGATCTCCACGGCCGTGTTCGGCATGGCGCGAACCGTGGGAACGGTCACGTCGAGCCGCTCATGGAGGTCCGCCACGCTGACGTCGGAGATGCAGGAGACGAGGAGATGACGGTCGGGATCGAGCGCGGGGGCGATCTCGTCCAGGAGGGGCACCACCTGCTGCGGCTGTACGGCCAGCACGACCACCCGGGACGTCCGGACCGCCGACGCGTTGTCGTCCGTCACCCGGCAGCCGCGGTCGGCGAGCTTCCCCAGGAGTTCGGTCCGCCGCCGGGTCACGGTCAGCTCCTCCGGCTCAAGCAGGTCCGCCGCGAGCCAGCCTCGCGCCAGGGCCTGGCCCAGGTTGCCGCCGCCCAGGATCGCGATGGACCCCGTCCCCTGGCTTCCGGTCCGTCCCTCTTCTCCGCGCTCCGCGCTCTCAGCTCTCCGTTCCATCCTACCGTCTCTCCCGTGAGGTGTGAGTCGTACGTTCTCTGCCGCGACCGCCGACCGTGGAGGGCCTCTCCACGGGAACGGCGGACGGCCGATGCGGCTCACGGCACGATCACCGCGCGCCCCTCGGCCTCCAGCTCCTCGAGTCGGTCCAGGGCGCCGTTCACCGCGTCCGCCTCCAGCGGTACCGTCCGCCGAACCACCGGATCCATCCGAAGCACCCCGTGCTCCTCCCATTCCAGGAGGTCGGGGATCTCGGAGAGAAGATGGTCCGACACGCCGATCAGCTCGGCCTCGCGTCCGATGAGCTCCGCGTACGGCCGAACGTCCACGCCGCCGGCGAAGATCCCCGCCACCGCCACGCGCCCC
This sequence comes from Candidatus Caribbeanibacter nitroreducens, assembly GCA_947581645.1. GTDB lineage: Bacteria > Gemmatimonadota > Gemmatimonadetes > Palauibacterales > Palauibacteraceae > Caribbeanibacter > Caribbeanibacter nitroreducens. The sequence goes on along the minus strand of CANPVF010000144.1, from coordinate 17,970 downwards.
ATCGGGGCCAGGGCTTCCAGCGCGGCGCGGACCGTGGTCCGGCGCCCCGCGACCTCGACGGCGACGTCCACGCCCCGGCCGCCGGTGGCCGCGCGGATCCGGGCGGCGGCGTCCTCTCCGCCCTGCACCGGCCTGGCGCCCAGCTGCCGGGCGATCTCCAGCGGGGGTTCACGGACGTCGACGGCGAGGACCTCCAGGGCACCGCCGGCCCGGGCGAGCTGCACGGCCGAGAGCCCGAGCCCGCCGGCACCGAACACCGCCACCCGGTCGCCCGCCTCGAGTCGCGCCCGCCGCAGGGCGTGGTACGAGGTGGCCGTGGAGCACATCATCACGGCGGCGTGGGCGAACGAGGTGCTCTCCGGAATCGGGACCGCGTTCCGGGCCGGGACCCGGACGTACTCGGCCCATCCGCCGGGGCGGCTCTTTCCGAGCATCGTGGCCTCGTCGCAGAACTGTTCCCGGCCCGAGGCACAGGCCGGACACGTGCCGCACGTGTCCAGGTAGTGAAGACAGACGCGCTCGCCCTCGCCGGGACGGCGCGTCCCGGGGCCGGTCTCCACCACGGTTCCGGCCACCTCGTGCCCCAGGGTGAGGGGGAGCGGACCCGCCGGCGCGGTGCCGGCCCGGTAGTGGGCGTCGGAGCGGCAGATGCCCGCCGCGCCGACCCGGACCAGGACCTCGCCCGGGCCGGGTTCCGGGCGCTCGACCAGCTGCTCCTCCACCGGGCGGCCGGGCTCCACCAGCCGGAGCGCCCTCATCGTCGCTTCGGCGGCCGTCACGACGGCCGTGCCCCCTCCGGCGCTCCGTCCGGCTCCGACGACCCCTCGGGCGGGGGAGCCTCCTCCGGGAGCGGTGTCGGCAGCGCGGGACCCAGGGCCACCCCCCGCCGCGTCACCCGGCAGCGGCGCGCCAGGATCCGGACCCCGGCCTCCCGGGCCTCGTCCAGCGCCCCCGCGAAGGCCGGGTCGATGTCGGGGGCCGCGGTCACCGCCCTCACGTCGTCCCGCTGTGCGACGAAGAGGACCGCCGCCTCCCATCCGTCGCGGCCCGCGATCTCCGCGAGCTCGCGAAGATGCCGCCTCCCGCGATCGGTCACCGCGTCCGGGAAGAGGCCCATCCCCTCTCGCTCCAGGCTCACGCTCTTCACCTCGAGCGCCATGCGGCGATCGTCCCGGGAGAGGAGGAAGTCGAGTCGCGAGCCGCCCAGGGTGGGCTCCGATCGCTCGAGCTGCCAGTCCGCCAGCTCGTCCAGTCCCCGCGCCGACAGGGCCTCGCCGACGAGGCGGTTGGGGAGCGTGGTGACCAGCGACACCCAGCCCGCGGCGTCGGGAGTCCGCGCCAGGATCGCCGACCAGTCGGTCTTCCGGTCCGCCCGCCGCGCCGGCTCCAGCGCCAGGATGCGACCGGCGGCCAGGATCTCCTCCATGCGCCCGGGGTTCGGCAGGTGGGCCCGCACTTCCTCGCCGTCCTCCAGGGCCGCGTGGACGACGAACCGGTTCGGGCGCCGGAGGAAGCGAGCCGTCACCAGATCGGAGTCGAAAGGCTCGAAGGCGGGGGTGTCGACAGTGCTCATGGCGGACGTCGTCAGCGGGACGGCTCGTGGCCGGGGGTTCGGACCCCCAAAGGGAACGCCCCGGGAGGCGAGGGGCCAGTGTCGGAACGCATCGATGCGTGAGCCGGGTATAGTAAGCCGGCCAGGCCGCCCGGGTGGACGCGCGCCGGGGTCATCGAGAGACAGTGCGAGAACGGGAGCGTGCTCACCTCCGGGCCACCGGTGCCCATGACACCACCGCCCTCCAGCACCGACGCGGGCTGTTCCCTCCCGGCGACCCGAGCCGCGGCGTAGTTCCATGCGCCCCCTTCTCGTCTACCTCATGCTCCGGGGCGTCAAGGCCGCGAGCCGCCTGCTCTTCCACCACGACATGCGGTGGATCGGCGAGGTCCCCCGCGACCCCTGGGCGGACCTCCGGCTCGTGGTCATCCTGAACCACACGAGCCTGTACGAGCCCCTCTTCGTCGGCGGCGTGCCGAATCGCTTCCTGTGGTCCGTGGCGAGCCGCGCCGTCGTGCCCGTGGCCCAGAAGACCGCGACCCGCCCGCTGGTGGGACGGTTCTTCAGCCGTGTGGCGGCGGAGGTGGAGCCCGTCACGAGGGAGCGCGACCACACGTGGGAGCGCTTCGTGGCCCGTGCCCGCGAGCCCGGCCGGCTGGCGGTGATCCTGCCGGAGGGACGGATGAAGCGTCGCGACGGCCTCGACCGGCACGGGGAGCCGATGACCATCCGGGGAGGAATCGCGGATCTGATTCGAGAGATCCCGGACGGACGGATGCTGCTGGCGTACAGCGGCGGGCTTCACCACGTTCAGGCTCCGGGGGACCGGTGGCCGCGGCTGTTCCAGGTGATTCGGATGCGGCTCGAGAGCCTCGGGATCGCCGACTACCGCAGCCGGCTGATGTCGGAGGCCGGCGAGGAGGGCTTCAAGCGAGCCGTGATTCGCGATCTCACCCACCGCCGCGACACCCGCTGTCCGTGACCGCCCGATCGTGATCCGCGGGCCAGGAGGAGCGCCGTGATCCAACCAGCCGCCGACGCCGACGGCCGGGCCGGCCCCGCCGGCACCGACGACGTGGGCGCGCCGGGCGACTCCTTCCTCCGCCCCCGCTACCGCGTCGACCTGCGGCGGACGCCGCCGGACGTCTTCGAGGACCTCTCGGACACCGACTGGTCGCGCCTCTCGTGGCGCGACCTGGGCGAGCCCTACCGTGTGACCCGGATGTCCCGTCACCGGGAGCGGTGGGAGGAGGAACACGGACGGGAGATGCCGGTGCCGGTCCAGTGGGAGCGGTTCAACCGGGCCTTCCACGACCTGTTCTCGACCGACGTGCCGCGCGAGCGCCGGCAGCGGGCCGGCGAGCTCGTGCGTCGGATCGCCTCCCTGGACCTCCCCGGTGCGTGGGAGGCCGCCCGACGGCTCACCCGGATCTCCATCTGGAACCACGTGCACCGGGTGGAGGACGCCGTGTGGGATCCACGCGGCAAGCGAGCCCTCTTCCGAGACCTGGACGTGGATCGCCCGGAGATCCTCTTCCTGGGCGCCGCCGAGGGCTACGAGGCCATGCAGCTGCTGGCCATGTACCCCGGTGGCCGCGCCGTGCTGGTCGACTACGACGAGTTCTGCAGGACCGACCGGTTCGGCGACTTTCCGCGGCGGTATCCCTTCCTCGGCACCGACCCGGCCACGGGCGGCGAGACGGTGCACCGGCGGGGAGAGATGGAGATCGACTATGTCGTCTCCGACATCCGCGACCTGGAGACGGGGCCGCGCTTCGACATCGTCCTCAGCGTCGGCCTCCTGGAGCACTTCCCGGACGAGTACAAGCCCATGGTGTTCGACTGGCACCGACGCTTCCTGAAGCCCGGCGGCTACGCGGTGCTCACCACCCCGCGGCGCCAGGTCCGCTCCCGTCTCTTCTACCTGGCCATGAGCGAGATCATGAACTACGGCTACCGGGAGCTCATGGACGCCCGGCAGCTGGGACTCTACGCCTTCGAGAACGGCTTCGAGGTCCTGCGCTGCGGCTACATCAAGGCGCACAACGGACTCGTGGCCCGCGCCCGGTGAGCGAGGACGAGCCCCTGTCCGGGCTCCGCCTGGACCGGATGACCTGGCCGGAGGTGGAGGAGCGGCTCGGGAACGCCCTCGCGGGGCCGACCATCCGGGTGGGCTGCTCGGAGCACCACATGGACTTTCCGGGCACCATCAGCCTGCGCGCGGAGACGCTGGTGGAGGTCTGCCGTGACTGCTGCACGAGCCTGGCGCGGCACGGCTTCCGGAGCGTCACCGAGAGCGGGATACTGGGTGACGCCCGCGGCTTCGACCCGGCGATCGGAGAGCGCTGCGTGGCCGAGCTGGCGGACCTGATGGCGGCGGCCTTCCGTGGGGACTGAGCGCCGGCCGCCTCCTCCCGCGCGAGGCGACGGGAGGGCACGAAGATGAGCGCCGACGGCGGCGAGCCGGTGCCGGCGGGCGATCCGGGTGGGGCGACCGGCCGGGAGTCCCTCCTGTCCGACGTCCGCGGCCGCGACCGCCCGTGGGACGTCCTGGTGATCGGCGGGGGGTCGACCGGCGCCGGTGCGGCGCTCGAGGCCGCCACGCGGGGCTACGACACGCTCCTCCTGGAGCAGGGAGACTTCGGCCAGGGCACCTCCTCCCGGAGCACGAAGCTCGTCCACGGCGGCGTCCGCTACCTGCAGCAGGGACGCATGGGGCTGGTCTTCGAGGCGCTCCGCGAGAGGAGCCGCCTGCTCCGTAACGCACCGCACGTCGTGCACAGCCGCCCGTTCCTGGTCCCCGCGTACCGATGGTGGGAGCGTACGTTCTACGGAGCGGGGCTCAAGCTGTACGACCTGCTGTCCGGTCCCCACAACCTGGAGTCCTCCAGCCTCCTGTCCGCCGCCTCCGCCGCCGGCCGGGTTCCGAACCTCGAGCGCGGCGGGCTGCGCGGCGGCGTCCTCTACCACGACGGCCAGTTCGACGACGCCCGGCTGGTCGTCACCCTCATACGCTCGCTGCTGGACGCCGGCGGCGTGCCCCTCAACTACGTCGAGGTGGAGGACCTCCTGCACGAGACGGAGGGTGTCGCCGACGGTCGACGGGTCACCGGGGTCGTGGCACGCGACCGGGAGTCCGGCGCCGAGATGCGGCTGCAGGCCCGGTCCGTGATCAACGCCACGGGCCCGTACGCGGACAGCATCCGGAGGCTCGAGGATCCCGACGCGACGTCCCTGGTCCGGCCCAGCCGCGGCACCCACCTGGTGTTCGACCGGGAGGTGCTGGGCGGGGGCACCGCGCTCATGGTGCCCCGGACCCGGGACGGCCGCGTGATCTTCGCCATTCCCTGGCACCACCGCGTACTGGTGGGCACCACCGACGTGCCCGTCGACAGCGTCCCGGAGCGTCCCCGGCCCGAGCCCCGGGAGGTGAGCTACCTGCTCGAACATCTCCAGCGCTACCTCCGGGACCCTCCCTCCGCCGGGGACGTCCGGAGCGTCTTCGCCGGGATCCGGCCGCTGGCCACCGCCGGCGACGGCGACGACGTGGGCGAGACCGCCGAGCTGTCGCGGGACCATCGGATCGTGGTCTCCGACACCGGGCTGATCTCGGTCGTCGGCGGCAAGTGGACGACGTACCGGGAGATGGGGGAGGACACGATCGACCGCGCCGCGGAGGTGGCGGCCCTGCCGGAGAGGGAGTCCGTGACCCGTGAGCTCGCCCTGCACGGGGCCGACGGCGACGGGCCGGGGGGATCGCCCTGGTCGGTGTACGGCGCCGACGCCCGCCAGGTTCGCTCGCTGGCCGAGGGGGAGCCGCGCATGGGGGAGGCTCTGCACCCCAGGCTGCCGTTCAGGGCGGCACAGGTGGCCTGGGCGGCGCGCCACGAGCTGGCACGCACCGTGGAGGACGTGCTGGCCCGGCGCACCCCGTCCCTGTTCCTCGACGCCCGGGCGGCCGCCGAGGCCGCTCCCCGCACCGCCCGTATCCTGGCCCGGGAGCTGGACCGCCCGGAAGACTGGGCGCGGGAGCAGGTCGCCCGCTTTCGCGAGCTGGCCGGGGACTATCTCCCCCGGAGCGAGATCGCCGCGGACGCCCCGGAGCGGACGTGATCCGCCCGGGACGCCCGCGGGATCAGGACCCGACCTTGGTCACGTTCTCGGCCCGGGGGCCCTTTTCGCTCTCCACGATGTCGAATTCGACCTTGTCGCCCTCGTTGAGCGACTTGAAGCCCTCTCCGACGATGTCCGAGTAGTGGACGAAGCAGTCCTCTTCCTGGTCGTCCGGCTGGATGAAGCCGAAGCCCTTTCGCTCGTCGAAGAAATCCACGACTCCGGTGGCCATTCCCGTCCCCTCCGCGTGAGTCCTTCTCTCTGCTATCGCCGCGTCGGTCCGGCTGCATCCGGACGACACGTGGATGCTACCGGTAAGGGAATACCCGCATACTTGTCAACGGAACCCCACGCAGGTCGACCGCTCCCGGGCCGCATCCGGCGGCCGGGAACAACGTCGAAATCGCCCTGTACAATCGCGTCGATAGTACGGTGGTGTAGCGGTCGGACGCGGATCTGGAGTTCGATACGCCGGTATAGGAAATCGACATCCCCGCAGCCGATCTGAGCCGCCGATCCTCAACCCGAGAGCGCCATGGGATCGTACTTCGACTCCAGTGAGCTGGGTTCGTTCGACCAGTATCTCCAGGACGTCGAGAAGTACCCCCTGATCGAAGACCGGGAAGAGGAGCAGCGCATCGCCCGCCGCGCCCGGGAGGGTGATCGACAGGCCGCCGAGCGCCTGGTGACGGCCAATCTCCGCTTCGTCATCTCCTACGTGAAGAAGTACCAGGGGCGGGGCCTCAGCCTGGCGGAGCTCGTGTGCATCGGGAACAAGGGCCTGCTGAAGGCGGTCAAGAAGTTCGATCCCGACAAGGGCGTGAAGTTCATCTCCTACGCGGTGTGGTGGATCCGCCAGACCGTGCTCCAGGCCCTGGCCGAGGAGACGCGCTCCGTCCGGATTCCGCTGAATCAGAACTCCAACCTGGTGAAGCTCTCCCGGACCAAGACGCGGCTCACCCAGGAGCTCGGTCGCTCCCCCACCGACCGTGAACTGGCGGAGGAGATGGACGAGTCGGTGGAGACGATCCGAACCCTCCGACGCGTGGCCTCCGCCGAGCTCAGCCTCGACGCTCCCCTGGACGACTCGGACCGGGACAGCGCCTCCTTCGGCGAGCGCTTCGCCGGCAGCGACGAGTCGGAGATCGAGGGCGACGTGGAAGCCCAGGCCCGGCGGGAGTTCCTGGAGCGCATGTTCGACCGGTACCTGACCGAGCGCGAGCGGAAGATCCTCATGCTGTACTACGGGCTGGACGACGGCGAGGAGAGGACGCTCGAGCAGATCGGCGAGCTGCTCGGCGTGACGCGCGAGCGCATCCGGCAGATCAGGAACCGGGCGTTCGACAAGCTTCGCCAGTCCGAGCACGGCGACGCCCTGCGCGACTACTGGCGCGAGAGCGCCTGAGCGCCCCGAGCGCCCGACCCCGCAGCGGGACCGTCCCTACCTTCCGGCCCCACCCCTGGCTCCGGGGGGCGCACGCCCAGACCCTGGGTGCGCGCCTCCTCCGCTCCGGCCGCGGGCTGCCCTACCGGCGGGTCCGCATCGAGACCCCCGACGGCGACTTCCTGGACCTGGACCATCCCCCGTGGCCCCACGGCCCGGACCCGACCGGGGCCGTGGTCATCGTGCTCCACGGGCTCGAGGGATGCTCACGGAGCGGCTACGTGGTGGAGGCCTGCCGCCAGCTCCTCCGGCGGGGGATGCGGCCGCTGGCCCTGAACTTCCGCGGCAGGAGCGGGGTGCCCAATCGGCGGCGCCGCCTCTACCACTCCGGCGAGACCGACGACCTGGCATACCTGATCCGCCGGGTGCGGGAGCGGTCGCGGGACGGCGTCCCGGTGGCCGCCCTCGGGTTCTCCCTCGGGGGCAACGTCCTGCTGAAATACCTGGGTGAGCGGAACGCGTCCGAGACGGGCCTGGCGGCGGCTGCGGCCGTCTCCGTGCCCTTCGACCTGGGCGCGTCGGCCGATCACCTGGAGCGCGGTCCCGGACGGATCTACGCCCGGTCCCTCCTCCGGTCGCTGAAGAGGTCCCTGCGGAAGAAGGCCCGCCGGATGCCGGACGCCTACGACCTGGAGCGGGCCGAGAGGGCCGACACGCTCCGCGCCTTCGACGACGCCGTCACCGCGCCCGTGCACGGGTTTCGTGACGCAGAGGAGTACTACCGGCTCTCGAGCTCGGCCCGCTACCTGTCGGGAATCGACGTGGACACGGCGGTGATCCACGCGAAGGACGATCCCTTCGTGCCGGCGGATTCGGTTCCGGCCGATGCTCTCCGGTCGAACCCCAGCCTGCGGCCGCACCTGTGCCAGCGCGGCGGGCACGTCGGATTCCTGGCGTCGGACCGCGGGGGCGGGATCCGCTTCTGGGCAGAGGAGCGGGCCGCGAACTTCCTGGCGGACCGTCCGGAGACCGGCCCCGGCTCCTGAGGGACGCCCTTCCCCGGGAGCGCGGGACCGCCCCCGGGGAGGGCGTCAGAGCTTCACGACGTTTTCCGCCCGCGGACCCTTGTCGCTGGAGACGACGTCGAACTCCACCCGATCTCCGGCGTTCAGGCTCTTGTAGCCGTCGCCGGTGATGTCGGAGTGGTGGACGAAGCAGTCATCCCCCTCGTCGTCGGGGGTGATGAAGCCGAACCCCTTCTTGTCGTCGAAGAAATCGACGGTGCCCGTGGTGCTCATGACCAGCCGCTCCTCCGCTGTCCGGTCCGCCCCCGGGACGATCGGATCACGACGGCGACGGAGACGGATCCTCCCATCCCGCACGCCCCGCTCCGCTCGTCACGCCCTCGGAAGCCTGTCCGTACGAAAAATTCACCGAAACGTGAGGTAGGGTAAGCCTCCCCCCTGATACTGTCAATTGCGTATTGTCGGCGCCTCCGGGCCGAACGAGGGCCCGGAGGCCCGATGCCTCAGCCGCCGCCGGGGACTCCCTCCCAGTGCTGCGCGCTGGAGACGTCGGGCACGCCGTGCTCCGCGCCGGACCAGCCCTGGAAGCCCTCCATCCGGAAGGCCCAGAAACCCGTCGTCATGTCGCTGATCACGATGAGGCCGTCCTCGTTCCTCACGTCCACGCCGAAGGCACCGTTGAACTGGCTGTATCGGTCCGTGTTCGGCGGTCCGAGGTAGGTGTCGTACCATCCCACCGTCTTGGGATTCTCGGGGTCCGCCATGGTGAAGATCTGCAGCCCGTCCAGGTAGTGGGAGACGAAGACCAGGGGCCACCGCACCTCGTGGTTGTGAGGCAGGTGGCGCCAGTCGGCGGTCCAGGCCGCGATGGGCGAGCTGATGGTCTCCACCTCGCCGTCGAGCCCCGGCTTCAGGTCGAAGATCCGGAGCGGAGCGTACTGGTACTCCGTCTCTCCCACGGCGTAGCGTCCGCGGGGGCCGGGCGTGAAGGTGTGCCCCCAGCGGACCCCGGAGATGCCCGTGAGCGAGGTGAGGAGCTCGAAGTCCTCGGTCGGGGCCGCCGTGTCCGGTCGCGCCTCCCGCTCCTCGGGCGTGGGCACCCCCGTGACGTCGTAGACGTAGTACCCGCCGGTGCCGCCGCCGTAGAAGCGATCGGTACCGGTCGCCGGATGGTAGCCCACGTAGAAGTCGTGATAGCCGCTGTAGCCGCCCGACTGGTCCCGGGGCAGCGGAACCCGGGCGGCCAGAGCCTCCTCCGGCCCCTCCTCCACCGCCGTGCCCAGGTCGTAGACGTGGGCGTACGGGCCGTTCAGGGTCGCGAACAGGTAGACCCGGCCGTTGGAGTGCTTGTACACGAAGATGTTGTGGAAGCCGCCGGGGTACTCCGGTGCCCGCACCCGGGCCGCCTCCTCCACGCCGGAGGTGTCCGGGAGCGAGGTCACGTCCAGGATCACGGCCCCCAGGTCCGTGTCCGGGCCTCCCTGGCCGAACTGGAGTGACTGGACCACGTAGTAGCGGTCCTTCCACTTGAAGTACTTCACGTCCATTCCGCCGGTGGGCTGGTGGAGCTCCTGATTCTCGATCCGCCACCGGTAGATGACACGGGCGTTCTCGGGATCGGCCAGGCTGATGATGTCCGTGCCCTTCGGGCCGCGCTCACCGTACTGCATCCGGCCCACGTAGGCGAAGGGGCGATCGACCTCCTGCTCCAGCTCGATGTCCGAGACGCTGAGGCGGGGGCCCAGGGGGACGTGGGAGAGCACCTCGATGTTGTCGCTGCCGCGGGGCTCGTGGGCCTGATCGCCGTGGCCCTGGGCCGACGCCGCGGCCGCTCCCCCCGCCACGAGGGCCAGTGAGACGCCGACGCTGACGCATGCTCGCCGCCACAGGCTCCGTCCAGAACGGATCTCCGATGTGGTCGTCATCTCTCTCGTCCCCTTACAGTTGACACGGTTCATATAAGGCACGTTGAAGGCGCATGCGCGGCCACCGACCGCCGGAGGCCGACCGCCCCGCCGCTTCTTCAGTGGCGCATCGAGTCCCCCGGCGACGGCTCCACCGTGAACACCGTCTTCATGCCCGCCTCCAGGTGCTCCGAGATGTGGCAGTGCAGCAGCCAGTCCCCGGGGTTGGAGGGGTCCAGGAGCAGCGTGACGGTGCTCCCCACCGGAATGAGCACGGTGTCCTTCCACACCAGGTTCCCGTTTCGTTCGCCGTCCCTGGAGAGCACCAGGAAGCGCTGTCCGTGCAGGTGGATGGGGTGCTGCATCGGATGGAGCGACCGCCGGGCGTTGTGAATCTGGATCTTCGAGACCTCTCCCTGACGGAAGGTCCAGTCGATCTCCATGTTTTCCCGGCCGGTCTCAGGCTCACGCAGGATCCAGGTCACGTTCCGGCCGGTGGAGAGGTAGTTCATCATCGGCATGACGTCGTTCCACTCCACCGGCGGCCGGAAGAGCGTGTCCATCTGCATCACGGCCACCATGGCCTGCGGGAGGCCGTCCTGCCGCACCGTGAGCTCCAGCCGGTGGTCCACGGGGTCGTCGAAGTGCTCCCGGTACGGAGCGATGCCGTCGGATACGTCCTCGTTGCTCCGCAGGGTCTCGAACTCCTCCGAGTGATCCTCCTCCGCGGCCCGATCCCGGACGCTCACGGTTCCCAGGGTGTCCACCTGGCGGTAGAACTCGCCCGCGAAGTGGTCGATGGCCTGCACCCGGTTGGTGAAGGCGTACGTGCCGGCGTCCGGGAACCGCGCCTCCACGATGTATCGCTGGGCGGGGGCGATCACCAGGCTCTTCGTCCACTCCTCCCGCTCGAACTTCCCGATGTCCGCCCCCACCACCTTCATCCGCGCCCCGCCCAGGTGGAGGTTGAAGGTGCGGGTCGCCGACACGTTGGTGAGGAAGAAGCGGACGACCTCGCCCCGATCCACGGTCAGCTCGTAGCCCGGCTCGCCGTTCACCAGGAAGACGTTGCCGAAGCGACCCATGAGCGCGTTCAGGGCCCGCTCGCGGCCATAGGGGAAGAGCCCCTTCCCGTCCAGGAGGATGTCGTCCAGGATGAGGACTTCCTCCCGGTTCACCGGGTTGTAGTAGCCCTGCTCCGGCGGCCGGACGTTCAGGTTGCCGTACAGGCCCAGGTCCTGCTGGATGTCGGACCGGACGTGAGGATGGTACCAGTAGATGCCGGGATCGGGAAGGTGGACGTGGTATGTGAAGCTCTCGCCCGGCGCCACCGGCTCCTGGGTCACGTCCGGCACGCCGTCGAACCGGTTGTCCAGTCGGACTCCGTGCCAGTGGACGGTGGACGGCATGTCCAGCTCGTTGGTGAACTCCACCACGATGGTTCCGTCCTCGGGCGCCTCCACCAGGGGACCCGGATACTGCCCGTTGAAGCCGTACATGGTGAAGGTCCGACCCTCGATGGTCCGCCGCACCTTCATCGCCTCCAGGGACAGGGTGTCCCCGTCGGAGAGGCGGCGGACCTCGCGGTAGCGGGCGTCCGGCAGGGACTCCGGGTCGTCCGCCGACGGCAGGAAGCTGCCCAGGTCGGGAGTCATGCCCTTCAGCGGCGGCAGCATGGGCATCCCGGCGGGCATCGGCGGCATACGCCACGCCGGGCTCCGACCTCCCCGGGGTTCCGCCATCATCCCCGGCGTGGAGTCGGGGGCCGCCGACGCCCCGTCCGCGCCCTCCTGTGCCCCGGCCGGGGGCGGCGCCAGGGCGGCGAGGGTCAGACTCAGTCCGAGCAGGATCCCCGGCAGGGCACGCCCGGGAGAGGAAAGCTCCGTCACAGAATCAGCAGCCGATGCCGTGCTGCTGGAAGATCCCGTGCCCGGCCATGGTGTGCATGTTTCCGCTGGGAGAAGTGGCCTTCATGAGGACCGGCCCCTGCCACGTCTCCACGCTCGCGGAGGACTCCGCCGTGACGAAGACCAGGAACTTGTTCCACGACACCTCTCCCTCCACGACCCCGTCGTCCCCGACGGCGCCGAGGTTGAGGTGCCGGTCCAGGTTCGGAGTGGCAGCCCAGGCCACGAGAGTGGATTCCCCGCGATTCCTGGGGACCGAGGTCACGTGGACGGAGATCTCGTAGCGGTAGCTCCCGTCCTCGGTGACGGCGACCCCGTGGGGGGCGTTTCCGAAGCGGAGGTCCATCCATCCCGAGGCCCCGGGCGCGTTGCCGGTGGACTCCAGGTCGACGCGGTGGGGCGCGGCCTCGCAGACCGCCGCCCCGTCCGGCCCGGAGGCGGAATTCGGTCCGCCGAAGCCGGCCGTCGACAGGACCAGGGCCGCGCCCCCCAGGAGCGCGAGCGTTCCTCCGACCGGCGGGTTCGATGCTCCGTTCATCTCTCTCCTCCGACCATTCCGCACATTCCGCGTTCCTCCCGCCGTTCGAGTTGCACGCTACGCCGCTCAGGGCAGCCGTTCAACGGGGCTGCTCCCCCCGAATGTGGTCGAACGTCCGCTCCACCAGCGCCTCGCCGTGGTCGCCGAGCCCCCGGTACAGGGCGGACATGAAGCGCACCGTGCGTCCCGCGGCGTCCTCGAATCGCCAGCGGCAGTCGCGAAAGGTGTTCTCCTCGACCCTTCGCGGCAGCTCCCCGCCCCGGTAGACGAGCTCGCATCCCTCGAAGGTGCAGCCCACGAACTCCCCTCCGTCGAGCTCCACCGTCTCGTCCTCGAAGCGCTCCTGCACCGGCATGTCCGAACCCTCGTTCCGTTGATTTGATCCCCGAACGGCCTATCCCGGGGCAGCGGGCCGTGTGCGCCCCCCTTCCGGGTCGGCCGTCGCCCGGCGTCTCCAGATTCAGAAGAGCTCGATCATCCTCTCCACGAAGAATCGCACGTTCGCGCAGTTGTTGCACGCCGCCGCCACCAGCGGAACGGCAGGCCCCTCGACGACCTCCTCCTCGTCCACGGCCGGAATCTCCACGCCGAAGACGCTGGCCTCCCAGCCCACTTCCCCGCAGAGCTCGCATTCCGTGGGGACGCCCTTCTCTTCCCACCATTCGATGAGCTTCGCCACCTGTGCCTCGTTCAGCTCGACCGGTTCGGCCACGGCTCTCCTCCCGTTTGGTGCTCGTGCGCTCGTGCCCGCCGGAGCGTCTTCCGGCGGCGGGGGAAACGTACGCGAACGGTCCGGGAAGGCGAACCGGCCCGGGAGACGCCTTTGCCTCCGGGGAACGCCCGCTTACCGTGGGCTGTTGAGGGGGGGCGACGCGACGCCACGTCGAGTGTCAGCCACCGAACCGCACCCAGCCAGAGGAGGAGGGGGACATGGGCACGGAGCACCTCGCGGAGAGCGACACCGTCGGAACACGCCCCGCGCCGGGGGACGCTTCCGCCGATCGTCGAGGGGCGAGGGACGCCGCCGACCTCCTCGGCCGCTACCGGCGCACCCGTCGGTTCACGGAACGCCTCTGCGACCCCCTGAAGACGGAGGACATGGTCGTCCAGTCCCGGGAGAACGTCAGTCCCACCAAGTGGCACCTGGCCCACGTGAGCTGGTTCTTCGAGACGTTCCTCCTGGAGCCGTTCCTCCCGGGCTACGAGCCCATCGACGACACGTACGGCTATCTCTTCAACTCCTACTACGTCCAGGCCGGTGAGCGACACTGCCGCGACCGGCGGGGCTACATATCCCGCCCCACCGTGGACCGGGTGCTCGAGTACCGCCGTCACGTGGACAGCGCCATGGAGCGGCTCCTGGCGGAGGACGGGGGCGCCGGCGACCCGGAGGAGATCCGCTCACGGACCACCCTCGGCATCCACCACGAGCAGCAGCACCAGGAGCTGCTCCTCACGGACATCAAGCACGTCTTCTCGGTGAACCCCCTGCGGCCGGCGTACCAGGACGTTCGGCCGGATCCCGCGCCCGTGCCCGAGATGGAGTGGATCGACTTCGGGGAGGGCGTCCGGGAGATCGGCCACGACGGATCGGGCTTCTCCTACGACAACGAGCGGCCCCGTCACGAGGTCTACGTTCACCCGTTCGAGATCGCCAGTCGGCCGGTGACCTGCGGCGAATACCTGGAGTTCATGCGGGACGACGGCTACGGGAGACCGGAGCTGTGGCTCTCCGACGGGTGGGCGGAAGTCCAGGAGCGCGGGTGGACCGAGCCCTTCTACTGGGAGGAGCGCGACGGTACCTGGGTCGCGCACACCCTGTCCGGGCTTCGCCCCGTGGAGGAGTCGGAGCCGGTGAGCCACCTCAGCTACTACGAGGCCGACGCCTTCGCCCGGTGGGCGGACGCACGACTCCCGACGGAGGAGGAGTGGGAGCTGGCGGCGGGGTCGGCCCCGGTGGAGGGCAACTTCGTGGAGAGCGGCCTCCTGCATCCCGCGCCCGCCGCCTCGGAGCACGCGGGGGACGCCGAGAGCGGACTCCTCCAGATGTTCGGCGACGTCTGGGAATGGACCCGCAGCCAGTACGAGCCGTACCCGGGATTCGAGCCCCTGGACGGCGCCCTGGGCGAGTACAACGGCAAGTTCATGTGCGATCAGTTCGTGCTCCGCGGCGGCTCCTGCGCCACCTCCCGGACCCACATCCGCCCCACCTACCGCAACTTCTTCCACGCCGACGAGAGCTGGCAGTTCACCGGGGTCCGGCTGGCCCGGGACGCCTGATGCCCACGGCGGAGACCGCGCGACTCAGCTCGTCGCGCCGACGTCCCTCCGTTTCATGGCCTGCTCGATGCCCAGCTTGATGAGCACCGCCAGCGGGACGGCGATCAGCAGCCCGACGAATCCGAAGAAGAAGCTGAACAGCGCCAGGGCGAGGATGACCCACACGGGATGGAGGCCCACGGACTCGCCCACGATGTAGGGGCCGAGCACCCCTTCCACCACCTGCTGGGCCCCGAACACCACCGCCACCTTGAGCAGCCCCGCCAGAATCGGCCCGGTGAAGAGGGCGATCAGCACGGCGGTGGCCGCCCCGACGGCGAAGCCCAGGTAGGGCACGACGTTGAAGACCCCCGCCACGATGCCCACCAGCAGGGCGTACGGGAAGTCCAGGATCCAGAAGCCCACTCCCACGATGGTGCCCACGACGGCCGCCAGCAGGAGCTGTCCCCGGAGGTACCGGCTCAGGAGCGAATCGTACTGCTGGGCGAAGCCCACCACCTCCCGTCGGCGATCGCCGGGCACGAGCGCCTTCAGACGTCGACGGATCCGCGGCCAGTCGCGAAGCAGGTAGTAGGTGAGCAGCGGAGTCAGGATGAGATAGCCGACGACCGTCAGGCCGGTTCCGATTCCCCGGCCCAGCCCCAGCACCATCTCCCGGCTGCCCACCGCCAGCTGGCTGCGCCACTCCTGCAGGTACTTCATCACGACCTGAGCGTCGATCTCCCGCAGCGCCGGGATCGTCCTCTCGTTGATGCCGGCGATCTGCAGCCCCAGCACCCATTCCCGCAGGTCGCGAACCCACGATTCCACCACGGCCACGTACCCGGGGACGTTTGCGATCAGCTGCGAGACCTGCTCCGCCACCGCCGGGACGAGAACGAGGGCGATGAGCGCCAGGATGCCCAGCAGCGGCAGCGCCATCAGGCCGATGGCCAGGGACCGCGGGAGCCCCCGGGAGTGGAGCCAGTCCACCACCGGGTCCACGATATAGGCAGCGATGAGGGCCAGGATGAAGGGAGCCAGGAGCAGGCCGGTGACGTGGACGACCCACACGGCCGCGAGCACCGAGGAGGCCGCGAGGATGCGCCGCACCAGCGTGGAGCCGCGGAGAGGCCATCCGAGGTAGAGCACGAGCAGGTAGAGCACCGGCGGCGTGAGCACCGGGCGCACGCCGGCCAGGAGAGCAGCGAAGGCGCCCAGCAGCACCACGGCGTAGGGCCACCCGGCGGCATCGGAGTCGGTCGCGGCGCCCGGAAGGGCGGCCGACCAGCTCGCCTCTGTGTCCCCGGGGCCGGCCTCCGGCTCGGGCATGCGTCCTCCCCGTGTCTCGAGTCGCGCGTCAGGGTGTCGGGTCGATATCGAAGATGCGGCCCCCCGGTGCCCCTGTACATTCCGCCTCTTCCGCTCCCGGCGACGTCTCCGTCCCGACCGCGGGCAACGGTGGGCCCGGCGCGGCTGTCCCACAGGACGAGCACAGGGCGCGGAGACCGGCGCGGTCCTCCCGCCCGGAACCACCAACGTGAGACACCGCAGACGACCATGACCAACCAGGCGACGATCCGTCCCGTTCTCTCCCTCTCCGCGGCCTTCCTCCTGGCCGTCGGCGCCTCCGACACGGCGGACGCCCGTCAGCAGGCTCCGCCGGAGGCACCCCCGCTGCCGGACCCCGCGGCGCAGGCAGCGCCGCCTGCCCCGCCCTCGCCGTCTCACCGTCCGGAGCTCTCGGCCCCGACCCCTCCGGCCCCGCAGCAGAGCTACCTCGGCGTCGTGCTGGAGGACGTGACCACGGAGGACGTCGAGCGACTGGATCTGCCGGAGCAGCGCGGCGCCCTGTTGAGGAAGGTCGTGGACGGCAGCCCCGCCGACAGCTCCGGATTCCGTCCCGGGGACGTGGTCGTGGAGTGGCGCGGCGAGCCGGTGTACAGCGCGGCGGAGCTCGGACGACTGGTGCGTGAGACGCCGCCCGGCCGGCGGGTCGAGGCCGGCGTCTACCGTGACGGGAGCCGCACGGCCCTGTCGGTGACGCTCCGCGAGCGGCGGGGCCCCGCCGCCTTCTTCCGCGGACCGGGCCCGGAGGTCCGGGGAGAGCTGCCGCCGGAGGCCCGGGCACGCCTCCGCGAGCGCATGGAGCGGGCCCGGGAGGAGTGGAAGCACGCCCGGGGTCGCATGGAGCACCTGGACGAGCGGCTGGACGAGCTCGAGTGGGAGTGGGACGAGGCGGGCGACTCCGCCTCCGTCCACCGGTTCCGGTTCGGGCCCATGTTCGCCGGCGACCGGCCGCGCCTGGGCGTTCGCCTGCAGTCGCTCACGCCGCAGCTGTCCGAGTACTTCGGCCTCGGTGACCGGAGCGGGGTACTCGTGGCCTCGGTCCGCGAGGGATCGCCCGCCGACAGCGCCGGTCTGCAGGCCGGCGACGTGCTGCTCTCCGTGGGCGGCGAGGACGTCTCGGACCCGGGCGACGCCGCCCGTGCGGTCCGGGGATCGGAGGGCGACGTGCAGGTGCGCGTCCTCCGACGCGGCGAGGAGCGCACCGTGACCGTCCGGCCGCGGGAGCCGGGAGACGACGGCGACACGGGGGACGATCCGGGCCAGCGCTGACCGGCCGCGTCGGGACCGCTTCCCCTCGCCGTCGGCGTTGCCCGCGGCCGGGGCCCGCCCTTCTGTTAGGGACCGGTCGGGGCGATCGAGGTCTCCCGGCCGACGAGCGCTGACCGAGCCGCCGGAGGGACCGTGAGCGACACCGACGCCGCCCGGACCGTGGAGCTCTGCGGCACCGACGAGGTGCCGGAGGGAGAGGGCATCACGGTCCGGGCCGCCGACCGTGACTTCGCCGTCTTCCGCGCCGACGGCGAGTACTGGGCCATCGACAACATGTGCACGCACGAGGGCGGTCCCCTCGGCGAGGGGACGCTGCTCGGCACGACGATCACCTGCCCCTGGCACTACGCTGCCTTCGACATCACCACCGGTGAGTCGCTGGATCCCATCGCGCCGTGCGGCGTGGACACCTACGAGGTGTTCGTGGAGGACGGTACGGTCTACGCCGAGCTGGAGGAGTGAGGCCACCCCACCGTCTCACCGCCGCATCCAGTCGCCGCCCTCGACCTCCTCCAGGTCCGACGCATCCCGGTTGTAGAGGTAGGCCCAGGCCCGGAGACAGCGTCCTCCGCCGGCGTCCTCCCCGGTGTCGCCGCCCGCGGCACCACGGAGGCGCACGGGAACCGTCTCCCGGCGGTAGAGCCCGGTTCCGTCGGGACTCCGGCCCTC
>CANPVF010000143.1 GCA_947581645.1 Candidatus Caribbeanibacter nitroreducens | reverse complement strand
GAGGGAGGCCGTCTCGAAGCGAGTGCCCTTCTGCTCGCGGTACCAGTCCACAACGATGTCCAGGCCGTCCGGGTTCATCACCGGCATCAGCATGACGATCGTGTTCTCCCGGATCTTCCGGACCTCCGGGTCCTCGCTGGTGACCAGCCGGTAGGCGGTGTTCGGCATGGCCTGGGCCGGCGACACCTCGGTGGAGTGGAGACCCGCGTCGATCCACACGAAAGCCTTCCCCTCACGCGAGAGGCGCCGGGCCTCCGCCGAGTCCACCTCGGCCCGGGCGAGCCGCCGGGAGATGTCCCGGTATTCCTCCAGGTTCTGGAGATTCTCGCGGCTGGAGACGTAAGCCACGTACAGGGGGCGCCCCTGCACCGAGGTCCCGACCTCCCGCAGGACCATCCGGTCCGAGGCCGCGTCCAGCTGCCGGTAGTACTCGGTGAGCTGATCGTAGTCGGCCAGCCTGTAGTCCGACCCCAGCTCGAAGCCGATCACCGACTCCGGTGTGGGAACGTCCTGTGCCGGAGTGGGAGCCGGTGCGAGAAGGATCGCCGCCAGGGCGGCAGCGAGAAGCGCCGTGCCTGCGCGCGCCGCACGGCGGGTGACATCCGAGACCGCGTCCATCGTGGAACCTCCGTCATCGTCGGGGTCCGTGTGCCGGAACGTGAGTCCATGAATGTATGGTGCCCCTCGAGCCGGGCCAGCCCGCCGGCGACCGGGAGGGTTCTCTCCGCGGGGGAACCTCCATACCCTTTACGGCCATGCGTATCCTGATCGTCGGAGCCGGAGCCGTGGGCTACCACCTCGCCGAACGCCTCTCGGAGGAGGGCGAGGACGTGGTGGTCATCGACAAGGACCCCGAGCGCACCCGGGTGGTGAGCGACAACCTCGACGTCCTCCCGGTGACCGGGAACGGCGCCTCGTTGCCCGTCCTGCAGGAGGCCGGCGTCACCGAGGCGGACCTGCTGCTGGCCGTCACCAGCCAGGACGAGGTCAACCTGGTGGCCTGCCTGGTGGCCTCACAGCTCGGCGCCGGGTTCCGTGTGGCCCGGCTCAGCAGCACCGACTACTACGGCGAGAACGGGGTGCTCTCCCAGGAGCAGCTGGGCATCGACCTCCTGATCAGCCCGGAGCGCGAGTGCGCCTGGGAGATCTTCCAGCTGCTGAACAGCGAGGCCGCCACCGACCTGGTCCGCTTCGCCGAGGGACGCCTCCAGCTGGTCGGCCTGCGCGTCCGGGAGGGCGCCCCGGTGGCGGGCCTGAACCTGGTGGAGCTGGACCGGAAGCTGGAGGACCGGAGCTGGGTCACGGTGGCCATCGTCCGGGACGGCGAGACGGAGATCCCGAAGGGGTCGAGCCGCATCGAGGCCGGGGACCACATCTACGTGCTCTCGCGCGCCGAGGACCTGCCGGCCGTCCCGCCCCTGGCGGGCTACGAGCGCTTCAATCTGGAGCGCGTGATGATCGCCGGCGGCAACCGCGAGGCCGTCTACCTGGCCCGACACCTGAACGAGCACGACGTGGACTGCACGATCCTGGACGTGGACCGCCACCGGTGCCAGGAGCTGGCCGAGGAGTTGCCCGGCGCCCTGGTCCTCCACGGCGACGCCACCGACCAGGAACTGCTGGAGATGGAGGGCGTGGCCGGGATCGACGGCTTCGTCTCTCTCACCGGCCAGGACGAGACGAACCTCCTGGCGGGCCTGCTGGCCAAGACCGTCGGCGCCCGGAAGGTGATCAGCCTCATGCACCGCGTCGATTACCTGCCCCTGGTGGATCGGGTCGGTGTGGACGCCGCCGTCTCCCCCCGGATGTCCACGGTGAACGCCATTCTCCGCTACGTCCGTCGCGGCGAGGTGCACACGGTGGCCACCCTCAAGGGGGCCGACGCGGAGGCCATGGAGGTGGAGGTCTCCGAGTCCGCGCCCATCGCCGGCAAGCCCCTGGTCGAGGCGGACCTGCCCGAGCGGGGCCTGGTGGGCGCCATCGTCCGGGGGAACGAGGTCATCACCCCACGGGGGCAGGACCGGGTGCACCCCGGTGACCGGGTGATCCTCTTCGCCGCCCCCGATCGCATCTCGGAGTTCCAGCGGTTCTTCGTGTGAGCGGCTCGGCAGCCCCGGGGAGCCGGTTCCGGCGGGAGGTCCGGACGTGAGGATCCGCCACCTGGTCCACGTGGTGGGCCTCATCCTCCTGGCCCTGACAGGAGCCCTGGTCGTCACGGCCCTGGTGGCCCTGATCTACGGCGACGGGGACGCCGGGGCCTTCGCCCTCACCGCAGGGATCAGCCTGGCCGTCGGCGCCGCCGCCGTGGCGACCACGGATGTGGAGCGGGATCTGACGGTGCGGGAGGGCTACGCGGTCGTCGCCCTGGCCTGGCTCGCGGTGGGGGCCGTGGGCGCCCTGCCCTTCCTGTTCACCGGGGTCCTCTCGTCCCCGGTCCCGGCCCTCTTCGAGTCCATCTCCGGCTTCACGACCACCGGCGCGACGGTCTTCGCCGACATCGAGGCCCTCCCCCACGGCATCCTCTTCTGGCGGAACTTCACCCAGTGGATGGGAGGCATGGGGATCATCGTCCTCGGCCTGGCGGTGCTCCCCTTCCTGGGCGTGGGCGGCATGCAGCTCTTCCAGGCGGAGGTGCCGGGCCCTACCCCCTCTCGCCTCCAGCCGCGGATAACCCAGACGGCGAAGCTCCTCTGGTACGTCTACGCGGGGCTGACGGCGGCACAGGCCGTTCTCTGGATGCTCGGCGGCGCCTCGGCCTTCGACGCCGTCACCCACGCCTTCACCACCCTCTCCACCGGCGGGTTCTCGCCGGAGGCCGAGTCCATCGCGGCCTTCGACTCCGCCTACCTGCAGTGGGTGACCATCCTCTTCATGTTCCTGGCCGGGGTGAACTTCGCCCTCCACTACCGCGCGCTGCACGGCGGGCCGCGCGTCTACTGGGAGGACGCGGAGTGGCGGTTCTTCGGCAAGCTCCTCCTGGGGGCCGGAGGGCTGATCCTGGCGGCCGTCCTGGCCGGCGGGCACTTCGCGGGCCAGGGCTTCGAGACCTCGCTCCGCCACTCCGTCTTCCAGACGGTCGCCATCGTCACCACGACGGGCTACGTGACGGCCGACTACGAGCAGTGGGCCATCGGGGCCCAGGTCGTCCTGCTGCTCCTGATGTTCGTGGGCGGGATGGCCGGGTCCACGGGCGGCGGGATGAAGGTCGTCCGGGTGCAGGTGCTCGTGAAGCACATGTTCACCGAGATGAAGAAGAGCCTCCGTCCCCGGGCGGTGATCCTGACCCGCGTGGGGCGACGGGTGCTGCAGGAGGACGTCCTGCTGCGGATCGTGGCCTTCCTGGTCCTCTACCTGATGGTCTTCGCCGTCGGGACGATGCTGCTGTCCTTCCTGGGCATGGACCTGACGACGGCGGTGGGCGCGGCGGCCGCCACGCTGGGGAACATCGGGCCGGGGCTGGGCGATGTGGGCGCCGTGGACAACTACGGATGGATGGGGCCCACGGCCCAGGGCCTGCTGACCTTCCTGATGGTAGTGGGGCGCCTGGAGCTGTTCACCGTCCTACTGCTGTTCCACCCGGACCTGTGGCGGAAGAGCGGAGTTCGATCGGCCGGCTGAGGTCGCCCGGATCCCGACGGAGGTCGGTCCGGGGTCAGCCCGCCCCGACCATGGAGCTCAGGTATCCCTCGGCGAACTCGCGATCCGCCGGGGCCAGGTCGTAGTCGGCGACCTCCTCCAGGGGAACCCAGGTCACCTCCATGTGCTCGTCGGCCCGGGGCTCGCCCTCGACCACCGTCTCGATGAACTCCACGACCCACTCCGACCCCGGATCCTGAACCGGCACCGGCTGCCCCTTCACGCCCACCACCTCGACGCCGAGCTCCTCGCCGATCTCGCGGCGGGCCGCCTGGAGCATCGACTCGCCCCGCAGGATCTTGCCGCCGGGGAACTCCCACCGGCCGCCGTGACGCTTCTCCTCGGGTCGCTGGCACAGGAGCACGTGTCCCCGGTCGTCCAGGATCACGGCTCCCACCACTCGACGCGGCATGCGCAGTCTCCTTTCCTTCGGCCTTCGGGGCTCGATTCTGCGGGATCTCCCGGCGGGGCCGCTTAACTTATGCGGCGGCGTGATCGGGGATAGCCCCCTCACTGGCTCCACGCCCCTTGCGTCCCCGGCGACTTCTTGAATTCTTCCGGGCCGTTTGACGGTGGAGCCCGCTCCGCGGGCGCCGCCGGCCACGCACGTCGATCGACAGATCCGACCAGCCGACCGAGAGCAGGAGCACTCCATGTCCGACCACAGCCTCGCCGAGAGCCGCGCCAACCCGGTCCCCTCCGAACCCATACAGATCGCCGTCATGGGGCTCGGGCCCATCGGCCAGGAGATCGCACAGGTGCTGGCCCGGAAGGGATGGGCGGACCTGGTGGCCGCCGTCGACGTGGACCCGGCGCTGGAGGGACGCCCCCTGTCCGAGGTGGCGGAGCTCGACCGCGAGGTCGGAGTGGACGTCACGCCGTCGCTGGACGTGGACTGCGACGTGGTGGCCCACGCCACCGTCTCGGACCTCGAGTCCGCCACTCACCAGGTCGTCCCCCACCTGAAGGACGGCCGCTCGGTGGTCTCCACCTGCGAGGAGCTGGCGTTCCCGCTGAACGACCGCCTGGCCCGCCGGCTCGACGAAGCCGGTCGCGACGGCGGCAGCACGGTGCTGGGGACGGGGATCAACCCCGGCTTCCTGCTGGACGCCCTGCCCGCGGTGCTCACCGTCTCGTGTCAGAGCGTCGACCACGTGACGGCGAGCCGCATCGTGAACGCCTCGGAGCGGCGGGGTCCGCTGCAGGAGAAGGTGGGGGCCGGACTGGACCTGGAGGAGTGGCGCCGCCGCCGGGACGAGGGTGAGATCCGACACGTGGGGCTCCCGGAATCCGCCCGGATGCTGGCAGCGGCCGTGGGGTGGAGCGACCTCACGTTCTCGGACGAGGTCATCGAGCCGGTCACCGCACCCCGCCCCGTCACGACCGACGTCGTGGAGGTCGAGGAGGGTGAGGCCGCGGGGGTACGCCATCTCATCACCGGGAGCCGGGACGGCCGCGAGGTGCTGCGGCTGGAGCTGGCGATGTACGTGGGCGCCGAGGATCCCGGCGACGCGGTGAAGATCCGGGGCGTTCCGCCGGTGGACATGAAGATCCGGGACGGCGTGCACGGCGATCGTGCCACGGCCGCTGTCGTGGCCAACATGGTCCCCCGCACCGTTGCGGCCGGCCCCGGCCTGGTGACCATGGCCGAGCTCCCCCTGGGGGCCAGCCTGTAGCTCACGGCCCCGCAGGGGCGCCGGCCCGCTACGCCCCGCCGGCCGGCGCCGGAAACGCCGGGACCGGACCTCCCACCTTCTCGCGATAGGCGACGAAGAGATCCCGGCTCACCGGCCCGGGTGAGCCGTCGGACACGGGATCGCCGTCCAGCTCGGTGATGGGCAGCACCTCGGTGGTCGTGCCCGTGAGGAACACCTCGTCGGCCCCGGGGAGCTCCTCCACCTGGACCGGACGCTCCCGAACCGGGTGCCCACGGTCCCGGGCCAGCTCCAGCACCGTGGCTCGCGTGATGCCCGGGAGGATCCGGTTCGTCGCCGGATGCGTGACGACGGTGCCGTCCAGCACCGCCCAGAAGTTGGCGTGCGCCCCCTCGATGGCCACTCCCTCGTGGACGAAGATCGACTCCTCGGCGCCGGCGTCGTGCGCCGCCTGCTGCGCCAGGACGTTGGGGAGCAGCGCGATGCTCTTGATGTCCACCCGGCTCCATCGCCGGTCCGGCACCGTCACCGCCGAACAGCCCTCCTCCCATTCCGCGGCGTCCGGCGCCGTCCACTCGGTGGCGAACGCGTACACCGTGGGCTCCGGCTCGGCCTCCGGGAACGCGTGCTGCCGCCGCGCCGCTCCCCGGGTGACCTGGAGATAGACCTTGGCCGTGGGCACCTCAGCCAGCCCGTTCTCCTCGAGCAGCCGGCGGTGAACCTCGGCCAGGGGCTCCACGTCCAGCCCGATGCGGAGCTCCTCCAGGCCGCGCTCCAGTCGCTCGAGGTGCCCGTCCAGGCCGAAGAACTCGCCGTCGTAGGCCGGCGTCACCTCGTAGACACCGTCCGCCAGCAGGAAGCCCCGGTCGTCCGGCGAGACCGCGGCCTCCCGCTTCGGCAGGTACTCCCCGTTCATGTACACCGTCGTCATCTGGTCCCGTCTCCCCACGCTGTGATGAGCCCTTCTCCGTCGGCGGCGCCCCGGACGGAGGCCGCAGGTCGGCACCAATGCTCCCGGGGCGAGGCTCGGCCCGCAATCCCGGCCGGACGGCGGCACCGCGGACACGGCGCGACCTTGCCTTTATCTTGGGTATCTATACATTGAACGTCCACATAGAGGCGACGAACCCGCAGCGGAAGGATGGCATGTCGGTCGACACCCAGGCCCTGGGCAGGAACGTGAACGAATTGCTGGTCCTCGCCACCCTGGAGGACGGCCCCCGGCACGGCTACCAGATCGCCCTCGACGTGGAGGAGGAGACCGACGGCGCGTTCGAGCTCCAGCACGGCACGCTGTACCCGATCCTCCACCGCCTCGAGAAGGACGGTCTGATCGAGGGGCAGTGGGAGGAGGAGGGCAGGCGGCGCAAGGTCTACGGGCTCACGGAAGCGGGACGGGAGCGGCTCTCGGCGCAGGGGAGCCGCCTGATACAGGCATTCCGGACGCTGAGTCGACTGCTGGGAGGAGACGATGGAGGAATTCGACCGAGTCCTGCGGCGGGTTGACCGCCGCCTGGAGACCCCCGAGCCGGACCGGTCCCGGATCCTCGCGGAGATGGCCGGCGACCTGGAGGACCTGTGCGAGGCCTATCGTGAGCGGGGAATGGACCCGGAGGCGGCACGCCGCCGTGCGGTGAGGTGGTTCGAGCCCTCGCCGGAGGCCACCGACAGACTGCGGGCGATCCACACGCCGTGGATCGAGCGCCACCTGCGCCGCCTGGGGAGCACGGCCCGGGGATGGGTGGAGATCGGAGCCGTGGCGACCTTCTCCCTGGCTGCCGCGGGTGCCGGGATCGCGGGCGTCGCCGCGTCCGGGATCCTCGCGCCCACGCTGCCGGGGGCGTGGGCCGTTACCGTGATCGGGGCCGCGGGGCTCGGAATGGTCGCCGCACGGGGCTACGGGCTCTTCGTCCGCGGCTCCGGGAGCTCCCCGGACGTCGTCCGCCGTCTCCGGGACGTTCTGGCCGCGGCGGCCGCTGCCGCCCTGGCGGGCCTGATCGCCGCAGGGCTCCGCCTGACCGCGGCACCGGCGGACGCGGCAACCGGCGTGCCCTGGTCGGACCTCACCGCCGCGGCCGCCCTCGCCTCCCTGGGGATCAGCGTCGCTCTTCTCCTGGCCCTGGCCTGGCTGGTCCTTCGGCTCCGGGCGAGCGCCGTGCGGCGCGCCGTGGCCCGGGCGCGATCGGAGCTCGGCGACACGCTCCCCTCCGGCGGACCCGAGACGACCGACGCGCGAGAGACGTCAACTCGACAGGAGGTGACGCGATGATCGACTGGTTCGCGTCGGGAGGCTTCTTCATGTGGCTCGTGCTGGGGGCCGGCCTGGTGAGCCTCGGGCTGGCGGCGGACGCCGGCCGCAGGCTGCTGGGCACGCCCGGAGACGAGGCGGCGGTCCGCTCCGAGATCGACGCCGTGCTCTTCTGGGGCGGCTTCGCGGCCCTCCTCGGCCTCATCGGCACGCTGGGAGGGGTGGGGGTGATGGCCCGGTCCATCGAGCAGGCCGGAAGCGTCTCCCCGGCCGTGGCGTGGTCCGGGATCCGGGTGGCCCTGATCACCACCGTCTTCGGCCTGATGGTCCTCGCCGTGAGCCTGCTGGCCTGGTTCGGTCTCCGGACCGGCCTCCGACGGTTCGCCGGACGCGGATAGCTCGTCCGCGATCCGGGAGCCCCGGCGCCGACCCTCCGGGGCGTCCGAGCGGGCCTCTACGGCCCCTCGTGGACCACCCGGCCGTCGACGATCGTGTACAGCACCTCGAGATCCTTCAGGCTGTCGGCGGGCACCTGGAGCGGGCTCCGGTCCAGCACCACCAGGTCGGCCAGCTTCCCGGGCTCGATGGAGCCCTTGCTGTGCTCGCGGCCCTCGGCCCAGGCGTTGTTCACGGTATAGGCCCGGAGCGCCGTCTCCACGCTCACCCGCTCCTCCGGAAACCAGCCGCCCTCGGGCTCACCGGAGAGCGTCTTCCGCGTCACCGCCGCGTAGATGCCCTTCACCGGGCTCGTCGGGTACCAGGCGGCGTTCGTTCCGGGCCAGTCGCTGCCGAAGGAGAGACGCACCCCGGCCTCCTCCAGCGTGCCGAAGGCATACGCCCACCGTGAGCGCTCCTCGCCGATCCGCTCCTCCATCCACCGCATGTCGTCGGAGACATGGATGGGCTGGACCTCGGCGATCAGGCCCAGCTCCGCGATACGGTCCGCCACCTCCGGCCCGCGCAGCACCTGGGTGTGGATGATCCGGTTGCGCCGCTCCTCCAGCCCGGCCGCGCCGTCGGCGCTCTTCGGGCCGTTCTCCTCCAGCACCCGGGAGTACATGGTCAGGAGCGTGTCGATGGCCTGGTCGCCGATGGCGTGGATCCCCATCCACAGGCCGGAGGAGTCCGCCCCGGTCATGAGCCGCTGGATCCCCGGCGGCTGCCGGACCATCTCCCGCCAGCTCCCGCGCTCTCCGGTGTGGTCGTACGGCTCGTAGAAGCGGGCGGAAGAGTTCCCCATGATCCCGTCCACGAAGCCCTTCAGCGTCCCCAGGCGCAGCCACCGGTCCCCGAAGCCCTGCTGGATGCCGGCGGCCCGGAGCTCGTCCCAGTCGTCGAGGATCGGACGCGCGTAGACCCGAACCTCCAGGGAGTCGCGGCGCTGGAGCTCCTCGAACACGCGCATCTGACTCGCCGGCGTCACATCGTGGATGGTCGTCACGCCGGCGGCCACGAGGCGGTCGAAGGCGGTGTCGGCCTCGGCGATCCGCCGCTCCATGGAGCGCTCAGGAACGACCCCGCGAACCGCCTCCGCGGCCGCCGGGCTCAGCCGTCCCGTGGGCGAGCCGTCCTCGCACTCCACGCCCGCGGTGGTGCAGTCCACCTCAGCCGCCTCCAGGGCCGCCCCGTTGGCCAGGTAGACGCCTCCGTCCCAGCGGGACAGGAAGATCGGGGTCTCCGGCGTGATCGAGTCGAGCAGAGCCCGGGTGGGGCGGAAATCCCGACCGCCGCCGTCCGCGTCTGCTCCTCCCCCGCCGCCGGAGCTCTCCTCCCCGGCCGATCCCTGCTCCCACTCGGCGTACGCGCCCCAGTCGCCGCCGGTGATCCACGCCCCCTCCGGCAGGCGCTCGCGGGCCGCCCGGACCCGCTGCACCAGGGCCGAGTCCGTGGACACGTCCAGGAGGTTGATGCCGAGGAGCAGCCGCCCGGCCCGGTCGAAGTGGGTGTGGCTGTCGATGAAGCCGGGAGCCACGAAGGCCCCGTCGGCGTCGATGACGCGGGTCTCCGGCCCCACGTGCGGTTCGAGCTCGGAGGCGCTCCCCACGGCCAGGATCTCGTGTCCCTCGACCGCCACCGCCCCGGCCCGCGGCCGGTCCGGATCTCCGGTCCACACCTCCCCGCCGGTGATCAGCAGGTCCGCCGTCGGCGCGGACGGGCCGCCGCATCCCGCCAGCCAGAGCGCGGCGAGAGCGGACGCGACGAACAGGGATCCGAGGCGCTCCGCTCCGCCGATCATGCTCTCTCCCTCTGATCTCGATGCTCGCTCACACGTGCCCCTCGGCCCGGAGCCACTCCTTCGTCAGCTCCATGCCCCGCTCGTATCCGACCTCCGGGCTCCACCCCAGTTCCCCGCGCGCCTTCCGGGTGGAGAAGCGCAGGCGGTTGGTGGCCAGGTTCAGCCACGTCTCGTCCAGCGGGACGTCGACGCCCGGGATCCGGTTCGCCGCCACCATCAGCCGCGCCACCCACGTGGGGAGCGCCTTCGGCTCCCGCCCGCACAGCTCGCCGTACTCCGAGAGGTAGGACCGGAAGGTGACCGGGTCCTCGCAGAAGTTGTAGGCCTCTCCGGCTGCCGCCGGCGAGGCCGCGCAGGCCACGAGGGCGTCCATGAGGTCGTCGACGTACAGGGGGTGGAAGTGGCCGCCGCCGTCTCCGATCAGCACCCGCTTCCCGCCGCACACGGCCCGGCACATGCCGACGGTCCAGGTGTCCGCACGCGGCCCGAACACCATGCCCGGCCTCGCCACCGTGAGCTCGAGCCCCCGCTCCCCGGCCACCGAGCGGGCCCGCATCTCACCCTCGGCCTTGGTCCGCTGGTACAGCCCCCCGGCGTCGGGGGAGAGGGGATGAGACTCCTCGATGGGGAGCTCCGCTCCGGGATCGGGCCGCCGATACGCCCCCAGCGTGCTCACGTGGACGACGCGGCGGACGCCCTCCTCGGCGCAGATCCGCACCAGGTCGGCCGTGGCCTCAACGTTCACCGGCCGCGCCTGCTCGGGATCACCGTACAGCCAGCCCGCGGCGTGGAACACGACCTCCCGGCCCGCGACCAGCTCCCGGACCGCCTCCCGGTCCAGCAGGTCCGCCCGACGGAGTCGGACGCCAGCCTCCTCGAGCCACCGGACCTCGTCGATCCGCCGCCCCGTCCCGGTCACCGCCAGACCGTCACCAGCGAGCCGCTCCGCCAGGTGCCCGCCGATGAAGCCCGTGGCGCCGGTGACGAGGACCCGTGTCTCTACCGGGAGCCGGCCGTCGCCGTGCATTCGACCTCCACGCGGGCGTCCAGGGCCAGCCCGTCGGCTCCCAGCGCGCTGCGCGCCGGGTACGGGTCGGAGAAGAAGGTGCGGTATACCTGGTTGAAGGCGTCCCACTCGCCGATGTCCGCCAGGAAGACCGTGCACTTGACCACACGATCCAGGGAGGAGCCGTGGGCCCGGAGCACGGCCTCGATGTTCTCGAGCGTCTGGCGCGCCTCCGGCCCGATGCCGCCGGCGACCAGGCTGTCGGTGCCGGGGACGACGCCGACCATGCCCGACAGGTAGAGGGTATCGTCCACCCGCACGGCCTCCGAGAACGGCAGGTCGGCCGGGAGGACGGTGCCGGCGTTCAGGAACTCCACGTCCGGCGACGCCTCCTGGCCCGCCGCCGGAGCGGCGGCCAGGAGCGAGGCCAGGACGAGAAGCGCCACCGGCAGGGGCGCGGAGGGACACGACGCGGAGACGACCGGAGGACGTCGGGACATCGGAGGATCTCCTCTCTGGAATGAGAGTCGAGACTAGGACCCGGCCGTCGCCTCAACAAGACGATGCGGAAGGGGAGTCCGGTTGGCCGGTATCAATGGGACGCGTACCTTCGTCGCGGGGCCGGACGCCCCGCGGCACGCCGACCGACGCGCGAGCGCCGGACGCCGGCAGCCCCCCGCCGGTGCCCGGCCGAGGCGAACGAACGGGACGACGGGGGCGGGAGGAACCTCGGCGACGACATGACGGGACCGCGCACCGCCGGCAGCGGCCGGCGCTTCGAGCTCGTACTGATCCGGCTGCGCCCCCCGGGGCAGGACACCTCGGGGATCATCGCCAAGCACGCCTCCCGCGGCAGCTACCACTGGGTCCTGCTGCTGGATCGGGCGGACGCCGAGGCCGTGAACGTGGCCCGACTCCTGGCCGTGGCCTACCTGGACGAGGCCAGCGGCACCCTGGGACGCGGGAATCCGCTCTGGTCGATCCCCCGGGCCTATCTCCGGTCGGGAGGCACGCTGGAGGTGGAGCGGAGTTCCCGGGAAGAGGCCCGCGAGGTGGAGCCGGAGGTCCGGGACGAGCTGCGGCGCGTGACGGACTGGCTCGGCAGCCGCCACCGGGCGTACCTGACCGATCTGTGCTCGGCGCTCCGCGGCGAACCGCCCGAGGACGGCTTCGACCGTCTGGACAATGCCGACGCCCGGAGCCGGGGCTTCTTCGACCCCACGGGACGCGGCCTCCTCGCCCCGCATCCCCCGCCCGTGGTCACGCGGACGCAGTCGACCCGCGGAGCGCCGGGAGCCGGCCGCGGCGGCGACCCCGACCGGCTCCTTCCCTGGCGCGGCCGCACGGGCGTCGACGGCTGACCTCCCTCCCGGCATCGTTCCGGGCCGACCCGTCGCCGCTGCACCCGTCGTCGGCCCGACACCGCGTCCCGCTCAGCCCCGCTCGTCCTCCGCGTCGACGCTGAGGTGCGCCTGCAGCTCCTCGCGCTGCATCCTCGTCAGGACCGGCGACTGGGAGAGGTGGTAGGCCTTCCATCCCAGCTCCACCGTCCGGACGCGCTTCCCTGCCTCCTGGGCCGCCACCGCCGCCCGGAGGTATCCGTGCGCGGCCTCCAGCACGTTGCCGAAGATGAGCGCCCGCTCCGCCGACTCCTCCCACATGCGACTGGCTCGGCCCGGGCTGTCGCTGAAGTAGTAGGCGCGGCCCGCCATGTCGTAGACCTGCCAGGCCAGGCCGTCGCCGTCGGCACGGAGCTCGCCCGACCGCTCGTACTTGCGGGCGGCCCTTCCCCATTCTCCCTCCTCTTCGTGGGCTCGGGCCTCCTCGAGCAGCTCCGACGCCTCCGTGTTCCTCGCGTCCATCTCCGCGGCGATCCGGGTCTGCTCCATCAGGGGGAGGTCCGAGATCACCACCGTCCGCTCTCCGTCCTGCGCCACGGCCGGCATAGCCGCGGCCAGAAGCAGCGCCGCCGCCGCTCCCAGCAGTGCTCCGCCCCGTCCCGTCGTTCGTGCCTGCATTCCTCGAGCTCCCGTTCCGGTTGGATGAGTCCCGGGACAGGAGCGGTCCGTCCCCTGCCCCGGCCTTCACCCCGTCCGACGGGTTCGGCGGACCCCGCGTGTCGGCGGGTCGATCAGACCGCGGGAGACGACGGTGAGGAACGGATGGGTGCGGTGGGTCCCGCGGGGGATCGGCAACGGCTCCGGGCGCCTCAGCCGCTCTCCGGGGGCGAGATGCGCCACAGCGCGGTCACCGAGGCCACCACGTCGTCCTCGTGGTCGCGCACCTCCGCCACGGCGCGGTGCTCGATGCTCGTCTCCAGCCCCTCGATCGGACGACCGTCCACGCGGGGTACAGCGTTACGGCACTCGGCCCGCACCACGCCGCGGGCCTTCTTCTCGTACGTGGCGCCGAGCTCCACGATGATCCCCCGGGCGCCGGGCGGGAGCGCCGTGAGCGTGGCGAGGCCGGTGGCCAGCTCGCCCACGTTCACGAGGGCCACGGCGTGGATGGAATCCAGGTGGTTGCGGACCCGCCGTCGCTCGGCGAGCTCCACCTCGCAGCGGCCCGGCTCCAGGACGCGGACGACGGCTCCGGTGGTCCCGGAATAGGGAGCCATCCAGCCGACGAGGCGGCTGAACAGCCACTGCCCGCCGGGAAGCCCCGACAGGGAGCGCCACGCCCGGAGGATCCTGGCCCCCGGGCCCGCGCCGGAACTGCTCATCGGCTCACCTCCCCGTTTCCGCCGTCTCCTCCCGGGCGAACGGCAGGCGATCGACCGCGAGGCGCCCGTCGCTGACCACGACCAGCACGTCCTGGACGTAACGGATGTCCTCCAGGGGATTCCGGTCGACGACGACCAGATCCGCCTCGAGCCCCTCCTCCAGCCGACCGGTTCGATCGTCGATCCCCAGCATCTCGGCCGCCCGGCTCGTGGCGGCCCGGAGGGCTTCCAGCTCGGTGAGCCCGGCCCCCACGAGCTCCTCCATCTCGTGTCCGATGCGAAGCACGCTCTCCGGCCCGTACCCCGTGTCCACGCCGACCACGAGGGGCACGCCCAGCTCCCGCGCCCGTGCCGCCGTTCGGCGAATCCGCGGCAGCATGTGCCGCCCGCGCGTCTGCAGGTGAGCCCCGCTGTAGTCTCCGCCCGGGAGCGTCAGGTCCTCCACCACCGCGACGGTCGGAACCAGGTAGGTGCCGCGGTCCGCCATCATGCTGAGCGTCGAGTCCGAGGCGTACGTGCCGTGCTCGATGGAGCGGGCCCCGGCCCGCACCGCGGCCCGGATCCCGGCGTCGCCGTGGGCGTGGACCGCCACCGACATGCCGTGCTCCCTGCCCTCCGCGACGATGGCACGCAGCTGCGACTCGGTGTAGACCTGCTGGCGGGGGTCCTGCTCCGGAAGGCCCGCCCGCTTCGTCGCCCGCGTCTTGATCCAGTCGGCCCCGCGGTCGGCGTTCACGCTCACCACGCGTCTCAGGTCCTCCTCTCGACGGACGTCCCGGCCGTGGTACCGGCCCAGACGGGGATCGGCCAGGACGGTTTCGCCCAGATCGGGCGTGACGAAGACGCCGGCCGCGAGAAGGTCCGGGCCCGGGAGGACGCCGTCCCGCACCATGCGGCGGAGGGCCACGTCCCGGTAGCCGGCCACGCCGACGACCCGGGCCGTCGTGACCCCCGACTCGAGGGCGCGGCGCGCGGCCTCCAGATCCGCCAGGTGCGTGTGTGCGTCCACGAGTCCGGGAAGCACGTACCGGCCGTCGAGGTCCACCGTCCGGGCTCCGTCCGGCGGTCGTCCGACCTCCTCCGCGGGAGCGATCCGACGGATGCGACCGTCCCGCACGACCAGGGTGCGGCCGCTCCGGACCTGGCCGTCCTCCACGTCCACGACCCGGCCGTCGGTCAGATAGAGGGGACGGCCGTCCTCCGCGCCCGTCTCCTGGGCGCCGACGCTCCCCGACATCAGCAGGACCGCAGCGGCCAGAGCGCGGGCCACCATGGAGGCCCGCGAGAGGTGGCTGCCGTCGTCGTGCGATCGTCGTGTCATGGTCCCGGTCCCGGCGAGATGAAGAAGCAGATCGAGCGGTCGGCCCTCCGGCGCCGCCGGCGCGTGGCCGTCAGAAGGCGAAGACCCGTGTCACCTTGGCCGTGAGCCGACGATCCAGGATCGCGCCGCCGTCCACGTCCCTCCGCTCCCGGTACACGAGGAAGACGTCGCTGAGGGGGGCGTGGATGAAATTGAAGCGGATGTTGCTGATCAGTTCGTCCGTGGCCTCGTTGTACTGCACGTAGGCGCTCCCGAACAGGCGCGTGGAGCCGGCCACCTGCATCCGGCCGCCGAAGACGTCGGCGGTGAACTCCCGGCCACCGGTCTCCAGCACGTTGTGCTGTGCCGTGAGGTCCAGGGCGAAGTGGGGCGTCGGCCTCCACAGGGCCGTTCCCTCGACGGTCTGCCGGCTCCCGTCGAAGTATCCTCCGGCGGCCACTCGCACGCGCCCCGAGAGGGCCCGGCCGGCGCTGGACTGGTACTCGACGCTTCCCTCCGTGAAGTCGTACTCGCCCGCCGGCACCGTCCCCTCGCCCAGGTCGAAGGGCTCGAAGAGGCGCTCGTAGCGGTCGGAGAGGGAGAACCGGAGCGAGCTGCCGTCGACGAAGTCCACGTCCAGGCCCGCCGTACCCTTCCGCGTCTCGAGCACGGACTCCAGGTTCGTCATGTAGTCCATCTCGACGTACGGGTTCGCCGCCACCACCAGCTCCCAGGCGGGCTTCGGATGCACCCCCACGGTGGCGTAGCCGTGCCGGAGGTCCCGCCTCCGGACGAAGCCCATCTCGGGCCGGAAAGCGTCGCCCATCTGCCGGTACATGGCCGAGACGTCCCACAGGGGGCCCCGCCACGCGGCCGACATCCGTCCCGCCACCTCGCTTCCCTCGCCCGCCGCCGGGTCGCTGCTCCCGGCCAGGTACGAGTGGATGATCAGGTTGTCGAAGAGGCTCAGGTTCGCGTCGACGCCGTAGCTGCGGTTCCAGTCGTCTCCGACGCTCCCGGTGCCGCCGCCCCCCGTCAGCGGATCGCCCGTGGCCTGCCGGTTCAGGAACAGGCCGCCCAGCTGCAGGGCGTCGAAGAAGGTCCGCCGCAGCCGGACGGCGCCGAAGTTCTCCGCCGGAGTCCCCGGCGCCGCCTCGGTCTGCATGTCCAGGAGCCCGACCTCGAGGCCGCCGACGCGGCCCGTGAGCCGTCCTCCGCCGAGGATCGGCACCGGCTGCCCCTCCTCGTCCAGTCCGATCCGGCGCGAGTGGAAGAGGGTGAAGTCGCGGGGAGACGCACCCAGGCGGTAGTTGCGCTCCGTCTGGTCGCCGAAGGCGAAGATGCCGGCGTTCTCGACGAAGAAGTCCCGGCGCTCCGGGAAGAAGAGCGAGAACCGCGTCAGGTTCACCCGCTCGCGGTCCACCTCGACCTGCGAGAAGTCGGTGTTGTAGGTGAGGTCCAGCGTGAGGCGCGGCGTGATGCCGTACTTCACGTCCCCGCCGACCTCGAACTCCGTCTCGGCGTCCAGCCCCGCGCCGGACGGAGCCCCGGCTCCATCGCCGGTGAGCTCCGAGGCCGCCGTCAGGAGGTAGGGCTTCACCTTCAGGTTGCCGCCGGCCTGCTCGAGCCCCTCCAGTCCGCGGAGCGTGCCCGCCTCGGCCATCTTGTGGACCCGCGTCCGCCGGTCCACCGGCGCCCAGTACACGTCCTCCGCCTTCCTGCGGATCCGGCGCAGGAACTGGATCCCCCAGTCCTGGGGCCCCTGGCCGGGCTCGAAGCGGAGCGTCTCGAGCGGAATCGCCATCTCCGCCGTCCAGCCGCGGTCGTGAATCCGGGCCGACCGCTCCAGGATGCCGTCCCAGGAGAGGTTCGTGATCCGGCTGTTGTCGAAGGTCTGGCCGTCCTTGATGGCCCCGACCGGGTTGATGAGGAACATGAACGAGTTGCGGCGGTCCAGGAACGGGTCGAAGGTGACGGCGAAGACGTCGCTGTCGTGGGTCTCGAACTCCCGCTCCAGGGAGTGGACGGTGATCCGCTCCGGGTGGTCGTCGTACATCACGGCGCCGACGTAGACGTTCTCGTCGTCGTACAGGACGCGGACCACCGTCTCCTCGGTGGCCGGGCTCCCCGTGTTCGGCATGGACTGCACGAAGCCGGTGATGCGGACGGCGTCGTCCCAGGTGTCCTCGTCCAGTCTCCCGTCCACCTCGATCTCACCCGAGGCCCGGACCGCACGCGCCTCGGGCCGCCGGACCTCCGACGGCTCCACCGGGAAGTCGGCGTCCGGCGGTACGCCGGGGGCCACGTCGGGGTTCGATGCCGCGGCGCGGGTGGGATCGTCCACCTGCCCGGTCTCCTGCCCCGCGGCAGGGACCGCTGTCGAGACGACGAGCGAGGCGACGACGAGGACGGTGAGGTGGGCTCGCTGCAGCACGGATCTCTTCCGGAGGGTGATCTGGCGACGGGCGTGTTCGGGGGCCTGCGGACCTGCCCGGAAAGGAGGCCGCGAGCGGCAATGTATCCGCTACGGTACACGTCCGCGAACCGTGACAGATACGCGGCGTCCCGTATAATCAGAGTGGACGGATTCTCGAGCCGTCGACTCCGACCGGAGGTTCGCCATGCGGAGAGGTCTCAAAGCCCTCCTCCTCTTCTCCGTCGCCGCCGTGCTTCCCCGGACCGGTTTCTCTCCCTTTGGCCCCGCTCCGGCGGGAGCGCAGGAGGCTCCCACCCTCCGCCTCACCGTCTCACAGGAGCTCAGCCGGCAGATGGAGGAGGCGCCGGAGGAGCTCTCCTGGGCGGAGCTCCCGGAGCACCTGTCCGTGGAGTTCACGTCCAGCGAGGCCCTCCCCATGGACCGCGTTCCGATCCGACTGATCGCCGTGGCCGTCCGCGACGGCGAGATCCTCGGCCGGGCCGCGACGACGCCGACTCTGGCCACGGCCGGGGAATCGCTGTCCGCCTCCAGCATCGCCGGCGGCGACTGGCCTCCTGCCGGGAAGTGGTTCCCGGCGAGCGGCTGGCGTCCCGACGGCATCGGCTCGCCCAACGCCGCCGTGACACCAGAGAGCGAGACCGCCGCCTCCCAGATCACCCTCCCCTCCAACGCCGGGGGCGTGATGCTGTTCGCCGCCCCCGCCGCCGACGCGCTGGTCCAGCGCTTCCGGACGCTTCCCGTGGTCGTCACCACGTGGCCCGCCCCCGACCCGGCGGGAGCGGAGGGCGCCGACACGGACACCACGGCCACGGGCGGAAGCGGCGGGGCCTGACGCTCGCGGCCGGAACGATTGTTTCGTTCCCAGCGGGTCCGCCCCGGGCCCGCGCGGCGCTGGCAGAGCGAAGGTCCCGTCGTCCCCGACCGCCGTCCGTCCGCCGGGCCCCTCGATGCCCCCATCACCACCGGACCGAGCATGAGCCTGGAGCTGATCCTGAGACTCGCCGGCGGCGTCCTCCTGGTGGCCTCGAACGCCTTCTTCGTCGCGGCCGAATTCGCGCTGACTCGCCTCCGACAGTTCTCCGAGGACGAGGTGGCCGACCGCCCGGGCCTCCGTGAGGCGTGGGAGATGACGGAGCGCCTGGAGATCCATCTCACCGGGTGTCAGCTGGGCATCACCTCCAGCAGCATCCTCCTGGGGATCGTGGCCGAGCCCGCCGTCACCCGCCTGTTCGAGCTCGGCGTCGGCTGGGCCCCCGTCGGCGGGACGGCCCGGCACCTCACGGCCGTCGTCGTGGCGGTCGTCTTCATCAACCTCGTGCACAAGATCTGGGGCGAGCAGGCGCCCACCTATCTCGGTGTCGAGAAGCCCCTGGCGGTGCTGGAGCGCCTGGCGGTCCCCCTCCGGTGGTGGACGAGAATCACCTCGCCGTTCATCTATCTCGGAGACGGACTGGCGAAGGGCACCCTCGGGCTGTTCGGCGTCGAGATCACTCGATCCTGGACCGAGTCCGACGCCGATGCCGAGGACGGCTCCGGTCCCGGAGAGGTGCGGCGCCAGGTGCGGGAGGTGCTGAGCCGTGGCCGGATGTCGGAGGAGAGACGCCAGGAAGTCCTGAACACGCTGGACATCGGGAGCAGGCCGGTCCGCGACATCATGATCCCGCGGGGGGAAGCCGCGGTCCTCTCGCTGGAGAGGACCGTGGAGGAGAACCTCCGGGAGATCGGACGCAGCCGGCACGTGCGGTATCCCCTGTGCCGCTCCGAGGAGGGCGGAGTGCCGGGCGTGGTCTACGTTCCGGCCCTCTTCGGGCACCTGGAGGCGCTCCGGTCCGGCGAGGCGGAGCTCCTCGACCTGGCCGCCGACGCCGTCTTCGTCGACGAGGCCCGGCCCGTGAGCGAGGTCATCGACCGCCTGCAGCAGGAGGGGCAGGAGCTGGCCCTGGTCCGGAGTGGGGAGCGCGTCACCGGACTGGTGACGATCACCGACGCCTTCGAGGCCATCGCCGGGGACGTGGAGGATCCACTGGACTGACGGCGACGGGATCCTGCTATGTTGTGCGGGCCATGATCTTCGAGAGCCCCCGAGACCCGGTGACGATTCCCGACGCCTCCCTGACGGAGCTCGTCCTCTCCCGGGTCGAACGCCACCCCGACCGGGTCGCCTTCATCGACGGCCCCACGGGCCGCCGGCTGACCTACGGCGGCCTCCGGACCGCCATCCGTGCCGCGGGCGGGGAGCTGGCCCGACGGGGGTTCGGCTCCGGCGACGTGCTGGGGCTGGTGAGCCCGAACGTCCCCGAGTTCGCCGTGGCGTTCCACGCCGCCCTCACCGCCGGCGGGTCCGTCACGACGCTGAACCCACTGTGGACCGCCGGCGAGATGTCCCGCCAGCTGGGAGACGCCGGGGCCCGACTGCTCGCCGCCGCGCCGGAGAGCATGGAGAAGGCCCGGGTCGCCGCCCGCGAGGCCGGGGTGGAGGACGTCCTGGGGCTCCCGGCCCTGGCCCCGGACGGCGACGGATGGACGCCCTCCGGCGACGTCCCGCGGAACGACGGGACGGCCCCGCCCCCGGGAGCGGCCGTCGATCCGGCGGAGGACCTGGCCTGTCTCCCCTACTCCAGCGGCACCACCGGCTTCCCCAAGGGGGTGAAGCTCACCCACCGGAACCTGGTGGCCAACGTGGAGCAGTACCGGGCCTCCGATCCCCTGGACGGGGGCGAGGTCCTCCTCGGGGTCCTCCCCTTCTTCCACATCTACGGCATGATCGTGGTCATGAGCGTCGGCCTG
Source organism: Candidatus Caribbeanibacter nitroreducens (assembly GCA_947581645.1). GTDB lineage: Bacteria > Gemmatimonadota > Gemmatimonadetes > Palauibacterales > Palauibacteraceae > Caribbeanibacter > Caribbeanibacter nitroreducens. The sequence goes on along the minus strand of CANPVF010000143.1, from coordinate 13,148 downwards.
CGGGAGGGCGCCACGGTGGTGACGGTGCCGCGCTACCGGCTGGAGGAGACGCTGGGCCTGATCGAGGAGCACGGCGTCACGCGGGCGAACCTGGTGCCGCCCATCATCCGGGAGCTGGCCCGCTCCCCGGAGGTGGACCGGTACGACCTCGGCTCGCTCCGGGTCGTCGGATCCGGCGCCGCCCCCCTCGGGGCCGAGGTGCAGGAGCAGTGTGCGGCGAGGCTCGGCTGCCGGGTGCGGCAGGGCTACGGCCTCACGGAGACAAGTCCCGTCACCCACACGAACCCGCCGGGCGACAACCGGGCGGGCTCGGTGGGCCCGCCGCTCCCGAACACGCGCATGAAGATCGTCGACCTGGACACCGGGGAGCCGCTGGGCCCGGACCGGCGCGGCGAGGTGTGGATCCAGGGCCCTCAGGTGATGCGCGGATACCTGGATCGCCCCCGGGCCACGGACCGGACCCTCACCGACGACGGCTGGCTGCGCACCGGGGACGTGGGCCGCGCGGACGCGGACGGCTACCTGTACGTCGTGGACCGGGTGAAGGAGCTGATCAAGTACAAGGGCTACCAGGTGCCGCCGGCCGAGATCGAGGCCGTGCTCCAGTCCCATCCGCGGATCGCCGACGCCGCCGTCGTGCCCTCGCCCCACGACGAGGCCGGCGAGGTGCCGAAGGCGTTCGTGGTCCGGGAGGACGGCGCCGGCCTGGAGAGCCGGGACGTCATCGACTACGTCGCCGAGCGGGTGGCCCCGTACAAGAAGGTCCGGCGCGTCACGTTCCGGGACGAGATCCCCACCTCGGCGTCCGGCAAGATCCTGCGTCGCGAGCTGGTGGAGGAGTCCGCTTGAGTCCGGAAGCGAGCGAGCCGGGGGATGACAGCGACCCGCCCGCGGCGCGGACGCTCCGACAGAAGCTCGGCCGCGGCCTCCTGCGCCTCGTCGGGTGGAGCGTGGAGGAGCGCCTGCCGCCCGTGCCCCGGTACGTATGCATCGGCGCACCGCACACCACGAACTGGGACCTGGCCGTGGGCCTGGCCGCCATGCTGGCCCTGGGCTTCCCCCCGCGCTGGGTGGGCAAGCACACGCTCTTCCGCGGTCCCATGGGACCGCTGATGCGGGCCCTGGGCGGGGTTCCGGTGGACCGGCGGGTGAGCACGGACTTCGTGAGCCAGATCGTGGAGCGCTTCCGGCGGGCCGAGGAGCGGAACGAGCCCTTCGTGCTGGTCATCGCGCCCGAGGGGACCCGCTCGCCCACCGAGCGGTGGAAGACCGGCTTCTACCACATCGCCCGCCAGGCCGGCGTCCCCATCGCCCTGGGCTACGCCGACTACCCGAACCGCCGCACCGGCGTCGGCGGCTGGATCCAGCCCACCGGCGACGTGGAGGCCGACATGGAGAGGATCCGTGACTTCTATGCCGACAAGCGGGGAAAGCGGCCCGAGAACCAGGGCCCCGTGCGGGCCTCGGCGGACGGAACCGACTGACCTCGTCCCGCCCGGCTTCCCCTCGGCCGGCCGGTCCCTAACATTCGTGCCTCGTCTACGGGCGGAGCGTCGGCTCCACCCGGTTCACTCACCACTCCGAAGGGAGAACGCCATGAGCGTGTACAAGCGCATCGAGCTCGTCGGGACCAGCGAGGAATCCTGGGAGGACGCGGCCCAGCAGGCCGTCGACCGGGCCTCCGACAGCCTCCGCGACCTGCGCGTGGCCGAGGTCGAGGAGCTGGACATGGTCATCGAGGACGGCCGGGTGCAGGCCTACCGGGCCAGAGTGAAGGTCTCCTTCAAGTACGAGGGCTGACGCGAAGAGGGCGCGGCGGGGACACGGACGACGGCCGGTCCCCGCCGCTCATCCGCTCCATCGCCCCAGGCGGAACGGCGTCGTGTCGACCTCCGGGCGCTCTCCCGTGAGGAGGTCCGCGGCCACCCGACCCACGACCGGGCCGAACTTGAAGCCATGGCCCGAGAAGCCGGTGGCCACGACCACGGGCGGACCGTCCGTTCCGAGCCGATCGATCAGGAAGTCCCGGTCCGGCGTGTCGGTGTAGAGACAGATCTCGCCGTCCAGGGGCGACGCTCCGAGCGCCGGTAGGAGGTCGTCCACGGCGCCGCGGGCCCGCCCCGCCTCGTCCGGGTCGAGACGGCGACGGACGTCCTCCGGGCGCGGGCTCTGCTCCCCGTCGTGGTGGACGGCCACCTTCACCCCGCGCCCCAGGTCCGGGACACCGTAGGCCATGGGCCCCGCGTCTCCACCCCGCTCCAGGAGGAAGACGGGAAACCGCTCCGGCCCGTACTCGCCCCCACCGGGCGCCGGGAAGCGATGGACGGTCTGACGCTCCACGGTGAGCGGAGGACGCGGCTCGCCGGCCTCCTCCAGCAGGTCGGCGGTCCACCCCCCGGCGGCCACGAGCAGCCCCCCGGCCCGCAGCTCTCCACCGCCGGTCTCCACCGTCAGGCCGTCGCCGCGGAGGCTCCATCTCCGGACCGGCTCTCGGAACCGCAGCTCGGCGCCGGCCCGTCGGGCCCCCGCACGCAGCGCCGCGACACAGCGATCGGCGCGAAGCACGCCGGCGGCCGGATCCACGAGAGCCTCCTGCTCCGCACCCGGCCGAAAGGCCGGGAACCGCCGGCGGGTCTCCACCGGGGTGAGGCGGTCGAAGGCCAGTCCGTGCTCGGCGGCCGTCGACAGGCAGCCGGTGACCAGCGCCCCGCCGGGGGGTCCGACGGCGAGCCCGCCGGTCTCCAGGAGGAGCTCGCGGCCCGCCTCCTCCTCCAGCTCGGCCCAGTCCGCCCGCGCACGCCGCAGGAGCGGCACGTAGTGCGACGCCTCGTGATACAGGAGCCGGAAGAGACGACTCTCCCCGTGGGAGGAGCCCCGGCGGTGATCGGGCCCGAAGCGGTCGAGCCCGACGACGCTCAGGCCGCGCCGCGCGAGCTCCCGGGCGGCGGCGCTACCGGCCACCCCGAGGCCCACGACCAGAACGTCGCACCCGGGCCGGGACACGCTGGCCCTCGCGCTACTGTGCGAGCCAGGAGCTGAGCTGCGTCGCCAGCGCCTGTATCTCGGTCATCATGCCGCCCGGGTCGATGAGCCACAGGGCGCCGATGATCAGCACGAGCAGCGCGAGCCGCACCCCCACGGAGATGAGCAGCGGAAGCCAGAGGGGCGCGGTGACCCACAGCCAGGGCCAGCCCACGTGGCCGGACAGCTTGAGCCCCGCCAGGACGCCGGTGGCCACGATGGCCAGCCGCCAGAAGGAGGCCTTGCTCCCGGTCATCACCGCCCGCCTCCGCCGTCCGAGCCGTTCCCCGTCCCGCCGCCGGCCACGAGACGCGCCCGCAGACGCTCCGCCCGCTCCAGGGACCGCTGGAGGGCCTCGTTTACCCGGTTCCGCTCCCGCACCAGCGTTCGCCTCGTCACCTCGTACCGGTGGGACCCCGGCTCCGCCTCCGCCAGCCGGTCCACGGGCTCCAGGCCCGGCAGCGGCCCGAGGTTCACCGACGGGTCCGGATGATAGCTGCCGCCCAGCGTGTAGAGCACGCGGTGCACCGGGCGGAGGACCCGGAGCCGCGAGAGGTTCACCCGCTCGTCCGGCTCCGGCGGGAGAGCCTCCTCGACGCCCTCCACCGCCTCAAGCAGGCGCGCCTGCAGCTTGATCTCCGCGCTCAGGTCGAGGCGCCCCGAGGCCGTCGCCTGCCGGTCGTGCAGGAGCTGGCCCAGGTAGTCCACCTGGTCCACCGGATCCACGGGCAGCCGCGGGGACACCAGCAGGCGCGACAGCGCACCGGCGTAGGCCCCGGCGTCCGCGTCCAGGACCGAGGCGTCGATCTTGTCGCGGGTGTCCTCCCGGCTGTGCCACCACCAGTATCCGCCCAGGCTGTCCGGACGCCGGTGGTAGATCTGGAGGAGCGGAAGCCCGATGCCGTTGAAGGACTGGTCTGAGTTCCGCACCGGCCGGTCCGGCTCGATCCGCTGGCCGGAGACCTCCTGCACCGCGTTCCGGGCCACGTCGGCCAGGGAGACCGTGGTCGCCGCGTCGAAGGTCGACGCCTCACGCTGGCCGATGCCGTCCACGTTCAGGTACGCCACCGCCCGCTGCCGCAGCTGCTGGAAGTGGTGGTCGGCGTACCACTTCGAGCCCGCGTAGCGGGCGTTGCTGTGTCCGGGCCACCACGCCACCACCAGCCCGCGGCGGAGCCGCTCCCGCTGATCCCAGAAGGCCCGCGCCAGCTCGAGCATCGCCGCGTTGGAGGCGGCCTCGTCGGTGGCGCCCTGCCACCAGGAATCGATGTGTCCACCGAGGACGGCGAAGCTGCCAACGGGGTTCTCCGCCGGTATGGCCGCCTGCACCAGCCGCAGGGGCTTCCAGCGCGTCTCCACCTCCGAGGTGAGACGCACCCGGAGCCCCGGCTCCTCCTCCAGCATGGACCGCAGGCGCTGGCCGTCGCCCTGCGTCACCTCGGCCAGGGGGAGGGACGGAATCCGATGCTGGTTCCGAAGCGACGGGCCCGCCCACAGGGTGGTGGTGATGAGCGCGTTCAGGCGGTCCTCGGGGTTCACGAAGATCGCTCCGACGGCCCCGAGCCGCTCCAGCTTCCACGCGGTCTCGGGAATGGGGAGAGCCTCGACCATGGCGATCTTCCCGCGGAGGTCCGGCGCCTCCGGACACGTCCGCTCGCCCCCTGCCCCGGCGGTGGTCCCGGCCTGCACGCCGCCGGGGATCCCCGTGGGGCGCCGGAGCTCGGCGTCGAGCTCGCACTCCAGCAGGAGCCGCTCGCCCGTCGCCACGGCCAGCGCCGGCAGGGCGTCGGCGCCCCCCACGTCCACCAGCGGCGCGGTCAGGGCCTCGGCCGAGCCGGCGAACGAGACCGTGAGGGCCTCCGGCGAGAACTCCGGGTCCGCGGCCGGGACCTCCACGGAGGCGGAGACGGGGTCCGAGACGTAGGCGCTGAACGTGTCCACGCGCGCCGGGATCCCCTCGGCCCGCAGCTCCCGGAGGATGAAGTCCAGAGCCCGGGCCTCGCCCTCGGTGCCGGACCGGCGGTCGTACCGGACGATGGAGTCCAGCGAGCGGGCCAGGCCCTCGGGCGTGACCTGCTGTCGCACCTCGTCGGCGACCCGGGCGGCGGAGCCCGATGCACTCCCCCGGTCTCCGGAGGGGCCGCAGCCCGCGAGGAGGAGAGCGGCGCCGAGAACGAGGGTCGCGACGGAGAGGCGGGCCGGGGGTCGTGACATGCGGGGGCTCCCTGTGGGCGTGCGTCATGGCCGTCCCGGAGCGGCCGGGACGCGGCCGATCGGCGACCCGCGCGGCCGCCGACGCCGAAACCTGTCCGTCGGCCCACCGCCTCGCCAGCGGGACGGAGCTCGCCCTGCGCCGCCGTCGGCCCCCACGTCCCCGATCGCCGCCTCCGGCAGCCCTCCCGATCCCTCTCCTCAGTCCTCCTCCGCGGTGAACGCCCGGTAGGCACCCACGGTGAGCAGCGGCAGGGCGAACAGCGCGATGAAGCCGTACGCCATGTACGTGTAGCCCTCCGCCACCAGGGCGACGATGCCCACACGGGAGAGGAGCGCCGCGCCCGCCAGGACGCCGGCCCCGATCAGGCCGCGCTGCAGCGGCGAGAGCCCGGCGTCTGCCGCGTCCCCGTCCTCCTCGCCGTCCGTCGCCTCCGCGGCGCGTTCCAGCGCCGCGTCGGCCCGGTCCAGGATCGCGTGGATCATGCCCACGCTGGTCTCCAGCAGCGTCCATCCCATGACCGCCCCGTAGACCGCCACAAGGGCCCCGCCGCCGGCGGCGGCCAGCATCGGGAGCCACGGCACGGGGGCGTCCAGCACCCGGGGCATGGGATAGAAGGCCAGCACGCACAGATAGGTGAGGGCGAAGGGCAGGGTCATCATCAGCCCCGCCAGCAGGCCCGACGTCAGGCTGTCCCGCCGGTCCTCCTGCCGGTGGAGGACGAAGAGGACCGCCGGATAGACCGCCAGGTTGTAACCCACGTAGAGAATCCCCGACCCCAGGGCGTCGGCCGGGCCAGCCCCCTCCGTGTAGGCCGTGTTGCCCGCGGCGAAGACCTCGCTCACCGCGCCCCACCGCCCCCAGAGCACGGCGACGCCGAAGCCCAGGTAGGCGAGGTAGAGGAGGACGGTGCCGACGCCCTTGAACGCCTCGATGGCCGAGGCTCCGAAATAAGTCAGCGCTCCCACGCAGCCCACCACCAGGGCCGTGCCGGCCAGCGGCGGGAGGCCGAGGGTGTCGTGCATGATCTCGGCGGCGGCCGAGGCCATGATGGCGATCACCAGCACCGCCATGGCCCCGTACAGGACGTCGAAGAGCGGCCACGCCGGGCCGATCAGCCCGCGGACGAAGCCCTTGTACTCGTAGGCGCGGAACACACGGGCCACCTCGAAGGTGAGCACGGACATCACCGTGAACCCCGCGAAGATGGCCAGCACCGACACCCAGCCCAGTGCCCCGTACTTCGCCCCGTACGCCACGATCTCGCGGCCCGTGGCGTAGCCGCCCCCGATGAGCACCGACTGGAGGATGGCGGCCGGGAGGACGACCCGTCCCAGGGGCCCCCGCAGCAGCTCCTGGAGCCGGCTCCCGACGCTCACGTCCCTCCCGCTTCCCCCGGCTCCCCCCGGGCCGGATACTCCCGTCCGATCTCGGCCGCCGACATCAGGCCCAGGGCGCAGAAGGTGAGCGTCCCGTTGGTGCATCCGCCCGTGACCATGGACGGCGCGCCCGGAATGAAGAGGTTCTCGTGGTCGTGGCTCCGGGCACGGGGGTCCACCACCGACTCCGACGGGTCGTCGCCCATCCGACAGCCACCGCCGGGATGCGCCTGGCCGTCGCCGCGGTAGAGCCCGAGCAGCTCGCCGCCGCCCCGCTCGGCGAAGGATCGCTGGAGCCGTGCGATGGACTCCTCCTGGTACGGCCGCAGCCGCCGCCCTTCGGAGCTGTCGCGGAACCGGACGCGCGGCAGCGGATCGCCGAACCGGTTCGTCAGATCGGGCTCCAGCGTGATCTCGCTGTTCCGGGCGGGCAGGACGTCGTAGTAGCAGCGCAGGCGGGCCGTGCCCTTCCCCTCGGTTCGGGAGCGCCAGTCCTCGAGCAGCTCGTCGCCGAGCAGGAGCCGCCCGTCCCCGTCCCGGGCCCGCGGCTGCCGCCCCACCGTGGACGTCCAGATCCGGAAGTCGTGGCGCAGGTACCCCTCCCCGTTCCGGAGCCCCTGCTGCCGGGCCCAGCTATCGCCGGCCCGGTCCATGAAGAACTTCGAGATCAGGGAGTGGGAGGAGTTCATGCCCGGGTAGAGCTGGGTCGGACGCTCCACGTACGCGTTCACGCCACGGTGTCCGGCCAGGTACTTCCCCACCAGGCCGGAGCTGTTGGCGAGCCCGTCGGGGTAGCGGCTGCCGGCCGAGAGCAGGAGCAGGTGGGGCGTCCAGATGTAGCCGCCGGCCAGGACGAAGGTGTCGGCGTCCACGCGCACCTCCCCGCCCCCGTCCAGGTCCGCGGCCACGGCCCCGGCGATCCGGTCCGAGTCCTCCTCGAGCTCCAGCCGGCGGACGAGGGTCCTGGCCCGGAGCCGGATCCGACCCCGCTCCTCCAGGCCGTACAGCGTGTGGTCCGGGGAGTACTTGGCCCCGATGGGACAGATGGGGGAGCACGTGTCGTTGCGGCAGCAGACCGGGCGGCCGTCCCGGGGCTCGGTGTTCTTGGCCTGCGGCATGGGCCAGAAGGGGACGCCGCTGGCCTCCCCCCAGTCCCGCAGCTTCTCCAGGTTCCAGGTGAGCGGCATCGCCGGCATCGGGTACTCGCCGCCCCGCGGGTCCACCTCCTCGGGGCCCTGCACGCCCCCGACGCCGATCCGCTCCTCCGCCTCCTGGTAGAACGGATCCAGCTCCGAGTAGCTGATGGGCCAGTCGCGGCCGACCCCGTACGTGGAGCGGACCCGGAAGTCCTCCGGCGAGAAGCGCGGCGTCACGCCGCCCCAGTGCATGGCCAGGCCTCCCACGGTCATGGCCGGCGTCCAGCCGTGGGGCGTCCCGGCCACGGTCTGATCCGCGATGTGGTCCTCGGGCCAGGGGTTCTCGTCGTAGGACAGGTACCGGCTCCGGGTCTCGGACCGCCGCTCCTCCGGCGCCGGACGGCCGCCGGCCTCCAGCACGAGGATGTCGCAGTCGCGCTCCTCGGCCAGCTTCTCGGCCATCACCGCGGCGGTGATTCCCGAGCCCACGAAGCAGACGTCCGCCTCCAGCCGCTCATCTCCCTGCGGCATCGTCAGGAGGCCGGTTCGGGACGGGCCGCCGTGCGCCGCGATCGGGGGGCGGCCGACTCCCGGCGAACCGCGGCCGCCGCGTCGCCCTCGGACAGCGGCGCCGGACGCTCTCCGGACTGCTCCAGCGGCCGACAGGTGAAGCGTCCGATCCGGGCCCGATAGCCCAGGTCCGCCGCCTCCGGCCGACCGTAGAACCAGGCCAGGAGCCCCACGGCCACGTGCTCCGCCTCCGCCGGGTTGCCCGGGAGCCCGCGGCCGGCGGCCTCACCGGGCGGCTCCGGTACGCGCCGACGCACCAGGCGGCGCCGATCGTCGGCCGGGAGCTCGGCGAAGCCGGCGTCCTCCCGGCGCCGGGCCACCAGCTCCAGGGCCGCGAGCTGCGACGACCAGCGCGGCCCCGGGTCCTCCGGCCCGTAGTGAACGGCCTGGGAGCCGTAGTCGTGCGTCAGCTCGGCCACGGGCTCGAAGTCGTCCAGCCACGCCCGGAAGCCGTCGGCGGCCTCCGTCCGCCCCCCGGCGCCGATCTCCGACGGGAGTACGGCGTCGGCCAGCGCGTCCAGGAGCTCTCCCGCCAGCTCTTCCTGGAGGGCCCGGTCGCTCTCCTCCCCGGCGCCGCCGTCGCCCCGGCAGGCGGCCAGCGGAACGGAGAGGGCCGACAGGGCCACCGCCGCCTGCCTGAGGAAGCTCCTGCGGCCGGGATCTCGCGCGTCGTCGACGCCGTCCGTCATCCTCACCTCCGGCGAGAGGGGAAGTCCGCGGTCGGCGGTCAGCATGCGGAACGCCCCGCCCGCGGACAAGACACCGCCGCCGGGCGGGAGGGGGCCGTGCCCCCTCCGTCTATCCTCCGGAGGAGACCCTCTCGCCCTCGAACCGCTGCCCGGCCTGCCGGATCACGATGCCCGTGGCACGGCCGTCCTCCACGACGAACTCGACCGTCACGTCTCCCTGCCCCCGGATGCCGAAGCGCGTGCCGCGCCGGGGCACCAGCTCGGCGGTGGCCCCGGGCTGCTCGAAGACCAGTGTCCGCTCGCCCCGGAAGCGCACCTGCACCTCCATGCCCGCCACGCGGTAGGTGCCCGTGAGCCCCTCGAGGAAGCCGGGATCCCGGAGCCGCTCCGGTGCCTGCCGCTCGAAGCGGAGGGGATCTGCCGATGGCTCCAGGGGCACCGTCAGGGAGGCCACGTCCCCGTTCCGGTTCGTCTCGAACTGGACCGAGAAGCTCAGCTCCTGCAGCAGCGGGTTCGAGGCCCGGCCGTCGAAGACGTCGTAGTGCCGGTGGTCCAGGTCGATCGTCATGGTGCCGAGCCGGGCCACCAGGGAGTCGCCGGTGCTCGAGACCCTCATCTCACCGTAGGCCGGGTGCCGGTAGGTCCCGGCGTAGTCGGACAGCGGATGGCTCGGCGGTGCGTCGGCCCGGGCCGTCTCGGAGGAGCCCGACCCGGAGGTCTGCCGGGCCTGCTCCGCCCGCTCCCGGAAGCGGCCCGTCCAGTCGCGGGCCTCCAGGTCCAGCATCCGGTCCACCGCCGTGAGCGTCACCGCCCGCGTGAAGGCGCTCCCCAGGCGGTTCGAGAGGACCACGACGCCCAGGTCCTCCTCCGGGAGCACCGCCATGAGCGAGGTGAACCCGTCGATGCCTCCGCCGTGCTGGAGCATCCGATGCCCCCGGTAGTCCTGGACCTGCCAGCCCAGGGCGTAGCTCGTGTGGGAGACCTCGCCCCCCTCGACGGGACTGATCCCGCCCTCCAGCGGCATCTCGCGCCGGTGCGTCCGCTCCACGGCGGCGGCCGGTACGACCCTTTCGCCGTCCACCTCGCCGCCCTGCAGATGGAGCTCGAGCCACCGGGTCATCTCCGCGGCGCTGGAGTTGATGGCGCCGGCGGGGGCCATGGCGTCGATCCGGAAGTGGTCCATGGGCTCCACGCGCGCCTCGCCGGAGTCCGGGCGCACCACGCGGTACCCGCTGGCGTGATCGGCCAGGGCCAGCGTGCTGTCCACGCTCGCGTTGGACCGCCGCATCCCGAGAGGCTCCAGGAGACGCTCCCGGAGCTGCTCCTCCCACGTGCTGTCGGTGACGCGTCCCACCAGGAGCCCGGCGGCGGCGTAGCCGAAGTTGCTGTACTGCCAGGTGGTCCGGAATTCCGCCGTCGGCTCCAGGTGCCTGAGGTCGTCCACGAAGTCCGAGCGTGTGACCACGGTGTCCGCCTCCTCCCAGGCGATCCACAGCGCGTCGTGCCGGGGCAGGCCCGTGCGGTGGCTGAGGAGATCCACCGGCGTCGCGTGCAGCGACGGGTAGTCCCGCTCCAGGCGGAACTCCGGCAGGTGGTCCCGGACGGGATCGTCCCACGCCACGCGTCCCTCCTCCACCAGGTCGCCCACGAGAAGAGCGGTGAACGACTTCGTCATGGACCCGATGGGGAAGACCGTGCTGTCGGTGACCGCGGCGCCGGACTCCCGGTCCCGAACACCGTATCCTCGGGAGAGGACCACCTCCCCGTCGTGGACGATGGCCACGGAGGCCCCGGGGACGTGGAAGGCCTCCATGGCCGTCTCGACGTCCTCGTCGAAGCCCTCCAGCAGCTGCGCCGGGTCGGGGCCGGTGGCGATCTGCGCCGGGCCGCTCCGGGCCAGCCGGAACGGCATCGTCTGTCCGCCCTGGCTGAAGTCGCCCCGGAGGCTGTCCCCCGCCGCCGTCACCGCACCCCGGAAGGTGGGCGAGCCCGGAATGCCCGGGATGGCGAAGCGCGCCGAGTCGGGCCCGGCCTCGATCTCGGCGAGCTCGCGGTCCGTCACGCCCTGGGCCGGGATGTCGATGCGGCCCGTCCACTCCCCTCCCTCCGCCGGGGCGAGGTCCACCACGACCCGGAGGTCGCCGCCCGGCGTCTGGATGGCTCCCTCCCACTGCCCAGCGGGCGATCGCTCCTGGGCGCCGGCCGATGCGGCCAGCGGCGGGAGCGCCAGGGAGAAGGCGGCCACGAGGACCGCGGCCAGGAGGCGACGAGCGCGGGCGGTCGATCGGAGCGTGACGACGGTCATGGCGATGCTTTCCGTGGAATTCACCTGGTGCTCGTACGAAGGGCCGCGGAGGCCTCCCTATCGAGGCTCCGCCGTGATTAGTTTCATCCGCTCGCCCGGTCTTACGAGACGGCTGGTGGCTCTCTTCACTCGTCTCTTCGCCCGACGCCCTTCCCACCACAGGGAGCGGCCGCCGGGGCGACCGGCCCGGTCCAGCGAACAGCGGAGGACTCCGATGACGGCACCGAAGCGTCTTCACGCCGGCCCCTCCCGGGCGGCGCCTCTCCTCGCCGCGTGCTCCGCCGTGGCCCTGCTGTTCTCGGCCACGGGCTGCGGCACGGATGGTCCCTCCGGCGGCCCCGGGGAACCGGACCCGGACCGATTCGTCGTCGAGGCCACCATCTCGGGCCTCCACGACGCGCTGCGATCCGGGGAGCTCACCTGCCGAAATGTGATCGACGCGTACCGACGACGCATCCGTGCGTACGACGACTCCACGCGCCTGAACGCCATCACGGTGCTCAACCCCGCCGCGCCCGATCGCGCCGACTCCCTGGACCGGGTCCGGGAGCGCGGCGGGGACACCGGCCCGCTCCACTGCGTGGCCACGCTGGTCAAGGACAACATGGACACCGGGGACATGGTGACCACCGGCGGGTCCGTGGCCCTGGAGGGGAGCGTGCCACCGGACGACGCCACGATCGTCCGCCGCATGCGGGAGGCCGGCGCCGTGGTGGTGGCGAAGACCAACATGGCGGAATGGGCCTTCAGCCCGCGCCAGACGGTGAGCTCCAGCTTCGACACCACGCGGAACGCCTACGCCCTGGACCGGGTGCCGGCGGGATCCAGCGGCGGGACGGCCTCCGGCGTGGCGGCCAGCTTCGCCCTGGTGGGCCTCGGCACCGACACCGGCAACTCCATCCGGGGGCCCTCCTCGCACCTGGCGCTCTTCGGCATCCGGTCCACCCTGGGACTGGTGAGCCGCGACGGGATCATCCCGCTCTACTTCGACCGGGACGTGGCGGGCCCCATGACGCGGACCGTGGCCGACGCCGCCCGGGTGCTGGAGGTGATCGCCGGCCGCGATACGGCCGACCCCTACTCCCGCCTGCTGGAGGGGCGGGAGCCCGGCGGCTACCCGGGCCACGTCGACGCCGGCGGCCTGGAGGGAGCCCGGGTCGGCGTGCTCCGCGACCTGGCCGTCCCCTCCGAGAGCGACAGCTCCGTCCTCCGGCTCTTCGACCGCGCCGTGGCCGACATGCGGGAGGCCGGCGCCGAGATCGTGGATCCGTTCACGATTCCCGGCCTGGCGCGGCACCTGGAGGCCGACCTCACCTGCCCCCGCTTCCGGTACGACGCCAACCGGTACCTGGAGTCCCTCGGCGCCGACGCCCCCCTCCGCGACGTGGCCACGGTCCTGGAGACCGGAGAATACGCACCCTACGCGGAGGGAGCCCTGGAGTCCCTCACCGGTCGGCCCGGTGACGTGCACCCGTCACGGTGGAACCCGCCCTGCCCCGACTTCTGGAACCACGAGGGGCGACAGGCCTTCCGCGAGGACGTGGTGGCCGCCATGGACAGCGCCGGGGTGGACGTGGTGGTCTACCCCAGCTGGACCCATCCGCCGGCCCACGTGGACTCGGCGCGGGCCGGCTATCGGGGAGACAACAGCCAGCTGGTGTCGCCGGACACCGGGCTCCCCGCGGCCACCGTGCCCATGGGCTTCTCGTACGGTCGCCATCCCGCCGGCCTCCAGATCCTGGGCCGCCCCTTCGACGAAGCCGCGATCTTCCGGGTCGCCCGCGGCTACGAGCGGGCCACCCGCCACCGCCGTCCGCCGGAGGGCTTCCCGCCGCT
>CANPVF010000142.1 GCA_947581645.1 Candidatus Caribbeanibacter nitroreducens | reverse complement strand
CACAGCCGCCCCATTGTCGCCAGAAGAGAAAACAAAGAGGTGGGATAGAGCGGCCTCGAGAATGTGGGGAGGGCGCGAGGAAGCCCCTCCGGGAGCGGAGGGCCCGACATCGCGGGCGCTCCGGACGAGAGGTCCCGGCCCTTCAGTGGACCGGGACGGCGGCGAATCGGATCAGCCCTCGCCGGCGTTGGCCGGAGGAGCCGCCGGCCCCTCGGGCGAGCCGCCGAAGTCGAACCAGTATACGCCCTCGTAGGGGAGGGACTCGGTCTGGGAGCGCAGGCGATCCAGCCGCTCCTTCAGGCGTCGGTTCTCTTCCAGGAGCTCCTGGACCTGCTCACGCAGGTGAAGCAGCCGGTCCAGCACCTCGTCCAGGAGCCCGAACCGGTCCAGCTTCCGAACCATCTTCACAACTTCCGTGACGTCGTCCAGGATGCTCATCGCGTCCCCCTCGAGAAGCGGGTTCTTGCCGAAAAGTGCGGTATATTATGGGCTGGGGCGGCCGAAGTATACAACAGCAGGGTCGGTGCGGGCCGGGACGCCGAGGTGGCGCCGACGGTGGATTCGACGGCGAGATGGGCGCGCCAGGATTCGAACCTGGGACTTCTGCCTTGTAAGGGCAGCGCTCTGAACCGCTGAGCTACGCGCCCGCCTCTCTCAGCTCTGCTCGCCGGTGCGAATCAGGATGGCCATGGGGAGGACCACGGCATATCCCAGGACCAGGAGGATGGGGGCCGCCGTCACCGATCCCCGGTCCAGGAACACGTACCCCAGGACGACCAGCAGCAGCCCGGCTACGAAGAGGCCGAGGTTCAGCAGCCCGTAGCCGAAGAAGTCGTCCCCGGATCCCGACACGCTCTCCTCCCTCTCTCGATCGAGATGACGTCGCTGTCGTCTTGCTCCCGTCGCCGGCCTCCAGCCGGTCGATCGCGGACCAGAGGGTAGACACGGTCCGCCGGGCCGTCAATGAGACGCCGCGATCCCGTCTGGCGTTCGCCGGGAATCTCAGCTGCTGCGCCAGTCGTCCGGCGACTCCGGCGGGTCCCACAGTCCCGGGGCGCGTCCGGGGTCCGGGCCGCCCTCCCCCTCCCCCAGCAGTTCGCGGATGGCCTCGCGCCTCTCCTCCTGGCGCAGCTCCTCCATGCGCTCCCGGTCGCGTCTCCGCCGGATCCACCAGATCACCAGCACGGCCACCGCGATCACGGACCAGAAGAAGGTCGCGCGGGAGATGAGGTAGAGCCAGCCGAAGCGGTCCGACACCGACTCCCTCCACTGCTCCTCGAACTGGGCCAGCGTCACGCCGTACACGGCCCGCATCGCCCCGTCCACCGTCGCCCCGTCCCGGAGCTGTTCGAAGTAGCGCCGGAGTCCGGTGGCTCCCCCCCGGCGGTAGAGGTCCTGCACCGCCGTATAGGAGAGCAGATAGGCCGTGCGCGCCGACCCCTCCCGGCGGGGAAAGCCCACCGTGAGCCGATCGAGCGTGCCCCCGCCGGCCCGGAGGAAGTAGAAGCGAAGCCGCCAGGCCTCCCCGGCGTCGAAGGACTCGGAGACGAGCTGGGCATATCCCTCGTGCAGCCACCGGGGTGCCCGGCCGCCGGTGGCGCGGTTCAGGGCCAGGTGGGCCAGCTCGTGGCGCAGCACCGAGCGGATGCCGCCGATTCCCGCCTCCGCCTCCCGGGCCCGGACGCCGATCGTGAGACGCCTGTGGTCGGCGAAGCCGGCTACCCACTCCTCCCGGACCACCGATCCGGGTGATGCCAGGCTGTCCAGGTCCCGCACCAGGTAGATCGTGATGGTATCCGAGAAGAGAGTGGCGGGATCGCCGATCCCCGGGAGCGGGGCGAAGAGCGACGAGTCGCGGGCCAGCGACCGGGCCAGCGGCTCCAGTCCGGGCCCCGCCCGCCAGCGCACCGGGGGCGGGGCGGCCGTCGCGCGGCGTCCGGCTTCCACGGCCGGTGGATCCGGCGACCGGGCCCGGCCCGCGTCGGCCGCCGCGCCGGAAGCGACCGCGGCCACCGCCAGGACGGCGGCCGTCAGGAATGTTCGCGCGCCCACTGTACCGCGCCGTTCAGCGGTTCCGGGAGCGAGGACGTGAAGCTCATGCGCTCCCCGCTGGCCGGGTGCACGAACGCCAGCCGGGCCGCGTGCAGGAACATCCGTTCGCACCGGCGCGCGAACTCCTCCGCCCACCGTCCGCCGGCCCCGACGAAGCCCCGCTCCCACTCCGGTGCGTACGTCGCGTCGTTCACCACCGGGTGTCCCTCGTCCCGCAGGTGGACCCGGATCTGGTGGGTGCGTCCCGTCTCCAGCTTCAGCGCCGCCAGGTCGGCGGAGCGCCAGCGCTCGAGCCGGCGGACGTGGGTCACCGCCCGCTTGCCGTCCTCGGTGACGGCCATCCTGGTGCGGTCGTTCGGGTCCCGGCCGATGGGGCGGTCCACCGTGAGTCGATCCGTGTCCAGGTGCCCCCACGCGGCGGCCAGGTAGCCGCGGTCGATCTCCCGGCGCGCCAGGGCGGAGGAGAGCTTGCTGTGCACGCGGTCCTTCTTGGCCACGAGCAGGAGGCCGGACGTGTCCTTGTCCAGCCGGTGGACGATGCCCGGTCGGGCGGGACCCGTGCCGGACGACAGCCGGTCCACGTGGTGCATCAGGGCGTGGACGAGGGTGCCCGACCTGTGGCCCGGTCCGGGGTGGACCACCATCCCCGCCGGCTTCTCCACCACCAGCAGGTCGTCGTCCTCGTGAACCACGTCCAGGGGGATCGGCTCCGGCTCCACCTGCAGGGGCTCCGGCGGTGGGATCCGGACCAGGACCTCCTCGCCGACCCGCGGCTCGTGGCTCTTTCGGACCGCCTCTCCGTCGACGGTGACCTCGCCCTCCTCGATGAGGCGGGCCAGGCGGGTGCGGCTCAGATCCAGGCGGTCGGCCAGCCAGCGGTCGAGCCGCCCGCCGTCCTCCTCGACCGTCAGGCGCCGACGCTCGCCGTCAGCCTTCTCCGGCCGGGACCCGCTCATCCGCGGCGTCTCCCCCCGGGCCGGACGCGCCCCGCGCGCGGGCGGCGTCCCGAGTCGCCGCCTCGTCCGCGTTCTCGGAGCGCCTCTCCGTCTCCTCCCGGTAGAACGTGATCATCAGGAGGACGGCTCCGACGCTGACCGCCATGTCGGCGACGTTGAACACGGGCCACCGCGTCGAGCCCACGCCCACGTCCAGGAAGTCCACCACGCCGGCCTGATAGCGAATCCGGTCGATGATGTTGCCCACGGCGCCCCCGCTGACCAGGGCCAGGGCCCACAGCCGCAGACGCCGGCGGGCGGAGGTGTGCATGTACAGGTACATCAGCACGCCCAGCGCCAGGACCGCCAGCGTGAGAAAGAAGACGCGCGAGTACTCCCCCACGTTGATGCCGAAGGCGGCGCCGAAGTTGTGGGTGTAGGTCAGCCGGAAGAAATCGCCCCACACCGGGACGATCTCGTGCAGGGTCAGATTCTCCACGATCCACCGCTTCGTGATCCGGTCCAGGACGAGGATCGTCCCGGCGACGGCGGCCAGCAGCCAGCCCTTGCCCGGCCCGCCCGCCGAACCGGGCTCCCGGGGCTCGTCGCCCCTGTCGCGCCGGGCCTCGTCAGAGCTCACCGGACGCCCCTTCTTCCTTCTCCTGGCAGTCGATGCACAGGTCGGCGTAGGGGATGGCGTCGAGCCGCTCGCGGGCGATCCGGTCGCCACACTCCTGGCAGATCCCGTACTCGTCCTCGTTCCGGTACATGCGCCGGAGGGCCTCGTCGATCTGGTAGAGGAGCTCGCCCTCCTGGCTCGCCAGCATGAACTTCTTCTCCCGCTCCATGGCGTCGGTGCCCTCGTCGGCCATGTGGAAGCTGTAGGACTCGGGTCCGCCCCCGGATCCGCGCGGGTCCTCGGCGAACTCCTCGTCGAACTGACCCAGCTCCCTGAGCACGCTCGCGCGCTCCTCCAGGAGCCGGTCCTCGAAGTACTTCAGGTCCTCGTCGTCCATGGTAGTCATCTGTTGGTCATCCGGTTGGTTGCGCCTCTTCCTCGTCGAACGGCTCGAGTCCGAGCCGGAGCGGGTGGTCGTCCACGTTCAGCTCGGTCACGTGGTCGCGTCCGTCGGCCGCCTGCCCGACCTCGAGCTCGAGGGCCAGCGTCTCGCCCGCCACGTACTCCCGGTGGGCCCGCACCGCCGCCTCGACCTCCTCGTCCCCGGCGACCACCAGTCGAATCCGGTCGTCCACGTCGAGCCCGGCGTCCCGCCGGAAGCGCTGGACCCGGCTCACGACCTCGCGGGCCAGCCCCTCGGCCCGGAGCTCCGCGTCCAGGGAGGGATCCAGGGCCACCATGTACCCCCGCTCCGAGCGAACGGCGTATTCTCCGCGGCCGGACTCGAGGACCTGCACGTCCCGGGGCCGGATCTCGGCGGGCTCGCCGTCGACCACGAGCTCGATGGACTCTCCCTCGCGGAGCCGACGGGCGTCGCTGCCCTCCAGCTCCTCGACGGCCTCCGCCACGGCGGGCGTGCGGGAGCCGAAGCGGGGCCCGAGCTCGCTGTAGTCGGGTCGGGCGTGGAGCCGGACAATGTCAGCCGTCTCGGAGGGGAAGGCAACGCGCTTCACGTTCAGCTCCTCCTTGAGCACCCGGACCAGGGAATCCGGGAGCGTCCGTCCGCCGGGAATCACGACCTCCACCCGGCGCAGGGGCTGGCGCACCTTCACCCCCAGCTCCTCCCGGGCGGCACGACCCAGCGCCGCCAGCTCCCGCACGTCCTCCATGGCCTCCTCCAGGTCGGGCCGGCGGTGGCCCGAGGGTTCGGGGAAGTCGGCCAGGTGGACCGAGTCGCCGATGCTCAGCTCCCGGTGCAGCCAGTCGCTGATGAAGGGCGCGACGGGGGCCAGGAGCAGCGACGTCGTGCGGAGGGCGCGATGCAGCGTGTCGAAGGCCTCCGCCGGACGGAGCTCTCCGTCGGATGAGGACCCCGTGACCCAGAACCGGTCCCGCGTCCGGCGAACGTACCAGTTGGAGAGCTCGTCCACGACGAAGTCGTCGAGGCGCCTCGCCGCCCTCGTCAGCTCGTTCTCCTCCAGGTCCTGCCGGGTGCGGGCCGCCACGGTGTCCAGCCGGCTGAGCAGCCACCGATCCATGACGGGACGCTCCGAGGGCGGACGCGGCTCGCCCCACCGGGCGTCTCCCCCGCCGTGGTGCCAGTCTTCCAGGTTCGCGTACATGGCGAAGAAGCGGTAGGTGTTCCGGAGGGTGTCCAGCAGCTTCCGCTGGATCTCCTCCAGGCCCTCCGGGTCCCAGCGCTTCGGCAGCCACGGGTTGCTGCTGGTGATCAGATAGAGCCGAATCGCATCGGCCCCGTGCCGCTCGATGGCACTCCACGGGTCCACGGTGTTGCCGCGGGACTTGGACATCTTGCGTCCCTCGGCGTCCAGGACCAGGTCGTTCACCACCACCTCGCGGTACGGCGAGCGGTCGAAGACGATCGTCGAGATCGCCAGCAGCGAGTAGAACCAGCCCCGCGTCTGGTCCACGCCCTCGGCGATGATGTCCGCCGGGAAGTGGCGCCGGAACTCCTCCTCGCCCTCGAACGGGTAGTGCCACTGGGCGAAGGGCATGGACCCGGAGTCGAACCAGGCGTCCATGACCTGCGGCACCCGGGTCATGGTCCCTTCGCAGTCGTCCTCGTCGCAGGACCACTGCACCCGGTCGATCTCCGGCCGGTGCGGATCGAAGTCCTCCGGGAGCCCGCCCGCGCGATCCGACAGGCGATCGAAGGAGCCGATGACCTCGCGGTGCCCCTCGTCGGCGTCGCACACCCACACCGGCAGCGGCGTGCCCCAGAAGCGATCGCGGGACAGGGCCCAGTCCACGTTGTTCTCGAGCCACTCTCCCATCCGTCCGCTTCCCACCTCGGGGGGGTGCCACTCCACGGACGCGTTCTCCTCCAGCAGGCGCTCCTTCACGGCCGTGGTCTCCACGTACCACGACTCCTGCGCCATGTAGAGGAGCGGGGTGTCACAGCGCCAGCAGTGCGGATAGCTGTGCAGCACGGTGTCCCGGCGGAAGAGGAGCCCCTCCTCGGCCAGCAGCTCCACCAGGCGATCGTCGGCCTCCTTCACCGGGAGCCCGCCCACTTCCTCCACCTCCGGGACGAAGCGGCCGTCGTCGTCCACCGGGCGAACCAGCGGCAGGTCCCGCTCCTTCCCGAGCTCGAAATCGTCGGCGCCGAAGGCCGGAGCGATGTGGACCAGCCCCGTCCCCTCCTCGTCGCTCACGAACTCCGCCGGGTGGAGGCGGCCGGACTCCTCTCGGTAGCCCGGGTACAGGTGCAGGGGACGGCGGTACTCCAGCCCCTCGAGCTCCCCGGACGGCACCTCGCGAACGATCCGGCCCCGGGGACGCTCCGGGGAACCGCCCTCTCCGTCCCCGCTCCCGTCGCTCCCCTCGAGGCGAAAGAGGTCCTCCGCCCGGCCGCGGCTGAGCAGCACCCTGGCCGTGCGGGCGCCTCCTTCCTCCCCCACCCTGCCCCTCTCGCCGCTCCGGCCCAGGAGGGCCTCGACCTCGACGTACGCGAGCTCGGGGTTGAAGGCCACCGCCACGTTGGAGACCAGCGTCCAGGGGGTCGTGGTCCACACCAGCAGGTGTCGCCGCGGCGCGTCTCCACCCCCGTCGCCCGAGACCACCGGGAAGAGAGAGAAGAGGGACGGGTCCCTGCGCTGCTCGTATCCCTGGGCCAGCTCGTGGCTGGAGAGGCCCGTCCCGCAGCGGGGACAGTAGGGCAGCGACTTGTAGCCCTGGTAGAGGAGGCCCTCGTCGTGGATCTGCTTCACGGCCCACCACACCGATTCGATGTAGTCGGGGTGATAGGTCACGTAGGGGTCGTCGTAGTCCAGCCAGTACCCGATGCGGCGGGAGAGGTCCTCCCACTCCTCCTGGTAGGTGAACAGGTTTTCCCGGCAGGTCTGGACGAACCGCTCGATCCCGATCTCCTCGATCTCCGGCTTCCCGGAGATACCGAGCTCCTTCTCAGCCTCCACCTCCACCGGGAGACCGTGGGTGTCCCAGCCGGCGATGCGGGTGACGTGGCGGCCGCGCATGGTCCAGTACCGCGCCACCAGGTCCTTGATGGTTCGGGCCAGGATGTGGTGGACGCCGGGACGCCCGTTGGCCGTGGGGGGACCTTCGTAGAAGACGTACTCCGGGTCCCCCTCGCGCTCCCGCAGGCTCTCCCGGAAGGTGTCCTCTTCCTCCCACCGTTCCAGGATCTCCTGCTCGAGGTCCGACGTGCTCTCGGGCAGCTCTCGATACGACATCCGTTGCAGGCTCCGATCGCTCCTGTGTCCGTGTTCGTCCGCGCCGGCCGCGGGGCGGCCGGCGAATCGACTACTCGTCGCCTTCGCTCTCCATGACCCGGCGGACGAGGGCGGAGAGCGTCGGCGCCGCCTCACCGGCGACCCGAATCACGTCCTCGACCTCCACTGGCTCCAGGTCGTCCGGCAGGCACATGTCCGTGACCACGGCCGTTCCCAGCACTCTCATCCCGGCGTGCCGGGCCACGATCACCTCGGGCACCGTGGACATCCCCACCAGATCAGCGCCCAGCGTCCTGAGCATCCGGTACTCCGCCGGTGTCTCCAAATTGGGGCCCGTGACTCCGGCGTAGACGCCCTCGCGCACCTGGACCCCCATCTGCACGGCCGCCTCCCGGGCCCGTCGGCGGAGTCCCGCGTGGTAGGCCTCGGACATGTCCGGGAACCGTGGGCCCTGCTCCTCCACGTTCGGCCCGACCAGGGGGTTGTCGCCCATCAGGTTGATGTGGTCGGAGATCAGGACCAGGTCCCCCCGCTCCCAGAGCGGCTCCATTCCGCCGGCGGCTCCCGAGGTCACGAGCGTCGTGGCCCCCAGCTCCCGCAGGACGCGGATCGGGAACGTCACCTCTCCGAGGGTGTGACCCTCGTAGCGGTGATAGCGTCCGCTCATGGCCGCGACGCTCCGTCCCCCGATCGACCCCAGCAACAGCCGCCCCTCGTGCTCCTCCACCGTGGCCGGCGGAAAGTCCGGGATCGCCCCGTACGGGACGGTGGCCTCCACGTCGATCTCGTCCCCGAGGGCGCCGAGGCCCGTCCCCAGGACGACGGCCCACTCCGGCGCCGGAGCGCCCTCACGCCGAATCCGGTCGACGGCCCGGCGGACGCGCTCCATGACTCGGCTCCCGTCCCCGGTCACGTCTGCTCCCGGTCCTCCCCGTTCCCCTCGTCCCCGGACGTGGTCTCCTCTTCCTCGTTCTCGGGTGCGTCCGACGGGGTCGGGACGGCTTCGCGGACCTCGCCCACCGGGTCGGTGCCGTCCTCGCCCTCCTCCGCAGCCCCGTAGGCGTCCGGCTCCACGGCCGGCGGCTCCGGATCGGGGTCGGCGGCGATCTCCTCGGCCGGCGGGATCTGCTCCTCGTTCTC
Organism: Candidatus Caribbeanibacter nitroreducens; assembly: GCA_947581645.1. Taxonomy (GTDB): domain Bacteria; phylum Gemmatimonadota; class Gemmatimonadetes; order Palauibacterales; family Palauibacteraceae; genus Caribbeanibacter; species Caribbeanibacter nitroreducens. The sequence continues at coordinate 65,950 of CANPVF010000142.1, read as the reverse complement.
CCGCAGTCGGCTCTGCTCCAGCTCGACCTCGGAGAGGTATCCCTCCAGCAGCGCACGGAACGAGCGGAGGAAATGGGCCCGCCGGGACTTGAGCTCGTCCAGCTTGTCCCGGGCCGAATCCAGAGTCCGCTCCGCCTCCTGCTCGATGGCCTCGGCCTTCGCCTCAGCTTCGCGCAGGGTGAGCGATGCCTCGCGCTCGGCCTGGGCCCGCGACTCCTCCCGGAGCTCCTGTGCGGTCAGGAGTGCGTCGTTGAGGGCTTCCTCGCGCTCCTCGAAGCGCTCGAGCTCCTCCCGGAGATGCTCGACCTGCTCCTCGAGCTTGCGGTTGTGCTCCTGGATGTCCTCCAGCCGGTCCGCCACCATCTCCAGGTAGTTCTTCACCTGGTCCGGCTCGTAGCCTCGGAAGCCGCGGTCGAAGTCGTCCGCCTTCTTCCGGACCTCCACCGGCGTCAGATCGATCATCGGTCTCTCCCTCCGTGATCGGACTCGTGGACGTCGACCCGGACCTCCCGTCGTCCGGGCCGACGTCTATGGACGCTCGCCGAGCAGTGCCGTCCCGAGGCGGAGGCGGGTGCTCCCCTCCTCCACCGCGATCTCGAAGTCGTTGCTCATCCCCATGGAGAGCACGTCGCTCTCGAAGCCGACGATTTCCTGGCCGCAACGTCGTCCGAAGCGACGACAGACCCGAAAGGTCTCCCGCAGGACCGACTCCTCGTCGGTGAGGGGCGCCATGGTCATCAGCCCGCGAACGTGGAGGCGCTCCTGTTCACACACCTCCGCCACGCCGGCCAGTGCTTCCTCCTCGTCCTCCGCCACCGGAAAGCCTCCCTTGGACTCCTCCCCCGAGGTGTTGACCTGACAGAGCACTTCCAGGTGCTCTCGCCCGGCCTTCCGGGCCTCACGGTCCAGCTTGCGCGCCAGGCGGCGGGAATCGACGGACTCGATCACGTCGAAGACCTGCACCGCCCGGGCCGCCTTGTTCCGCTGCAGGTGGCCCACCATGTGCCACTCGAGCCCCAGCCGGCCGACTTCCTCCAGCTTCTCCTCCGCCTCGCCCACCCGGTTCTCCGCCACGCGTCCCAGATCCGTCTCCGCCACGGCGCGGACCACCGACGCCGGATGTCCCTTCGTCACGGGCAGGATCTCGACAGCATCGGGGTCCCGACCGGACCGCTCCGCGGCCTCCCGGACGTCGTTCCGAACTCGCTCCAGTCGCTCGCCAGGGATCACGTCGGCCACGATCTCTCTCGGGTCGATGGGACGCAGCTCTCCGGAATCGCCGGGACGGTCCGCCGGCAGACGTGGTCCGGCGGGGCCGTCGGTCCGGTCACAAACAAACAGGAGCCGCCCGGGGCGGAACGCCTCGAGCGGCTCCTTGACAGGTCGCAGAAGGACTCACGAGGTGCCGTCGGGCTCCTCGCGTCTCGCTGGAACGCGGAGGGCGGGCGTCGAACCGTCCGTCGGTACGGAGACGGTCCGCCCGCCTCGCGCTACTTCACCTGGAACTGGACCCTCTGCTGGACCCAGACGGCCGTCTTCTTGTCCCGGTTCATGGCCGGGCTGAAGACCATCTGGTCGGCCACCTTCTTGGCGGCCTGGTCGAGGGCGTCGTACCCGCTGCTCTTCTGGACCCGGGCCTTCTGCACCTGACCCTCCTTGTTCACGAAGATCCAGAGCACGACGGTTCCACCGATACCCGACGACTTGAGCGACGGCGGGTACACCCGCTGCAGGTACGACTGAACGTCCCGGCCGTTCTTCAGCTCGGGCGCCACGTCGTACGGGATGAAGGAGGGTCGATCCGACTTCTGGCTTCCCTCACCGCTCGGAGGTGGGGGAAGATCCTCAGCCGGGTTGCTCTCGAAGGTCGTCTCGCTGATGGTCACGTCCTCGCTCACATCGGCGGTGGAGACCTTCGGCGTCGCCGGACGGGCGATCTGCTCCGGGGGCGGAGGGATCTCCACCTGCGGCGGGAGATCGACGGTCTCCATGGCCTTCGACTTCGTCCCGATGTCCGCCGCCCGGAACTGCGGGAAGAGCTCGAAGAGCGCGAAGTGGGCGAGGACGGCGAAGATAAGCCCTCCCGCGAACCAGCTCGCGTAGTTGTTCTTGAACTCGTCGTTGGCCGTCTGGGCGATGCCCCTTCGGCCCTCGTCGCGCTGGCGTGGCTCCTCGGGTGTCATGGTCTACCTCCTGGGCCGGGTCACTTGCTGTTCGAGGCGGGTGGCGAACGTGACTCGCACCGCCCCGGCAGCCTGCAGCTGCTTCTGGATGGCGTCGATCTTGGAGTATGGGATCTCCTGGTCGGCGCGGATCGCCACCACCAGCTCGCGGTTCTCCGCGTAGATGGGGCGGACGATGCCCGCCACCTTGTCCACCGGGATGTTCTTGTCGTTGATGAAGATGTTCCCGTTCACGTCCACCCAGACGTGGAGGATGTTCTTCCTCTTCTCATCGATCTTCTTCGTGGCCTCGGCCTCGACCCACCGGATTTCCTGCTTCTGGTCGCGGCGGAAGACCGTCGTCACCATGAAGAAGATCAGCAGCAGGAAGGCGATGTCCGCCAGTCCCGCCGTGGGGATCTCCCCTTCGCTCTCCGAGCTGCGGTCGAATCCGGAGTCTCTTCCAGCCATCGGTTACTGCTCCTTCATCTGCAGCGAAACGCGCTCAGCGCCGGCGCTCTTGACCTCGTCCAGCACGTTGACCATGTGACGGTACGGCGCGTTGGGCGTGGTCTGTACGGCCGCGATCAGCTTCGGGTTGGCCGCGAGCTCCTGTCGCAGGATGCCCTCGACGCGATTGTAGGGCACGGTCTGGGTCTGCTCGGACTCACCCCGCTGGATGACGACCTGCCCGTTCGGCTGAACGATCAGGAACATGATGTTCTCGGAGGGGACCTCCTGCTCCTTCTGCTGCTCGGGCAGGACGATCTGGAGTCCCTTCTCCTCGTTGAACACCGTCGTCGTCAGGAAGAAGATCAGCAGCAGGAAGGCGATGTCCGCCAGTCCCGCCGTGGGGATCTCGTCCTCGACCCCTGAGTTCCGATCCAGAAGCGGCATCGTGTTCGTCTCCTCTGTCTAGCTCTGGTCGGTCGACGAGCCCGGGTTGCTGGCAGCGGTCGACTCTTCGCCGTGCTCCAGCTCCCAGACGAGGTCGAGCACCGCCTGGGTGCCCTCCTCCATGTCTTCGATCAGCATGTCGACTCGCGATACAAAGAAGTTGTACGCGATATGCACCGGAACCGCGATCGTCAGGCCGGCCGCGGTCGTGATGAGTGCAACCTTAATACCGCCGGCGACCAGCGAAGGGTCCACCTGGCCCGCCTGCTCGATGGCGGCGAAGGCCTCGATCATCCCGATCACGGTGCCCAGAAAGCCCAGCATGGGCGCCACGTTGGCGATGGTGGCCAGCACCGTCATCCCGCGCTCGAGGAAGTCCAGCTCGATGTTCCCGGTGGAGTTGATGGCCACCTGGACGTCCCTGCCCGTGTGGCCCTCCTCCCTGAGCCGTCGCAGGCCCGAGAGGAGGATGGCCGCCACGGGTCCCCGGGTCTCCTCGGCCACCTCGATGGCCTCCTCCAGGTTCCCCCGCCGGCTCAGCTCCTCGACCTCCTCAAGGAGGCCCTCGCTCTCCTGATGGGCCACCCAGAGCGTCCATGCCTTGGCGATCATCACACCGAGACCGAGCAGCGAACACAGGATCAGCGGATACATCATGAACCCGCCGTCCCGAAACAGCGTCAACAGCTGGTAGCTGAGATCGCTTTGCAACGTGCCTCCCGCGACTGTGATCGTTCCCGCGAATCAGCCTCGACATTCTATGCGCCGGCTCACGGGGCGTCAACGAGTGTGGACACCCGTCGTGGCCCGTTCCGTCGACGTCGTCGTGTACATCGCCCGGGCGAACCGTACCCGGTGCCCCGGCGTCAGTTGCCCTCCGTCGAGCCCACGGCCTCGGCCGTGGGCTCCTCGACCGCCGCTCCGCCGGAGCCCGAGGCCCCGCTGAGGGCAGCTCCGAAGGTCTCGGCCCCCTCCGTGGCGAGGATCTCCCGCAGCTCGTCCGGCGAGACGTCGCGGCGCAGGTGACCGCGGTGGGCCACCGAGATCTGGCTCGTCTCCTCGGAGATGATGACCACCACGGCGTCGGTCTCCTCGGAGAGGCCGAGTCCCGCCCTGTGCCGCGTTCCCAGCGACTTGTCCGCCACCGGGAACTGCGTGAGCGGGAGGATGCACCCCGCGGCGGCCAGCTGGTCTCCCTGGACGATCACCGCGCCGTCGTGGAGCGGCGAGTAGGGGGTGAAGATGGTGGTCAGGAGCTCCGCCGAGACGTCGGCGTGCACCTCGGTGCCCGACTCGATGTACTCGCCCAGCCCCACTTCCCGCTCGACAGCGATGATTCCGCCGATCTTCGCCCGCTGCAGCCGCTCGGCGGCCTGAACGATCACCTCGGCGACCTCGCTCTCCTCCATCTCGGCGAACACCTTCCACAGGCGGCTCCGGCCGAGCTGCGCCAGGGCGTTCCGGAGCTCCGGCTGGAAGACCACGATCAGGGCGAAGGCGCCGTAGGTGAACACCTGCGACAGGATGTAGGTGATGAGCTGCAGATCCAGGAAGCTCGCGCCGGCGTATCCCGCCACGAGCAGGACGAGTCCGGCCAGGATCTGGAAGGCCCGGGTGCCGGTCCACAGCAGGAGGATCCGGTAGATGAGATACGCCACCAGGACGATCTCGAGCAGGTCCTTGAGACCCGGGCGCAGGAAATTCAGGTAGTCGAGGATGGCGTCCATGGGCTAGCCGCTCCTCTCTTCCGACTCGGGCTCCCTCGACCCGGCCGGACGGTCGGCGGCGCGGATCGCGGCGGCCATGTCCAGGGCCCGGCGCACGGCCTTCACGTCGTGGACGCGAAACAGCCGTGCCCCGCGCTCCAGCGCCATCACGCAGGCCGAGGCCGTGGCTTCCACCCGCTCGTCCAGCGGCAGACCGAGGGTCTCGCCGATGAAGGACTTCCGCGACGGGCCCACCATCACCGGGCCTCCGGCCCGACTGAACGTGCCGGCCCGGGCCAGCAGGCGCAGGCTCCCGCCGGCCGATTTCCCGAAGCCGATCCCCGGGTCCACGACCAGCTGCTCGGCCGAGCAGCCCGCCGACCGCGCCCGGCCCACGGACCTCTTGAGCGCCTCCAGGACCTCGCCCACCAGGTCGTCGTACTCGGTGTCGTCCTGCATGTCCCGCGGCGTGCCCCGCATGTGCATGAGCACCAGTCCGGCCCCGGTCTCGGCGACCAGTCCCGCCAGCGCGGGGTCGCTCGACAGCCCGGAGACGTCGTTCACGATGGCGGCGCCGGCTTCCAGCGCCCGACGTGCCGTGGCCACCCGCCGCGTGTCCACGGAGATCGGCACCGGGAGCTCGGTGATCCGCTCCAGGACCGGCTCCAGTCGCCGCCACTCCTCGTCGGTGGGTACCGGCTCCGCCCCGGGTCGGGTGGACTCCGCCCCCACGTCCAGGAGGTCGGCCCCCTGCTCCACCAGGCCGCGGGCCCGGGACGCGGCGTCGCCGGGATCCAGGTGACGGCCGCCGTCGGAGAAGGAATCCGGTGTCACGTTCACGACCCCCATCACCACGGGCCGGTCCAGCGACACGCTGCCGCCGCGGACGCTCCACCGGCGCCGGACGGACCCGTCCGACCGCTCCGGCGGAGAGCGGGTCACGCCAGGGCGGGCGACGGCTCCCCTCCTCCGCTCTCCTCGGGCCGGTCCCGGCCGGACCCGGTCGCGCCGTCGCGCGCCCCGGCGTCGGCGGGCCGGCTGGCCTCCACCGGCGGCTCCGGCGGTGGCCCGAGCTCCTCACCCTCGGCGAGCCGCTGGACCTGCTCCCCGTCCAGCGTCTCCCTCTGCAGGAGGGCCTCGGCGATGGCCTCCAGCAGCTCCCGGTGCTCCGTGAGCACCCGCTCGCAGGTGTCGTAGGCCCGATCCAGGATGGCCTTCACCTCGGCGTCCACGAGCTCGGACGTCCGCTCGCTCACCTCGTAGCGGTGCCCGATCTCCTTGCCCAGGAACACTTCCTCCTCGCGCTCCCCCACGGCCATGGGGCCGATCTCGTCCGACATGCCGAACTCCGTCACCATGCGCCGGGCGATGGCCGTGGCCCGCTCGATGTCGTTGCCGGCGCCGGTGGTGACCTTCTGGGGCCCGAAGAGCATCTCCTCGGCCACCCGTCCGCCGAAGAGCATGGTGACCTGCCCCTCGAGCCACTCCCGCGTGTAGTTGTGCCGGTCCTCCTGCGGGAGGGAGGCGGTGAGGCCCAGGGCCCGGCCGCGGGGGACGATGGTGACCTTGTGGACCGGATCCAGCCCGGGCACCCGCAGGGCGACCACGGCGTGCCCCGCCTCGTGGTAGGCCGTCACCCGCCGCTCCTCCTCGGAGATCACGAGGCTCTTGCGCTCGGCCCCAAGCATCACCTTGTCCTTCGCGGCCTCCATGTCCTGCATGTAGACGCGGTCCCGGTCCTTCCGGGCGGCCAGCAACGCGGCCTCGTTCACGATGTTCTCGAGGTCGGCCCCCGAGAGGCCCGGCGTGGCCCGCGCCAGGACCCCCAGGTCCACGTCCTCGGCCAGCGGGATGTCACGGGTGTGCACGCCGAGGATCTCCTCCCGCCCGCGCACGTCCGGGCTGTCCATCACGACCTGGCGGTCGAAGCGCCCCGGCCGCAGGAGAGCCGGGTCCAGGACGTCCGGGCGGTTCGTGGCGGCCAGGAGGATGACCCCCTCGTTCGACTCGAAGCCGTCCATCTCGACCAGGAGCTGGTTCAGGGTCTGCTCCCGCTCGTCGTGCCCCCCGCCCAGCCCGGCGCCGCGGTGTCGGCCCACGGCGTCGATCTCGTCGATGAAGATGATGCACGGGGCGTGGGACTTCCCCTGCTCGAAGAGATCCCGGACGCGGCTCGCTCCCACGCCCACGAACATCTCCACGAAGTCCGACCCCGAGATGGAGAGGAAGGGGACCCCGGCCTCGCCGGCCACCGCACGGGCCATGAGCGTCTTGCCGGTCCCCGGGGGGCCGAGCAGCAGCACGCCCTTCGGGAGGCGCCCGCCCAGCCGGCTGAACTTCTCCGGCGCCTTCAGGAACTCGACGATCTCCTGCAGCTCCGTCTTCGCCTCGTCGGCGCCGGCCACGTCGGCGAAGGTCACCTCCGGCGTGTCGGCGGTGAGCAGCTCCGCGCTGGACTTCCCGAAGCTCAGCGCCCGGCTCCCGCCTCCCTGCATCTGTCGGATGAAGAACACCCACAGCCCGATGATCAGGATCCAGGGGAGGGCCGTGATCAGGATGTTCACCCAGGTCCCGCCGGACTCCTCGGCCCGGACCTCGACGCCGTCGGAGACGAGCCGGTCCAGCAGCTCCGGGTCCGCGTCGGCCGGGAGCCGGGTGCTGAACCGGGCGGACTCCGTCCCGTCCATGGTCACCGGGCGACGCAGCTCGCCCGACACCTCGCGCGCGTCGCGGATCGTCACAGTGGCGACGTTGCCCTCGTTCACCTGCTGGCGGAAGCGGGTGTAGGAGAGCTCCGTCGACGACGTGCGCCCCCCTTCCATGACCTGGAAGACGGTCAGGGGGAGGAAGACGATGAGCGCCCAGAAGGCGAGGGTCCTCAGCAGGCCGCTCCACCGGCCTCGGTCCTGGTCACCGGGAGGGGGGACGTCTCTCTTCGGCTCCATGCGTCCCTGGGGAAGCCCTAGATGCTGGCGATGAAGGGAAGATGCCGGAAGTCCTCGGCGTGGTCGAGCCCGTAGCCCACCAGGAAGTCCGACGGCGCGTCGAACCCGATCCACCTCGGCTCGTAGCGGAGGTCGTCGGCCTCGTGCTTGTGGAGAAGCGTGCAGACCTCGAGCGAGGCCGGGCCCCGCTCCCGCAGCGCGTCTCCGGTCTGGTTGATCGTCGTCCCGGTGTCGACGATGTCCTCCACCAGGACCACGTGCCTCCCTTCGATGGGAGCCGTCGGGTCGTACAGGAGATCCACGTCGCCGGTGGACTCGGTCCCCACGTAGCTCGAGGCCACCAGGAAGTCCACGTGCAGGGGGCGGGAGATGTGACGCACCAGGTCACCCAGGAAGATGAACGATCCCTTCAGGAGCCCCAGCACCAGCAGGCCCTCGTCCTCCGGATAGTGATCGGTGATCTCCTCGCCCATCCGGCGGACCTGGCTGGCGATCTCGTCCGCGGTATAGACGATCCGCCGCAGGTCGCGTCCCCCGGTGCGGGGCATCACCTGCTCGTACTTGGCCGTTTCCTGAGCGTCCGTCATCCCGTCACTCCGATCCACCAGTCCTCGTCGGTCGGCTCGTCGTGCAGCGCGTCCTCGATGCCGGGTACCCAGAGCACGTCGGCTCGACCGGCCACCAGGAGGGGGAGCCGGGGTCGCTCGCTGCGCGGAACGCGCCTGCGGTTGAAGAGCTCTTTGAGCTTGATGCGTCCGCCGGGGAGGTCGATCCGGTCCCCGTCCCTCCATCCCCGGAGGGTGAGGGAAAGCTGACGGATCTCCCGCGGAATCGCCAGGGAGTGAGGAGACGAACGCGGCTCGTCGCCGGGGCCCCAGGCGACCCTGTACCGGCGTCCTCCGGCGCGGAGGCGTCCTGTCCCCGGCGTGGAGGCGTCCACCTCCAGCGGGCGGTCGTCCATCGGCGGGTCGGCGGGGCCGATCCAGACAGTGTCGAACTCCCTCCAGAGCTCCAGCCCGCCGCCGAGCTGGACCCGACCGCCGCTTCGGCCGGCGTTGATAAACTCCACGCCCTCGGCGGTTCCCCCGCGGGTGAGCCGCTCCCCCATCGACCGCGCCAGGCGCCGGAGGGCACGGGCCTGCAGCTCCCGCCCCGCCGCCAGCAGCGGCCGGCGGGCCAGCCGGACCCGGCTCTCCTCCCGCCGGTCGGCGGTGAGTTCCGGGACGCGGAACGGCCCGGCCGCGTCCCGGGCGCACAGCTCCAGCACGCTCCCCGTGAGCCGCTCCATCCGCTCGTCGGCGTCGCGCGCCGCCCGGCCGAGGCGGAGCAGCCGCTCCACGGGGTCCTCCTCCCAGGTCCGCTCGAGTGCGGGCAGCAGCTCGTGTCGGATGCGGGAGCGGGCGTAGGTCGGATCCCGGTTGGCCGGATCCCGGCTCCACGGGAGTCCGCGTGCCTCCAGGTAGTCCAGGAGATCCCGCTCCCGGAACGGGAGGAGGGGACGGACGATGTCGTCGCGGCGCCCGGGAATGCCGGCGAGGCCACGAAGGCCCGTACCGCGGAGGAGCCGGAAGAGGACCGTCTCGGCCTGGTCGTCGGCCTGGTGGCCGGTGGCGATGCGATCGGCCCCGACCTCCCGGGCGGTTCGGCGCAGGAAGCGATAGCGCCGCCTCCGGAGCTCGTCGTGGCCCGAGCCGCCTCCCTCCTCCGCCCGGCCGACCCGGACCTCGACCCCCATCTTCCGCGCGCGCTCCGCCACCCGGCGGGCCTCCTCCCGGCTCTCCGGACGGACGGCGTGGTCGAAGTGGGCGGCCAGGAGGCTCAGGTCCCGGGCACCGGCGGATCGGCGAAGGAGGTCGAGGAGGGCGGTGGAATCGGGGCCGCCGGAGAAGGCGACCAGGACGCGCGAGCCGGCGGGCAGGAGCTCCGGCTCCCGGTCGAGGTGACGGGCGAAGCGGGTGGCGAGATCGACGGGGGGACTACCCCTGCTCGTCGTCCGGGCCCTCCTGAACGGCGCCGTGGATCAGCTCCCGGACACGGTCTCGCCAGGTGTCGGCGCCGCGATGGTACTTCAGGGTCTCGGGCACGCCGACCCCGAAGCGCGGGCGTCCCTCGTCCTCGTCGTGAGCCGTCGAGTCCCGGGCCGCCTCGGTCGACGTCTCGCCGCCGACGCGGAGCGTCAGCTCGCCGCTGGCCACCGCCTGGCCGGGCCCGAGATAGCCCTCGTCCGACTCCTCGGCCTCCAGCGACTCCTCGGCCATCCGCGACTTCGTCTCCTGATCCCACCCGCGGTCGTGGCCGCGGACGTACTCGCGCATCGCCTTCTTCAGGTTGATCCGTCCCGGCGTCCGGTAGCTCCGGGGGTAGATCTCCTCGTCGTAGTCGCTGCTGTCGCCGCGATACGGCGAGGTGCTCCCGTCGGCCTCGCCGCTCTCACCGCTCTGGGCCGAACCGGCGGCCTCACCCTCCGGCCTCGTCTCCTCGGCCATCGGCCTATACCTCCATCACTTCGTCTTCCTTCTTCTCCAGCATGCTGTCGATGGTGCCGGTGTGCTCGTCGGTGAGCTCCTGCAGGGTCTCGAGACGGCGGTGGTACTGGTCCTCCGAGATCTCGCCCTCCCGCTCCAGGGACTGGAGCTCGTTCTTCGCGTCCTGGCGGATCTGGCGCACCGCGACCCGTCCCTCTTCGGCCATGCGCTGGAGCACCTTCACCATCTCCTTGCGCCGCTCCTCCGAGAGCGGCGGCACCGGAACCCGGACCACGTTCCCGTCGACGCTGGGGTTCAGGCCCAGGTCGGCGGTCCGGATCGCGCTGGCGATGTCACCGGCGATGCTGCCGTCGTAGGGCTGGACCAGCAGCATGTCGGTGTCCGGGGCGCTGACGTTGGCCACCTGGTTCAGCGGGACGCTGGAGCCGTACGCCTCGACGCTGACGGTGTCCAGCAGGGCGGGGCTGGCCTTGCCGGTCCGCACCGACGAGAACTCCTTCCGGGTGCTCTGCACCGTCTTGTCCATCTTCTTCTCGGCTCGCTCGAGCACGTCGGTCGACATGTCTCCTCCCGCCGTTCGTGATCAGCCGATCGGTCGTCGTCCGCCGGCGTCCGTCGTCAGGCGGCCACCAGGGTTCCCACCTCGTCGCCCTCCAGGGCCGACAGGATGGCACCCGCCTTCCGGATGTTCAGCACGATCACCGGCAGCCCGTTCTCCTTGCAGAGCGAGATGGCCGCGGCGTCCATGACCTCCAGCTCGCGGGTCATGACTTCCAGGTACGAGATCCGCGGGATGAAGGTCGCATCGGGATCCGTGTCGGGGTCGGCCGTGAAGACGCCGTCGACCTTGGTCGCCTTGAGGATCACGTCCGCGTCCATCTCGATCCCGCGGAGCACGCCCGCGGTGTCGGTCGAAAAGTAGGGGTTGCCCGTCCCCGCGGCGAAAATGACCACGCGGCCCTTCTCCAGGTGCCGCATGGCGCGTCGCCGAATGTAGGGCTCCGCCACCTCGTCCATGTGGATGGCGGTCATCACCCTCGTGGGGAGGTCGAACCGCTCCAGCATGTCCTGGAGCGCCAGCGCGTTGATGACGGTGGCGAGCATCCCCATGTAGTCGGCGGACACCCGGTCCATGCCCTGCTCGCTGGCCGACGTGCCGCGGACGATGTTGCCGCCGCCGACCACGAGGCCGAGCTCGGCCCCTGTGTCGTGCACCTTGCGGATCTCGCGGCTCAGCTCCTCGATGGCCGGCGGGTCGATGCCGAAGCCCTGGTCCCCGGCCAGCGCCTCGCCGGAGATCTTGACCAGCGCCCGCGGATACTTCAGCCCCGGTTCCTCTCCCACGGCTCAGCTTCCGATCTCGAAGCGGACGAACCGACGCACCGTGGCGCCCGGGACGCGCTCCTCGATCAGGTCCGCCACCGAGACGTCGGAATCCTTGACGAATCCCTGCTCCAGCAGGGTGTTCTGCTCGAAGAACTTCCGCATCCGGCCCTCGACGATCTTGTCGACGATCTCCGGCGGCTTGTCCTGCTCGAGGGCCTGCTCGCGGAGCACCTTCCGCTCCCGCTCGCGCTCCTCCTCGGGAATGTCCTCGCGCCCGACACCGATGGGATCGGTGGCGGCGATGTGCATGGCCAGCTCCCGGGCCAGGTCGGCGGCCCCGTCCTCGCCGGCTGCGTCGCCGACCTCGACGATCGCGCCGATCTTGTTCCCGAAGTGCACGTACTGTCCGATCACGCTTCCGCCGGCCGGCTCCATCCGGACGAACCGGCTCAGGCCGATGGCCTCGCCGATGGCGGCCCGCAGCTCGTTCAGCTCCTCGCGGAGCGGGTCGTCGGCCGGGAGGTCCAGCAGCTCGTCGCCCTCCCGGACCTCGCCGTCGGGGGCGTCGGCGTCCAGGGCCACCCGCGCGGCGCGCCGGGCGAAGTCGACGAAGTCGTCGTTCTTCGCCACGAAGTCGGTCTCACAGGTGACCTCGACCATCGACGCCGGCTCGTCGTCGCCTCCGGCGATCTCCACCGTGCCCTCGGTGGTCTCCTTGCCGGCGCGCTTGGCGGCCTGCGCCGCTCCCTGCTGACGGAGGAGGTCGATGGCCTCCTCCTCGTCGCCGCCGGTCTCCTCGAGTGCGCGCTTGCAGTCCATCATCCCGGCGCCCGTCCGCTCGCGCAGGGACTTCACCGCCGATGCAGTGATCTCGGCCATGGTCTTCTCTCTGGTGTCTGTGTCCGCTCTCGTCTGTCTTCAGGTGTCTCGCGTGTCGCGTCCGGGGAATCCCCCGTCCGCCGGCTGCCCGGGTTCGGGATCCGGTAGACGCGGGTCCGGCCAAAAAAAAAGGCCAGCCGAAAGGCCGGCCCGCCCCGCCGATCCGTGCGGAGCGTTCTCCGGGTCCGGCCCCGCGGGCCTCCCGGAAAGGGCCTTCCGCGACGGCCCGCCGTCCCCCGCCGTTCGGGGTCTAGGAGGAGGCCACTTCCTCCTTCTCCTCCTCTTCCTGCCCGCCCTCGTCGGCGGCTTCCCCGTCGCCCTCGTCGCCGGCGGCGGCCTCGGGCTCGTCGCTGGCCTCGCCCGCCGGGGCCTCGTCCGGGGCCTCGGTGGTGGGCTCGGCGTCCAGCTCGGCCTCCGCCTCGGCGGCCTCGGCGTCGATCGCCTCGCCTTCGCCGGCCTGCTCGGCCTCCTGGCGCCGCTGGGCGATCACCTCGGGGCGCGGCTTCCGCTTCGGCCGCGACCGCTCCTCGTCGGCGCCCGCGGTCTCCGTGGTCTGACCCGCGTCCGAGGAGTAGGTGTAGACCTCGCCCTCGGCGGTCGCCGCGGCCGGGGCCTCGCCCCGGGCGGCCTGCACCGTGTCGGCGATGGCCTTCGTGATGACGGACACGGAGCTGATCGCGTCGTCGTTGCCCGGAATGGGCACGTCGATCATGTCCGGGTCCGCGTTGGTGTCGGCGATGGCCACCACCGGGATATCCAGGCGGTTGGCCTCCTTCACGGCGATCTCCTCCTTCTTGGCGTCGACGATGTAGACGACGCCCGGGAGGTCGTTCATCTGCTTGATGCCCGCGAGATAGCGCTCGAGCTTCTGGCGCTCGCGGTCCAGGAGGAGCTGCTCCTTCTTCGTGTAGTGGTCGTAGGCGCCCTCCTCCAGGCCGCGCTCCAGCTCCTTGAGCCGGTCGATGTTGCCGCTGATGGTCTGCCAGTTGGTGAGCATCCCGCCCACCCAGCGCTCCGTGACGTGGAAGGAGTCGCAGCGCTCCGCCTCCTTGCGGACCAGGTCGGCGAGCTGGGGCTTCGTGCAGACGAAGAGGACGGACTCGCCCTGGTCGATCTTCTCCTGGATGACCTCCCGGGCCTCCTGCAGCTTCTGGAGGGTCTTCTGGAGGTCGATCAGATAGATGCCGCCCCGCTCCGCGAAGATGTACTTCCGCATCTTCGGGTTCCACCGGTGGGTCTGGTGCCCGAAGTGGACCCCCGCCTGGAGCAAGTCTTTGAGGCCTACGTCAGCCATGCAGCGTTCGCTTCCCTGATATTTCGGTGATCGTTCTCTCTCGCGTCGCGGGGTCGAGCTCGCGTCCCGCCTCGGCGACCGTGTCTGATCAGCGCTTCGAGAACTGAGACTTCTTCCGTGCCTTGGGCTGGCCCGGCTTCTTGCGCTCCACGGTACGCGGGTCCCGCGTCAGGAGCCCCTCGTCGCGAAGCGGCTTCCGGTTGTCCTCGTCGGCTTCGACCAGGGCCCGGGCGATGCCCAGCTGGGCCGCCTCCGCCTGACCCGTCAGGCCGCCGCCGTTGACGTTGAGCTGGATGTCGTAGATCCCCTCGCTCTCGACCACCTTGAGGGGACGCTCGATGGCCTGCTGGTGCCGGAGGAGCGGGAAGTGATCGCTCACCGCCTGACCGTTGACCTCCCACTCGCCGTCGCCCGACCTCATGATCACCCGGGCGACCGCTTCCTTCCGGCGTCCGACCGTCTGAATGCTCTCCGTGTCCTCCACGACGATGCTTCCCCTGGTTCTGTTACAGCTCGAGCGGCTTGGGCTGCTGGGCCTCGTGCGGATGCTCCGGTCCCTCGTACACCTTGAGCTTCCGGCGCATCTTCCGGCCCAGGTTCGTCTTGGGCATCATGCCCTTCACGGCCAGCTCCACCAGCCGCTCCGGATGCTCTTCCCGCATCCGCTCGAGCGTGATGTGCTTGTCTCCGCCCATGAAACCGCTGTGGCGGAAATACGTCTTGTACGTCTCCTTGCCCCCGGTCACCCGGACCTCTCCGGCGTTGACCACGATCACGTGGTCGCCGACGTCCAGGTGGTCGGAGTAGATGGGCTTGTGCTTGCCACGCAGGACCCGGGCCACCTTGCTCGCGAGGCGCCCGAGTACCTGGTCGCGGGCATCCACGACCCACCACTCGCGCTCGATGTCGTCCTGCTTGACCGTATACGTCTTCATGCTGGACTCAGGGCTCTCAGTCGTGCGAACGGCGTCGACTCCATGCAGGATCCGGGGGGAGTCCAGCGGAGCCGACGCCGAAGCGAGGAACCGCCCGCCGTGCGGGCAGTTGGAGTACGCTCTCTGGAGCCGGGCAACTTACCCGGGCTCCACCCGGCTGTCAACAAAATAGGCCGCGCAGAACAGCCTCGCCGCGTCCCGTCCGTCGCCGTCACGGTGCCGTCCTCCCGGCAGCCGTGCAGGACGGTCGGGAACCCCTCGCGGCGTCAGTCGAAGAAGGTTGCGAGAACCATGCCCGCGCTTCCCGAGCGGAGTCTGCGCAGGGCCTGATCCCGGAGCTGCCGGACCCGTGTCCGGGAGACGGAGAGCCGCTCGGCGATCTCGCCCAGGGTCCGGGGCTCGCTGCCTCCGAGGCCGAAGCGGAGGCGCAGGACCTCGGCCTCCCGCTCCGGGAGCGACGCCAGGCTCCGCGCGACGGCACGCTCCAGGGCGCGCCGATGAACCGGGGCGTCCGGCGCCTCGGCCCCGGGATCAGGAGTCCGCTCCGCCAGGGAACCGCCTCCGGGCTCGTCAGCGTCCAGGGAGAGGCGGGCCCCCGGCCGCAGCGCCGTCTCCGACGGCCGCGGCGCTCTGGCCGCGCCGCTCTGCCGGGACAGCGCCTCCAGGATCGACTGCCGGATCCACCACGCCGCGTAGGTGACGAACCGGACGCCGCGCTCGCCGTCGAAGCGCCGGGCCGCCCGGATCATGCCCATGTTGCCTTCGTTGACCAGGTCGGACAGCGACAGCCCGCGTCCCCGGTACCGGCGGGCCACCGAGACGACGAACCGGAGATTCCGGCTCACCAGCTCCTCCAGCGCCTCCTCGTCTCCGTCGTGGATGCGCCGGGCGAGCCGTGCCTCCTCGTCCCGCGTGGGAACGGTGCGCCGACCGATCTCCCTCAGATAGAGGGCCAGGCTCTGCTCCGGAGTTCCCCCGCTACCGCCGCTCATCCGTCCCCCCTCCTCCCGGGACGCCCGGCCGCCGGGCCGGATCCCTCCCCGGTCCTGGCGTTCAGTGGATGCCCGCGAACAGCCTCCCCCACCGGATCTCCGTGATCCACGGAAACGGCACCATCCGCTCGCGGTCGTACGAGTAGTAGATGAAGAGGGGGTCGCCCTGGATCGATTCCCACGGCACGAACCCCCAGTACCGGGAGTCCTCCGAATTGTCCCGGTTGTCCCCCATCACGAAGTAGTTTCCGTCCGGCACCCGCAGCGGGCCCCAGTTGTCCCGGGTCGGGCGGTACTCGCCGGACCGGGCCGAGTCGCCGACGAGATGGGCGCGCTGCCAGGAGAAGGACGGGCTGCCGGGGTCCGTCTCCGGCCGCGAGTGCTGCGCGTACGGCTCCCGGACCCGCTCCCCGTTCCGGTACATCTGGCCGTCCCGCATGGCCAGCGTGTCGCCGGGGAGCCCGACGACGCGCTTCACGTAGTTCGTCCCCGACGGCTGACCCGCCGCGGGAGGCGGCTCGAAGACCACGATCTCCCCGAACTCCGGCCGGTCGAAGCTCGGCATGTGGATGTCGGTGGCCGGGATCTCCGCGCCGTAGACGGCCTTGTTGACCAGCAGGTAGTCCCCGACCAGCAGGGTGTCCTCCATGGAGCCGGTGGGGATCTGGAAGGCCGCGATCACGAAGATCTTGAGGACGAAATAGAGGACGAACGCCACCGCCAGGGACTTCGTCCACTCCCAGGCCCAGCGCCCCAGGCTCATCTCGCCCTGCGCGTCGTCTCGACTCGTGCTTCGCTCGCTCATCTGTCCGCCGTGGTTCGAGGATGGAGCCCCCGGACGGGAGCGGGGCCTCCCCGCCGGGTGCCGTCCCGGTCGGGACTGGAGAGCGTAGCGCCTCCGATCATCGACCCCTCACGGGACCGGGAGACGCCCGCTCTCACTCCCAGTCGACGTCGATCTGTGCCCGCTGGAGCCGGCCGCTGTAGTCCACGTAGCCCACCTTGGTCTCCGTGTAGAACTCGTACACTTCCCACCCGCCCTCGCGGTGTCCGTTCCCGGTGTTCTTCATGCCGCCGAAGGGCAGGTGGACCTCCGCGCCGATCGTCGGAGCGTTCACGTACGTGATCCCCGTGTCCATCTCCTCGATGGCCCGGTAGGCGCTCCGCACGTCCTCGGTGTAGATGGCGGAGGAGAGGCCGTACTCCACGGCGTTGTTGATCGCGATGGCCTCGTCCAGGTCGTCGAAGGGGATCACGGAGACCACCGGCCCGAAGATCTCCTCGCGGGCCACCCGCATGTCGGGCTCGACGCCGGTGAGTACCGTGGGCTGGAAGAAGTGGCCGTCGTCCAGCTCGCCGCCGGTGGCGGGCTCCCCGCCGCAGGCGAACTCCGCCCCCTCGTCCCGGGCGATCTCCATGTATCGGCTCACCTTGTCCATGGCCTGCTGGTTGATCAGCGGCCCGACGTCGACGCTCTCGTCCAGGCCGTCACCGAGCTCCAGCTCGCCGGCCTCCTCCACCAGTCGGTCCACGAACTCGTCGTGGATCTCCCGCTGGAGGAGAAGGCGGCTGGTGGCCGTGCACCGCTGGCCCGTGGTCCCGAAGCCGCCCCAGACGACGCCGTCCATGGCCAGGTCGACGTCGGCGTCCGGCATCACCGCCTGCGCGTTCTTCCCTCCCATCTCCAGGGAGAGGCGCTTGTTCATCCGGCCGCACGTCTCCGCGATCCTGCTCCCGGTCTCGGTGGATCCGGTGAAGGAGACCAGGGGGACGTCCGGATGCTCGACGATGGACCGGCCGGCCTCCTCGCCGCCGTGGACCAGCTGGACGCACTCCTCCGGGACCCCGGCCTCCAGCAGGACCTCCACGAAGAGATGTCCGCAGTGCGGGACGTCCTCGGCGGGCTTGAAGACGACGGAGTTCCCGCAGACCAGGGCCGGGAAGATCTTCCAGCTGGGGATGGCCACCGGGAAGTTGAAGGGCGTGATGAGGCCGGCGACCCCGATGGGACGGCGGTAGCTCATCGCCCACTTGTCCGGGAGCTCCGAGGGCGTGGTCCGTCCGAAGAGGCGGCGTCCCTCGCCCGCGGCGTAGTCGGCCGTGTCGATGGCCTCCTGCACGTCGCCCCGGGTCTCCTCCAGGACCTTGCCCATCTCCCGGGTCATCTCCCTGGCGATCTCGTCCTTGCGATCCCGGAGGATGTTCCCGGCCCGCTGGATGATCAGGCCCCGCTCGGGAGCCGGCACCTGGCTCCACTTCTCGAAGCCCCGGGCCGCCGACTCCACCGCCCGGTCCACGTCCGCGGGGCCGGAGACCGGGAACTCGCCGATGACGTCCCCGAGTCGCGCCGGGTTCCGGCTCTCGAAGTACTCGCCGGACTCCGGCTCCCGCCACTCACCGTCGATGTGATTGCGGAACCGCTCAGCCATGGGCATCGCCTCCTGTCGTGTGGGTCCGTCCGTGGACGGGACGGTAGATCAGTGCACGAGTCTCTGCGTCGGTCGGGTGTCGTTCGGGACCCGGCGCGGTCATCCCCCGCCGGAGCGGGAGAGCACGAGCCGCCCGTCTCCCACCTCGATGGCGGCGACCGCCCGGGGGATCGGAAACGTCACGGCCGGCTGCTCCTCGCCCTGCGACTGCACCCCGAGCCGGGAGAGCATGAAGGGGAGAACGCGCGAGGGCAGGGTGAGGCCGCCGGCCCTGAGCCCCAGGAGCGTGAAGCGCCCGCTGCCGGGTGTCGGCACGGAGGGCTCCAGCTCCAGCTCGACCCGCGCGGAGTCGCCCAGGAACTGGCTCAGCCTCCCGGACGCCTGTCCGCCCGTCTCCAGCTCCCCGAAACGGATCTTCGCGGAGACGGCCGCCGTGGGGCCGCGCAGCTCCACCCGGAGGTCCGAGACGCCGGCCGGCAGTCGCTCGCGGAGTCGCTCGCGGACGACCGCCCCCACCTCTTCCTCGTCCAGCACCAGGGAGTCCCCCGGGCTGTTCCCGGAGAGGAACTCGTCGAGACGCCGTTCGGCCCGGGCGGCCGCGTCGCCGGCGGCCGCTGCGCCGGCCCCGCCCTCCGGAAAGAGGAGAGCCGGGACGCCCAGGCCGTCCGGGGACCCGCCGGCACCGGGAACGAGGAAGCTGCCCCCCACGAGAACGACGAGGAGCACGATCGTGAGCCGCCAGCCGCGAATCATGGTTTCACTCCGCCGTGAGGCGCGAGCCGTGAATGCGCTCGTACTCGGCTCCGGACGACCTCAGGTGACTCTGGATGAGGTCGATCTGCGCCACGCGGTGCGTCTCGTCCATCTCCACATCCCGGGAGAGCGATTCCAGCTTCCGGAAGTCGCCCGCGTCGGCGTCCTGGTCGGCCCGGGCCAGGGTGACGTGAGGTTGGAACGCGCGGGTCTCGCGCTCGAATCCCATGTCCACCAGACCGTGCTCCAGGTCGTGCTTCACCGCCCGCATCTCCATGGTGGCCTCGACGCCGAGCCAGATGACCCGGGGACTCCGGAGCGACGGGAAGGCCCCCACGCGCTCGAACCCCACCTCGAACGGGCGGAAGTCCGACCCCACCTCGTCCATGACTCCCCGGACGTCGTCGAGTCGCTCCCGCTTGACGTCGCCCAGGAACTTGAGCGTGAGGTGGAGCTGGTCGGGGTCGATCCACCGCACCGGAAACCCCTGCTCCCGGAGCGGTTCGGTTGCCTCGACCATTCGCTGGCGCAGACTCTGGGGAAAGCTGATTGCGATGAAGAGCCGCACGGTCCCCTTCCTTCGGTGGTTCGGTCGACGGACTCGGCCCGGCGTCCGGCCGGTGACGGGAAGGCTGATCAGCCTTCCGGATCGTTCTGGTCGCTGATCGGCCCCTGCTTATACAGCGTCGGCTGACAGTCGATTCGGACGGCCATCGGTGCGCCGGCCTCCGCCTTGCATTTCCCTCCGGGCACGACGCTCTTCGCCAGGCCGGACGAGCCGCAGTGGACGGGGGCGGCGCCGTCCGGCACGTTGGACGCAAATGGAAGGCCACTACGAGATGGAGACGGACGAGACGTATCGGGTGCGCGTGGGTGAGGAGGCGCTGTATTTCAGCGCCGCCCACTTCATCACCTACGGCGGTTCGGAGTGCGAGCACCTGCACGGCCACAACTACCGCGTGCAGGTGGCCCTGGGCGGTACCCTGAACCGCAACGCCTACGTGTACGACTTCGTACGGCTCCGTGAGCTGGTGGCCGACCTCCTCTCGGAGCTGGACCATCGGCTCCTCCTGCCCGAGGAGAACCCGGCCTTCGAGATACGCCGGAGCCGGGACGAGGTCGAGGTGGCGGTCCGCGGGCGGGAGTACCGCTTCCCGAGCTCCGACGTCGTGCACCTGCCGGTGCGGAACACCACCGCCGAGGAGCTGGCCTCCCACCTGGCGGATCGGATCGTCGCCGCCATCGAGGAGCGCGGCGAGCTGGACGGGCTCGACGACCTCGAGGTGGAGGTCGAGGAATCGCCCGGCCAGTCGGCGGTCCACCGACGCAGCCTGCCTGCCCCATGATCGTTCTGCTCGACAACTACGACTCGTTCGTCTACAACCTCGCCCGCTACCTCCGGGAGCTGGGTGAGGAGGTGAGGGTGATCCGGAACGACGCGGCGGAGGCCGGGGAGGTGCTGGCCCTGGACCCCACGCACCTCGTCGTCTCGCCGGGCCCCTGCACACCGTCCGAGGCCGGGATCGCCAACGACCTGGTCCGGGCCGCCGGCGACTCCCTCCCGATCCTCGGTGTCTGCCTCGGCCACCAGTGCATCGCCGACGCGCTGGGAGCCGCGGTCGTGCGGGCCGACCGGCCGATGCACGGCAAGGTGAGCCGGATGGAGCACGCCGGTGTCGACCTCTTCGCCGGCCTCCCGAGCCCCCTGGCCGGGGTTCGCTATCACTCCCTCGTCGTCGAGGAGGAGAGCCTCCCCGGCGCCCTGGAGGTGACGGCCCGGGCGGTGCGGACCGGCGAGGTCATGGCCCTCCGGCACCGGGAGCGCCCCGTGTGGGGCGTCCAGTTCCATCCCGAGGCCGTGCTCACCGAGGCCGGGCACGCTCTCCTCCGGAACTTCCTGGCGCTGGGCCGGGGCGAGGATCCGCCCGGCGCCGATGAGGAGACCGGGTCCCGGGAGCTGGCCGAGGGCGAGGCCCGGAAGGCCCCGCTGGTCTGACGCCGCCCCCCGGCCCCAGAGCCGCCCCCCGGCCCCAGAAAGGTGATCAGCCCTCCAGCCCGGGCCAGCCGGGCCCCTCGAGCGCCATCTCCCAGAAGGCCAGCTCGTAGCGGGCCGTGCGCTCGAAGTGCCCCTCCATGGCCTCCCTCTCGGCGGCGGAGGCCTGTTCCGCCAGGGCGTCCAGCTCGGATCCGAGCCACCCCACGAAGCCCGCGAACTCGTCTCCGGCCCAGTTCTCCACCAGCGGTCGGCGAGGGGAATCCGCCGGGAGCCCCGGCTCGACCACCTTCCAGCATTCGTGGTACGCCTTCTCCGCCGTCCAGTAGGCGGTGAACGCCGACCCGTAGCTGGCGCCGTGGGCCGTGGCCTTCAGATACTGGACGAAGGCGTGATTCACGAGACCGGGGCGTACGTCCTCCAGGTCGACACCCAGGGCCGCCGCCCGGTCCCGGAAGAGATCGAGCTCCTCGCCCAGGGCGGCCAGCGCGTCGGCCAGCGGGTCCCGCAGCCGCTCCGGACTGCGCGCCAGGAGCAGGCCCAGAAACGATCGCCCCTCCCGGACGAAGAGGTAATCCTGCCGGAGCCAGGTGTTGAAGATCTCCGGTGGCATGTCGCCGTCCCGCGTGCGGAGCACGAACGGGTGCTCCACCAGGCGAGCCCAGAGCCCACGGTGACGCGACAGTAGAGAGTCGGTGAAGGACACGCTTCGCTCCTCGCTGACGTGAGAGAGGTTCGACGGGGCGGCAGGAGCGCCGAGGAGCGTGTCCGAACTCCGTTCGAAGTCCGGCGGAGTTCCGGTGGGGACTCCCTGCGCCGGCATTATCCGGATCAGGTGCGCGCGGTCCGACGGCCTGCCCCGGGACGAGTTCCACGTCCAGGGGGCCGGGGTCCGCGAGGGTATGATCTCAGCCGGGAACGCTCCCGGCACCCCTGCCCGCGCCGCGACGATAGCCGACGGCAGGCGCGCCCGAAAGCCCGGCTGTCAGGGCCCGCAGCGGCGTGCCGGCAGGCGGTACTGGAGCGCCTCCGCCACGTGCGCCGCCGCGATCTCCTCCGCCCCCTCCAGGTCCGCCACGGTCCGTGCGACCCTGAGCAGCCGGTGGTAGCCGCGGGCGCTGAGGCCGTGCTTCTCCACGCCACGGCGGACCAGGGCCCGGGGCTCCGGCCCCAGGGCGCAGTGCCGTCGCACGTCGTCGGCGCTCATCTCCGCGTTGGTCGACCGGCGGACCTCCCGGGTGCTCCCCGATCCGCCGTTCCGGCGGACGCCGACGAGTCGCGCGGCGGCCCGTGCCCTGGCCTCCCGCACCCTGGCCCGCGCGGCTGTCGTCGTCGGACCGGACCGCCGGCCCCGGAGCTCCTCCCACTCCACCGCCGGGACCTCCACCTGCAGGTCGATCCGGTCCAGGAGAGGTCCGCTCACCCGGCGCAGGTAGCGCGCCACTTGGGGCGGCTGACAGGTGCAGCGGTCGTCCCGGCTCGTGGCGTAGCCGCACGGACACGGATTCATCGCCGCGACGAGGGTGAAGTCGGCGGGGAACGTCGCCGTGGCGCGGGCGCGGACCACGGTGATGCGCCGCTCCTCCAGAGGCTGCCGCAGCACCTCGAGCGCCTGACGGGAGTACAGGGGCATCTCGTCCAGGAACAGGACGCCCCGGTGGGCCAGGGAGACCTCCCCCGGCCGGGGGACCGCTCCCCCGCCGGCCAGGCCGGCCACGCTCACCGTGTGGTGCGGTGCCCGGAACGGGGGGCGGCGGATGATGTCCCTTCCGTCGGAGAGCCGGCCGGCCACGCTGTGGACGGCGGTGGCCTCCACCGCCTCCGCCGGCGAGAGCCCCGGGAGCAGACCGGGCAGGCGGCGGGCGAGCATCGTCTTTCCGGCTCCGGGCTCCCCCCGGAGCAGCAGGTTGTGCCCTCCGGCGGCGGCCACGACCAGGGCGCGCTTCGCCCGGGCCTGCCCGCGGACGTCCGCCAGGTCTCCCTCCGCTTCCACCGGAGCCTGGCCCGCCGGCTCCAGGTCGCGGGCCGAGGGCAGATCGCCCCGGCCGCACAGGAAGTCCACCACCTCCCGCAGCCCCGCGGCGCCCCGCACGTCGGTGCCGTCCGCCGGCCTCGTCTCCGCCAGGTTCGCACGCGGCAGGATCAGCCCCTCCACGTCCTCCGCCTCCTGGAAGTGTAGGGCCACGGGAAGTGCGCCCCGGATCGGACGGAGGCTGCCGTCCAGGCCTAGCTCGCCCACCAGGGCGTAGCGCCGGAGGCGCATGGGCGGAATCTCGCCGTCGGCCGCGAGGATCCCCACCGTGATCGGCAGGTCGAAGGCCGACCCGTCCTTCCGCATGTCCGCCGGCGCCAGGTTCACGGTGATGCCGAGGCCCGGCACCGGAACCCCGATCCGCGACGCCGCGGCCCGGATCCGCTGCCGCCCCTCCCGCACCGCGCTGGCCGCCAGGCCCACGACCTGGATCGAGGGCGTGCCCCGGCGAATGGCCACCTCCACGCGGACCCGGTGGACCCGGATCCCCACGATCGCCGCCGCCTGGACGGTCTCGAGCTTGCTCATGCCCCACGGTGTCGCCACCGGTCAGGCGACCCTCAACGGTCGCCGCGTTCGTGGCCCGGCACCACGGCCGCTGGCGGAGACCGGGTTCCGGACCCGGCGCGGGGGCGCTATCTTCAGCGCTCCGCCACATGCTTCCCTCCGCCCCCGCTCCCGACCCGTCCGCGCCCCGGCGCATGGACGGCCGGCACGCGGTCGCGGCGGTTGCGAGGGGGCGCGTTCGCCGCCAGTCTGCCGGGAGGATGACCGTAGCCGAATCGTCGGGAACGCAGGGGGCCGTTCGTCTGGACGAGCTCCCGTGGACCGAGGTCGCCTCGCATCTCCGGGGCGACGCCCGGCTGCTCCTTCCCATCGGCTCGACCCTGCAGCACGGCCCCCATCTCCCCCTGGCCACGGACTCGATCGTCGTCACCCGGCTGGCGGACGCCCTCTCCGCCAGGCACGGGGTGCTGGTGGCCCCGACGCTCCCCTACGGGGTGGTCTCCCGGGTGGAGCAGGAGTACGCGGGGACGTCGTCCATCGGGCGCAAGACGCTGCACCGGGGCCTCAACGACCTCGTGGGGGTCTGGGAGACCCAGGGGGTGGACGAGTTCATCCTCCTCACGTCCCACGGCTACGGCCCCCACATCGCCGCCATGGCCACGGTGGTGAGCGAGCGCTCCCGGGTTCGGTCCGTGGACATCCATTCCGTGGACCTCGGCGACTTCCTGGAGGGAAGAACCGGCGAGCAGCACGGCGGCGAGCTGGAGACGTCGCTGATGCTCCACCTGGCCCCCGACCTGGTCCGCAGGGACGAGATCGCCGACGCTCCGCTGGACCCGTCGGACCAGGGGAGACGCGTGGTGGGAGAGGAGCCGGTGCCGGAGCGGGGGAGCCCCGGCGTCGTGGGAACTCCCTCCCTGGCCACGGCCGAGAAGGGCCGCCGGACGTTCCGGTACCTGGTGGAGTTCATCGGCGATCGGGTCCTGGCGGACGGGAGCGAGTCGTGAGGCCGGTCCGACCGGCGCTCCTCCAGGCGCTGGCCGTGATGGTGGCGATCACCGGGGTCGCGACTCCCCTCCATGCCCAGGGCGGTCGCCAGGTGGACAGCGGCCGCTTCCGCATCACCCGGGCGGGTCAGAGCGTGGGGACCGAGGTGTTCGCCATCCGCCGGGAGGCGTCCTCCCTCCGGTCGGTGGCTCGCCTGACCACGGGTCGGGACACGGCGCTCCTCTCGGATCGCATCGTGGAGGCGCGCCTCCAGACCGACGAGGAGCACGAACCCGTGCTCTTCGAGCTCCAGGTCCAGCGGGGAGACGACCTGAGCCTCGTCGGCGTCCGGAGCGGCCAGCGCTTCCGGCTGCGGACCCGGGCGGCCGAGGGCGAGCGCTGGAAGGAGTTCCTGGTCCCGTCGGGACTCGTGATCCTCCCCTCCGGCTTCGTACATTTCCACCACTTCCTCTTCCGTCAGCGGGCCGACGAGCAGCGTCTGACCGCCCTGCTGCCCATGGAAGGGGTGGAGCGCCGGATCCGGATCGGGAGCCAGCGGGCGGACACGGTCCGGGCCGGCGGCGGGCGCCGGCCGGCCACCCGCTGGGAGATCACCGTGGGGGAGGAACGCCGTCTCGTGTGGCGCGGCCCGGAGGGGCGGATCCTCCGCGTGGAGATCCCGGCCGACGACTGGGTCGCCGTCCGGACGGCCGGGAACGGTCCGTCCGCAGGCGGAGACGCGCTCGGGGACGAGCCGACGAATCAGCCGTGACCATCGAGGAGTCGACCGCATGAGTCCGAGTCCCGACGACCGGCCGCCCGCGTCTGCCTCCTCCGGAGCCGACCGCGGCGAGGGGGAGTCCGACCTGCCGGGGCTGTCGAAGCGCGCGGTGCAGGTCTTCGTCTCGCCCGGCGAGCTCTTCGACCGGCTGCGGGAGAACCCGGTCTGGCTGGACGCCATGCTCCTGGTGGTGGCCCTCAGCGTGGCCTACACCCTCCTCATTCCGGAGGATCTGCTCCGGGAGGCCATGATGCAGCAGGCCCCGGAGGGGGCGGACCCGGAGCAGATGGAGCAGATGACCGGGTGGATGAGCTGGTTCCGGATCGTCGCCGCCGTGGTCGGCCCCTTCTTCGGAGCCGCCGTGGTGGCCGGCGTGGCGCACCTGGTCTTCACCCTGGTGCTCGGAGGACGCTCGACCTACCGGCAGCTGTTCTCCGCCACGGCTCACATGATGCTCGTGCCCACCGTGGGCACCCTCGTCACGCTGCCCCTGATCCTCTCCACCGGGGACGTGCAGACGACGCTGTCGCTCCACCTCCTGTTCCCCGCCCTGGAGACCGGCACCTTCGCCTTCCGGCTCCTGCGCGGCCTGAACGTCTTCGGCCTGGCCGGCGCCGGAATCATGGGCGTGGCAGTGAGCCGCCTGTACGACAACCGGTCCCCGGGCTCCGCCGTCTCCGTGATGATCGTCATCTACGTCGTCTACGTGGCGCTGGGGGCCGTGATGGGCGGCATGGCGCCGACGCCGGCGTGACCCCCTCCGGCCCCGCTCCGTCGCCCCTTCTCGGTTCAACTCCTCCGAAAGCATGACCACGAGGAAGAAAGTCCTGATCGGCATCGGCGTCGCGGCGCTCCTGGGCGTGATGGCCTACATGGCCATCCGTCAGCCGCGCGGGGAGCGGGTGGACGTCCGCACCGAGGAGGTGGGCCGGCGGGACCTGGTCTCGCGCGTCACCGCCACGGGACACGTGGAGGCCCGCCGGGCGGTGGAGATCAGCGCCGACATCGCGGGACGCATCGTCGAGCTCCCCGTGGAGGAGGGACAGGAGGTGGAGGAGGGCGACCTCCTGCTCCGGATCGACCCCACGCAGTACCGCGCCGCCGTCCGGAAGGCCGAGGCCGCCGTCGCCGAGGCCGAGGCCCGGGAGGCGCGGGCGGAGGCGGCGTACCGGCGGGCCAGCCGCGCCTGGGAGCGGACCCGGAAGCTTCGGGACGCCGGCGAGAACTACGTCACGGAGGACGAGGCGGAGGCGGCCGAGACCGACGCCGAGCTCGCACGGGCGGAGTGGAACGCGGCCCAGCACGCCGTGGAGCAGGCCCGGGCGGCGCTCAACGAGGCCCGGGACCGCCTGGAGAAGACGACGATCCGCGCGCCGATGACCGGACGGGTGACGCGGCTCAACGTGGACGTGGGGGAGACCGCCGTCGTGGGTACCATGAACAACCCCGGCAGCCTCCTCCTCACGATCTCGGACCTGGGGGACATGGAGGCCGTCCTCGAGGTGGACGAGACCGACATCCCCCGGGTCTCGGTGGGCGACTCGGCCTCGGTGGAGGTCGACGCCTTCCCGGACGGCACGATCGCGGGTCGCGTGCGGAAGATCAGCAACTCGTCGGTCCAGGGGGCCCGTGGCCAGGCCGGGGGCGGCGACCAGGCCGTGGACTTCGAGGTCCGCGTGGCCCTCCGGGATCCTCCCGCCGGCATCCGGCCGGACCTGTCGGCCACCGGCGACATCATCACCGCCGTGCGCGAGGACGCCCTGGCCATTCCCATCATCGCTCTCACGCTCCGCACCCGGGAGCAGCTGGACCTCGGGCCGGACGCGGAGATCCCGGCCGGGGCCCGGCAGTCCGGCGAGGGCGTCGAGGGGGTCTTCGTGGTCCGCGGCGACTCGGTGGTCTTCCGGCCCATAGACGTGGGCGTGGCGGGAGAGAGCCACTTCGAGGTGGAGTCGGGACTCTCCGAGGACGACACGGTGGTGTCCGGCCCCTACGAGGCCATCCGCCAGCTGGAGCCCGGCAGCCGCGTGCGGCGGACCGGAGAGACGGCCGACGGAAACGGGAACGGGGACGGCAGCACCGGCAGTGACACCTCCCGGAACGGGAGCTGAAGCGGGGCACGCGTGAGCTTCCTGGACGGCGTCCGGCTGGCCCTCTCACAGATCTGGGCCCACAAGCTCAAGTCCTTCTTCTCCCTGCTGGGCGTGATCATCGGCATCACCTTCCTGATCGCCGTGATCACCATGGTGGAGGGAATGAACCGGTACGTGGAGGAGGACCTGGCGGGCTCCATCTTCGGCGTGAACACCTTCACCGTCGTCCGCCGCCCCCAGGTGCAGACGGGCCCCGCCTCCGACACGGAGCGGAGGCGCTGGGCCCGGAGCCCCTACCTGGACCTGCAGGACGTCGGGGTCGTGCGGAGCGCGGCCCCCGGCGCGTCCGCGGTGGCCTTCGGAGCCGACCGTCGGCTCTCGGACATCCGGTACGAGGACCGGCGCCGCGCCAACATTCGGGCCATCGGCGGCTCGGCGGGCTACGCCGAGATCCAGGGGTGGGAGATCGCCAGCGGGCGCGGGCTCTCGCCCCTGGACTACCAGCGGGGGCTGCGGGGCGTCGTCATCGGCGCGGCCCTGGAAGAGCGTCTCTTCCCGGCCGGCGATCCCCTGGGGAAGCCCGTCCGGCTCGGAGGACAGCGGTACCGCGTGGTCGGGGTCTTCGAGCGGCAGGGAGGGCTCCTGGGCAACGTCCTGGACGCCGCGGTGCTGATGCCGTTCCGGACCTACAACGAGACCCTCTCCCGGGAACGGAACCGGGTGGACGAGATCCACGTGCAGGCGGAGAGCAGCGCCGCCATGGACGACCTGATGTCCCGCGTGGAGGGGGCGCTGCGGGCCGACCGGCGCCTGCGACCGTCGGAGCCGAACGACTTCCACCTCCAGACCTCCAGCGACCTCCTGAGCGCCTGGGACCAGATCAACACGATCCTCCTCACCGCGCTGCCGGGGCTGGTGTCCATCTCCCTGGTGGTGGGAGGCATCGTGATCATGAACATCATGCTCGTCTCGGTGGCCCAGCGGACGCAGGAGATCGGCCTCCGGAAGGCCCTCGGCGCCCGCCAGCGGGACATCACGCTCCAGTTCCTGGCCGAGTCGGCCACGCTGGCCGGAGTCGGAGCCCTCCTGGGCATCGGGGCCGGCGTGGGCCTGGCCCGGGCCGTGGAGGCCGCCACGCCGTTGCCCGCCCACGTGCCGGGCTGGTCCCTGGCGCTGGCCGTGGCGCTGGGCACCGGCGTCGGGCTGCTGTCCGGTCTCTACCCGGCCCGGCGTGCCGCCCGCCTGGACCCCATCGACGCGCTGCGGTCGGAGTAGCCGATGCGGCCGCTGACCGCCCTCCGCGAGGGCGTCCGGATCGCGCTGGAGTCCCTGCGGGCCAACAAGGTCCGGAGCGGGCTCACGATCCTCGGCGTGGCCATCGGCGTCCTGGTGGTCATGGTGATGGCCGCCGTCATCCGGGGCGTGGACGACAGCTTCGAGGAGCTCATCTCCGCCCAGGGCGTCAACACGTTCTACGTGAGCCACGCCCCGGCCGGCGGTGGTGGCGTACAGACCGGACTCGAGGAGGAGGAGTCCGAGTTCATGTCCAACCCGCCCATCCGACCCGGATGGGCGGAGGAGATCGATCAGCTGGACGGAATCGAGGAGGCCGCGCCCCTGGCGGACCTGTCCGGCGCGGGCTACTCGGCGAGAGCCGGGGGTCGGCAGGTCGACGTACAGCTGCAGGCCGTGGCCTCGAGCTGGCTCGAGTTCAACGGGGGTACGGTCACCGGCGGGCGCTCCTTCACCCGGTCCGAGGCGCGTCGCGGCCGGCCGGTGGCGCTGGTGGATTCCGCCGTGGCGGAGGACCTGTTCGGAGGCCTGGACCCGCTGAGCCAGCGCCTGAGGATCTCCGGCGGCCGGGGCTCCGCGGCGGACGGCGGGAGCGAGGCCGGCAGCCCCTTCGAGGTGATCGGCACGTACCGGCCGCCGGCGAACCTGTTCGCCGGGCTGGCGTCGCACTTCACGTACGTGCCTTTCTACGCCGCGTGGAGGTACCTCGACGTCTGGGAGCGCCTGGTGTTCATCGTCGTGCGCCCCGAGGACTCCACTGCCCTTCCCGTGGCGATCGACCGCGTCCGGGGCAAGATGCGCCAGCTCCGAGGCCTCCGGCCCGGACAGGACGACAACTTCGCTCTCATCACCCAGGACGAGGTGCTCAGCATCTGGAACGACCTGACCTCCGTCCTCTTCACCGTGATGGTGGCGCTGTCCAGCGTGGGGCTGCTGGTGGGCGGCGTCGGGGTGGTGGGGATCATGATGATCTCGGTCACCGAGCGGACCCGGGAGATCGGGCTCCGCAAGGCCCTGGGCGCCCGGCGCCGGGACGTGCTCTGGCAGTTCCTGGTGGAGGCCTCGACCCTCACGCTGATCGGCGGCGGGGTCGGGCTGCTGCTCGGCGGGGGCATCGTGGCAGCCGTGACGCGGTGGACTCCGATCCCGGCCAGCGTGCCGGCGTGGGCCGTGGTCGCCGCGCTGGGCGTGGCCGCGTTGACCGGCGTGGGCTTCGGCCTGTACCCTGCCTCCCGAGCCGCGCGCCTGGACCCGGTGGACGCCCTGCGCTACGAGTAGACCGGCCCGCCGGCAGTCGCCCCCCCACCCGACGAGACCCGAGAGCCCGACGTGAGGAGACGATGAGTCCCGAGACGGAGAGCGGCCCCGCGGAGCCCGCCCACGAGCCGCGGCCCGTGGACCTCCTGGCGGTGATGCCTCACCGCGACGACGCCGAGCTGCTGTGCGGGGGCACCCTCGTCCGGGCCGTCGACCGCGGCCACCGGGCCGGCGTCCTGGACCTCACCCGCGGGGAGACCGGCACGCGGGGAAGCGCCGAGCGCCGGCGCGAGGAGGCGCGGCGGGCGGCCCGCGCCATGGGGCTCACCGTGCGGGCCAACGCGGAATTCCCGGACGCCGGCCTCCGGAACGACGACGAGAGCCGGCGGCGGCTGGTCGCCCTGCTGCGCCGCTTCCGTCCGCGGGTCGTCCTCCTTCCCTGGAAACGCGGACGTCATCCCGACCATCGGATCGGCTCGGAACTGGCCCGGGACGCCTGCTACCTGGCCGGGCTGGCGAAGTACGGCGAGGGAGAGGCCCACCGTCCGGAGAAAGTCGCCTACGCCCTGGCCTACCGGGAAGACCCGGTGAAGCCCACGTTCGTCGTGGACGTCACCGAGCAGTTCGACCGGAAGATGGAGGCGGTCCGCTGCTACGGGTCGCAGTTCGACGACGTGGAGCGGGCGGGCGAGATCCATCCCACGGGCCGACCGCTCTACGACCGCGTGGAAACGGAGCTCCGGCACTACGGGTCCCTGATCCGCCGGCCGTACGGGGAGCCGTTCTGGACGGAGGAGACCGTTCGTGTGGACGACCCCGTCGAGCTGGGCGTGCCGACGATGTGAGGCCCGCCGCGGCGCTCGTAACGCGCCTCACCGGGATTTCTGATCGCCTTTCTCAGTCGCGCGGCGGACGGCCCTCGCAGGTCACCTCCACCAGCAGCCGCTTCCAGCTGGGGATCTCCTCGTCACCGACCCTGAGCGCCCGGGCCCTCGCGCGTCCCCCGTCCCGCATCCAGGGGGCGAGCCATCGTCCGATCTCGTCCGGGAGATGGCCCACGGGGTCCGGGTCCCGGCCCGGCAGGTGAACCCACACCTGCTCCAGGCGGGCACCCGGGGGATCGGGAATCAGGAGCAGCCGCGCGCCGGTGTCGACGCGATCCAGGTGTCGGCTGCGGTCGGCGAAGGCCAGGCCGTGAACGGTGGCGCGGAAGACGGCCGGTGCATCGGCGGGGAGCGAGGGGGACGCGGCGGACTTCCCTTCCATCCTCCTCCTGCTGCTTCAACGATCGTCTGATCGGGGCGCTCCGGCCCCGGAGCTGCGACTCGCCCGGCCGGCCCATGGAGCTCCATCCGACCGGGCCGGGCGCACCGTCAAGATAGGCGGCGAAGTGATGCCGGAAAAGTCGGCCTGGAACTCGCCCGCACGCGCCGGATATGATCGCAGTGTCATGGAGAACATCTACCTCGACCACGCCGCCACCGCGCCGATCCGGGACGAGGTGTGGGCCTCCATGGCCTCCGCCCGCGGCCAGGCGGACTACAACGCCGCCAGCACCCACGCCTTCGGGCGGGCCGCGGACGACCACCTGGAGAGCGCCCGGCGAACACTGTCCGGGCTCCTGGGCGCTCCCCGCTCCCGGCTCCGATTCACCGGCGGCGGTACGGCGTCCGACAACCTGGCGGTGCTGGGATTCGCCCGGGCTCACGCCGGCTCGAGCCCGCGCCTCCTGGTCTCGGAGATCGAGCACCGGGCCGTGCTGCAGGCGGCGGCCCGCGCCGGGAGCGAGGGCGCGGACGTCACCCACCTCCCGGTGGATGCCGACGGACGCCTCGACCTGGACGCGCTGGAGCGGGAGCTGGAGCGGGGCGACGACCGCCGGCCCACGCTCGTCTCCGTGATGTGGGCCAACAACGAGATCGGCACCGTCCAGCCCGTGAAGGAGGCCTGCGAGGCGGCTCACGCCCACGGGGCCCTGTTCCACACGGACGCCGTCCAGGCCCTCGGCAAGGTCCCGGTCTCCCTGGAGGACGTCCCGGCCGACCTGCTCACGGCCACCGCCCACAAGCTCGGCGGCCCCGTCGGGATCGGTCTCCTCGTGGTGGACCAGGACGTCGAGATCGAGCCGCTCTTCTACGGCGGCGAGCAGGAGAAGGGCGCCTGGCCGGGGACCCAGAACCCGGTGGCGGCGGTGGGGTTCGCCGAGGCGGCCCGCCTCGCCGTGGAGGAGCGGGCCGATCGTGCCGGGACCTGGTCTCGCTGGCGCCGAAAGCTCGAGGGGAGCCTGCGCGACCGGCTCGACGGTCTCCGGGTGCGTGGGGGCGGTGCGCCCGAGCGGCTCCCCCACCTGCTCAACGTCGGCGTGCCGGGCTGCGACCAGGCGGAGCTGCTCGTCTCCCTGGACATGGAGGGCGTCGCCGTCTCCAGCGGATCGGCCTGCAGCAGCGGCGCCGTGGAGCCCTCCCACGTGCTGGAGGCCCTGGGCGAGCCGCCCCCGGACGAGACCGGCACGATCCGGATCAGCTTCGGCCCCTCCACCACCGGCGAGCAGGTCCGTGCCGCCGGCGACGCCGTCGTCCGCGTCGTGCGCCGTCTCCGCGGGGCCTCGGTCGCCGGGGCAGCGGGGGGAGCGGCCCTCGGCACCTCGGACGCGGGGGACGGAGCGTGACCGGCGCCCCGGCGGCGGACGTCGATCGGGCCTCGCGGGCGGAGTCCGGTCGGGTCCTGGTGGCCATGTCCGGCGGGGTGGACAGCAGCGTGGCGGCGGCCCTCCTGCACCGCTCCGGCCACGACGTGGTGGGGGCCACCATGAAGACCTTCTGCTACAGCGAGGTGGACGGCCCCTCCAACACCTGCTGCGGCCTGGAGGGCATCGCCGACGCCCGGTCGGTGGCCAGCCGCCTCGGCTTTCCCCACATGGTCTACGACGTGGAGGAGGACTTCGCCCGGGACGTCATCGACAACTTCGTGGCGGAGTACGCCGAGGGCCGCACTCCCATCCCCTGTGTCCGGTGCAACAGCTTCACGAAGTTCCGGGACCTGGTGCACCGCGCCGACCGTCTCGGATGCGACGGCCTGGCCACGGGGCACTACGCCAGGATCCGGCACCGCGGCGGGACCCCGGTCCTGTGCCGCGCCGAGGACGACCACAAGGACCAGACCTACTTCCTGTGGGGGATCCCCCGGGAGGTCCTGGGCCGCCTCCACCTGCCCATCGGCGAGACCGAGAAGCCCCGCGTGCGGGAGATCGCACGCGAGCTCGGCCTCGAGAACGCCGAGAAGCCCGAGTCCTACGAGATCTGCTTCGTGCCGGACAACGATTACGCCGGGGTGCTCCGCACGTACCTGGGCGAGGACCATCCCTCCCTGAGCTCCGGTCCCTTCCGTCTGCGGGACGGGACGGAGGTGGGGCGCCACGACGGATACGCGCACTTCACCGTCGGCCAGCGGAAGGGGCTCCCCGGCGGCTTCGACGAGCCCATGTACGTCCTGGACATCGAGCCCGGGACGCGGACCGTGACCATCGGCCCGGAGGAGGCCCTGGACTCGGCCACGCTGCGTGCCGGCGACGCCAACTGGCTCGTCCCGGACCCGCCGGAGCCCGGCGAGCGGGTGGGGGTGCGGGTGCGCCACGGCGCGCCGGTCGTGGACGGGCGGGTCACGGAGCGCGGGGACGGGGAGTTCGCGCTGGAGCTCCGGACGGCCCAGCGGGCGGTGACGCCGGGGCAGAGCGCCGTGCTCTACCGGGACGACGTGGTGCTCGGCGGCGGGGTGATCTGGGAGTAGGCCGCCGGGGCGTCCGGTCCTGCACTCGCTAGTGGCGGAGCCCCTCGGCCTCGGCGAACTCCTCGAAGGCCTCCCGCCCCTCCTCGGAGAGCTCCTCCGGGACCTCGATCTTCACCTTCACCAGCTGATCTCCCGTCCGGGCCCCCTTGCGGACGCCCTGGTCCGGGATCCGGAAGGTCGTCCCGCTCTCGGTGCCCGGCGGGATCTTCATCTCCACCTTCTGGTGGTCCACCGTCCGGACGCGGATCCGGGAGCCGAGCACGGCCTGGGCCACGTTGAGAGGGACCTCGCACACCAGGTCCAGACCCCTGCGGGTGAAGAAGGGGTCGTTCCGGACCTGGAGCTCGATGATCACGTTGCCGCCGGAGTCGCGCCGCCCGCTGCCGGAGAGCCGCATGCGGTCCCCGGACTCCACGCCGGCCGGGATCTTCACGTTCAGCGTCCGGCGCTGGCGGACCTCGCCGCGGCCGCCGCAGGACGGACAGGGCTCGGAGGGGATCCTCCCCTCCCCGAGACACTCGGGACAGGGGCGGCTCACGGAGAACCCGCCCTGGCCGAAGGTCACGGTGCCCCGGCCCTCGCAGCGCTGACAGGTCCGGAGGTCCGCGCCGGGGGCCGCGCCGCTGCCCCCGCACGCGGCGCAGCCCTCGGTGATGGGCACGTTCACGGTCACCGAGCCTCCGCGGGCGGCCACGCGCAGCGGGATCTCGACGGTGCGCTCCACGGGACGCCGCTTCCGGCGACCCGGGTCGCCCTGCTGCGCCCGGCTCCTGGCGCCGGCCGTCCTCCGGCCCCGGCGCGAGCGGCCGCCGCCGAAGATGGAGCTGAAGATGTCTCCGAAGCCCCCCATGTCGCCGAGGTCCTCGAAGCTGAACCCGGCACCTCCGCCGGCGGCTCCCCCGGGACCCCGTCCGCCGCGTCCGGCTCCGGAGCCGCCGAATCCGCCGGCGCCGCCGGGGAAGCCCCCGTACTGACGCATGCGATCGTACTGCTCGCGCTGCTCGGGGTCGGAGAGGACGCGGTGCGCCTCGGAGATCTCCTTGAAGCGCTCCTCGGCGTCGGGGGCGTCCGGATTGCGGTCGGGGTGGTACTTCTTCGCGAGCTTCCGGTACGCCTTCTTGATCTCGTCCTGGGAGGCGTCCTCGGAGACGCCCAGGATGTCGTAATAGTCCCTGGTCGTGCGGGGCATCAGCCCTGCTCGTTGTCACCGTCCCCGCCGGCGCCCTCTCCGCCCTCCGGCTCACGGTGCTTCATGACCTCCACGCGGGCCGGACGCAGGAGCTGGTCGCCGAAGGTGTAGCCCTCCACCAGGACCTGCGAGATATAGCCGTCCCGCTCCGGGTCCTCCACGGGGGTGGTCGTCAGCGCCTCGTGCTGCTTCGGGTCGAACTTCTCGCCCGCCGCCTCGATTCGTTCGAGCCCGGCGTCGCCGAGCTCCTTCCGGAGCTTCTGCTCCACCAGCTCCATGCCCTCTCGCAGGGAGCCGACGTCGGTCTCCTGCCCCTGGGCCGCGTCGTTGAAGCGGCGGAGGTCATCCAGGACGTCGAGGAGGCGCCCGGCGAGCTCGGCCTTGGCCCGCTCCTGCTGGCTCGAGATCTCCCGACGCGTCCGCTTCCGGTAGTTGTCGAACTCAGCGGCCAGCCGGAGATGCTTGTCGCGGAGCTCCTCCAGCTCCTCGAGCTGCTCGCGAATCTGTTCCGGGAGCTCCTGCCCGTCGCCGGATTCCGCGCCCTCCCGCTCCCCGGCTTCCTCTCCGGGGTCGCCGGGCTGCGGCTCTCCCTCCGACGTGCGGGCCTCGGCCTTCTCCTCGTCCACCGGGGGATCCTCCTCGGGCGTGTCTCCGTTCATGCTCTCCTCCGGGCGTAGTCTCGTCGCGGGAACGGCGGCAGCGCTCCCGGTGTGGTCGGGGCGGTTCCGGCTCTCGCGGTGTGCCGCGTACACCGGGAGGGCGCTGCGCGTTCGGCCCCGCCGGCGCGCCGTGGCCCGGCACGGGACGGGGCTCAGCCATCGCGGCGCTCCCCGGACCCGACCCGCTCGACCAGGAGAGTCAGCGCCCGATGCACCGTCTGGCGTCGGATCTCGGCCCGGTCGCCCGCGAGCTCCAGGAGCTCGGAGCGCACCCCGCCCGGCCCGGCCAGGCCGATCCACACCGTGCCCACGGGCTTCTCCGGCGTGCCCCCGCCGGGACCGGCGATCCCGGTGACCGAGACGGCCCGGTCGACGCCGGACCGCTCCTGCATGCCCCGGGCCATGGCCAGGGCCGTGGTCTCGGAGACGGCCCCCGTCCGGGCGAGGACGTCGCCCTCCACGCCGAGCAGACGGCGCTTGGCCTCGTCCGCGTAGGCGATCACGCCGCCCCAGAACACGTCCGAGGAGCCGGGCACCGCCGTCAGCGCTCCCCCCAGGAGGCCGCCGGTGCAGCTCTCCGCCACGGCCAGCGTCTCCCCGCGTCGGCGGAGCAGCTCCAGCGCCCGCCCGGCGAGGTCCCGGCCCGCCTCACCGCCGGCGTCGTCGACGGGGCCGCCGCTCAAGAGACCGTCTCCTCGGCGGTCCGGTCCTCCTCGCGGCCCGCGCCCGCCTCGTCGGCGAAGGGCCACTCGCTCCGGAAGGAGAGCAGATACACGATCATCGAGTAGACCGTGAGGAGGACGGAGACCACGAGGAACGTGACGACCCACCAGGCGTGGAACCGGTCCCAGAAGGCCCAGAATCCGCCGGTCCATCCCTCCTCCAGGACCGCCGTCCGGTAGGCCACCCACATGATGCCCCCTCCCAGGAAGAGGCTCTGCGTGAAGGCCTTGTGCTTGCCCACCTGCGCCGCCGCCAGCACCACGCCGCGGCGCGCGGCGAACACCCGGACCCCCGTGATCAGGACCTCCCGCCCGAGGAGGACGACGACGACCCACAGCGGCACCCCGCCGAAGAGCGGCAGTCCCCCCAGGCCCGCGTGCCGCGTGGTGATCCACCAGACGGGCACGAGCACCACGGCCAGCAGGAGCTTGTCGGCGATGGGATCGGCGACCTTGCCGAAGTCCGTCGTCTCGCCGCGGGACCGGGCCAGGTAGCCGTCCCAGAGGTCGGAGAGGGCGGCGACGGTGAAGACGCCGAAGGCGGCCAGGCGGAGCAGAGCGCTCTCCTGGAACATGAGCAGGGGGACCAGCGGAGCCAGGGCGATCCGCACGACGGTGATCGTGTTGGGAAGATTCACCCGCATGGGCTCACCCGGCTCGGTCGGGCACGTCGGAGGCGCCCCCGCCTCCGAGAGGTCGCGGAGAGGACGCCGCTACGCGCTCTCCCCCACGCCCTCGCTCTCGTCTCGCAGGGCTTCCTCCATCTCGTCCAGGACCGTCGACGCCCGCTTCTGGAGAAGGGGCTGGTCCTCCCAGGCCAGGTAGTCCCGGAGGAGGAGGACGTTGTCCACCGAGGGCTCGGTGCGGAGGTAGCCCAGCGCCGCGAGACGGCGGAGGGGGTGGGGACTGAAGAGGTCGCGCCGATGCCGGGACATCTGGTCGCGGGCGAGCCACACGCCCACCGCCCCGACGGCCGCGGCGCCCAGGGCGGCCAGGCCGGCGTACTTGAGGACCGTCCACCCGTCGGTGGACTCTCCCTCGTCCGAATCCGTCGAACCGGGAATCATTCGCACGATCTTGGATGCCATCTACATCTCTCGTCGCCCGGAAAAGGCTTCTGCGATCGTCACGCCGTCGGCGTACTCCAGGTCCCCGCCGACGGGGAGACCGCGCGCGAGGCGCGTGATCTGGATCTCCTCGTCGATCTGGTCGACGAGCTTCTGAAGATACGTGGCGGTGGCCTCCCCCTCCACGCTCGGGTTGGTGGCGATGATCATCTCCTCCACCTCGTCCCGCAGGCGCTCGGCGAGCCCGGCCACGTTCAGGTCGTCCGGCCCCACCCCGTCCAGCGGCGAGAGCCGGCCGCCCAGGACGTGATACAGGCCGTCGTAGTGGCCCGACTTCTCGATGGCCGCGATGTCCGACGCCTCCTCCACCACACATACGACGGATGGATCGCGCCGATCGTCACGACAGTACCCGCACGGGTCCTCGTCGCTCAGGTTCCCGCAGTTGGAGCAGGCCTCCACCTCGTCGGCCACCCGCTCCACGGCTCCGGCGAGCTGGCGCACGTCGCCGGGAGGCTGCTTGAGCAGGTAGTACGTCAGGCGACGGGCCGTCTTCTTCCCGATGCCGGGAAGACGCCCGAATTCCTGCATCAGGTCGTCGATGGCGGACATCTCGTTCCGGTGCCGTGCGGCTGGGTCGGTTCGGGCTCGGGCTCAGCGGCGGGTCGGTCGCCGCCGGGGGGGAGGCGGGGTCGGGCCCGTCCTCACCCGAGGAGGCCCGAGAGGCCGCCCAGGTCGTCCAGCCCGTCCATGGGGAGGCCGCCGGTGGCTTCCTTCATGGCCTCCTCGCGCTTCTCGTCCGCACGGCGCTGGGCCTCAGAGACCGCGGAGAGGATGAGATCCTCGAGCATCTCCACGTCCTCCGGGTCGACGACCTCGGGGTCGAGCTGGATGTCGGTGATCTCGCCCTCGCCGTTGGCGGTGACCTCCACCATGCCCCCGCCGGAGCGAGCCGTGACCTCGAGATCGGCCAGCTTCTCCCGCATCTCCTTCATGCGGGCCTGCATCTTCTGGCCCATCTGCATCATCTGCTGGAAGTTCTTCATGCCGTCACGTTCCTCTTCATTCCTGGAGTCTGAGGTCGAGTTTTTCTACCGCTTCCTGAAGGCGCGGGTCCATGTCCACGATCCGCTCCGTCTTCTGTTCCCGCACCTGCTCCGCCGTCAGCCGGCCGTCGTCTCCGGACCGGTTGACGCCGATGACCAGGTCGTCGGCGGAGACCCCGATGCGGTCCGCCAGCTCCTGGCGGAGCGACGCGCTCCGGCGACGGTCCGAGAAGAACTCCTTCAGGTCGTCCGCCAGGCCGTCGGGCACGTCGAGCCGCAGCGTGTCCCCGGACCGGCCGGCCACGGTGGCTCCGCGGAGGGCCATCCGGGCGCCGCCCGGTACCTCGGCGTTCGACAGGGCCGACCGCCACACCGACTTCAGGTCCCCGCCGCCCTCCGCGGGGGCCGTGGCCGTCGTCGAGGAGCCGCCGGACTCCGTCGCGGCCGCCGGGTCCTCGCCGTCCCCCTCGCCGGGAGAGGCGGACTCGCCGGTGCGGGTCGGGGCGGCGGCTGCCTCCCCGCCTCCCGAGCGCCGCCCGGAGCCTCCCGGGCCCTGTCCCGGTCCGCCGCCGTCTCCCCCGGCCGGGGGGGCGCCACCTCCGTCCCCGGGCCCGGGTCGGCGGCGTCCCTCCTCCGGCACGTCGCCCCCCACGGCGGCCAGCAGGTCCTCCAGCTCCACGGCCGAGTCCATGCCCACGAGCCGGAGGAGCAGCACCTCGATCTGCACCCGCTGGTGGGAGCTCCGCTGGAAGCGGCGCGACGCCTCGAAGTCCGAGACGGCCACCAGGAGCCGGACCAGGTCCGACTCGGCGAAGCGGGACGCCATCTCCGCGAAGCGCTCCCGGGACCGGGGGAGGAGCTCCAGCGACTCCGCCTCCGGGTCCGACCGGAGGACGAGCATCGTCCGCAGGCTGTCGCCCAGCCCCCGGAGGAACTCGCCCAGGTCGTAGCCCTCGTCCACCAGCTCCTGCACGAAGGGGAAGACCCCGGAGCGGTCGCCCCGGGCCATGAGGTCGAAGAGCTCCAGGTACCGCTCCTCGTCGACCAGCCCCAGCATGCGGCGGACGTCCTCGGAACCCACCCGATCCGAGGTGAAGGAGAGGACCTGGTCCAGCAGCGAGAGGGCGTCCCTCACCCCGCCCTCCGCACGCCGGGCCAGGGGCAGGAGCGCTCCCTCCTCGGCCTCGACGCCCTCGCGGTCGAGCACCGTCTCCAGGCGGGAGAGGATGTCGCTCACGCCGACCCGGCGGAAGTCGAAGCGCTGGCACCGGGAGAGGACGGGCGGGGCCGTCTGCTGGATCTTGTGCGGCTCGGTGGTGGCGAAGGCGAAGATCACCCGGGGCGGCGGCTCCTCCAGGACCTTCAGGAGCGCGTTCCACGCCTCCCGGGTGAGCATGTGCGCCTCGTCGACGATGTAGACCTTGAAGCGCTCGTCGTCGGACGGGGCGTACATGGCCCGTTCGCGCAGGTCCCGGGCGTCGTCCACTCCCCGGTTGCTGGCCGCGTCGATCTCCACGACGTCCATGGAGGTCTGACCCGACCAGATGCTCTCGCACGACTCGCACTCGCCGCAGGGCTCGCCGTCCCGGCGGTTCGGGCAGTTGAGGGCCATGGCCAGGACCCGGGCGGCGGTGGTCTTCCCGACGCCGCGGGGCCCGCAGAACAGGTAGGCGTGCGCCACCCGGTCCCCTTCGACGGCGGACCGGAGGGTCCCCGCCACGTGGTCCTGACCGACCAGCTCGCCGAACTGGCGGGGTCGATGCTTGCGGGCGAGAGCGATGCGACTCATCGGTGACAAGCTATCCGGCGGGGACGCCGGTTGAAAGAGAGAGCATCAAAGAGAAAACCCCAGGCTGACCGTGGCGACCTTCACGCGCTTACCGCTGCTACCTTCACGGTCCTGACGGGATTCACGCGATCCAACCCCACGGGCCTGGGGCGTGCCTCGAACCTAACCGCGGGGACCGACGCGGTCAACGGATCGTCCCCCTCACGGCCCGTCCCCGTGCCAGGCGTCCGGGCGGTGATCGATCCGGGGCTCGCCCCCCTCCGGCAGCCGGATCCCCACCAGGTCGAACCGGAACTCGCGCCCCACGCCGGGATGGGAGTGGATCCAGGCCTCGGCGGCGCGCCGGAGGCGCCGGCGCTGTCCCCGCCCCAGGGCCTCGGCCGGGGCCTGCGGACCCGGCCCCCGCGACTTGACCTCCACGAAGGCCACGGTGTCCCCGTCCCGGGCCACGATGTCGATCTCGAGCCGGCCCGATCGCCAGTTCCGGTCCAGGATCCGGAGCCCGGCGGCCCGGAGGTGATCGGCCGCGAGCTCCTCTCCGCGCTGGCCCGCCGGCCGGGTGCTCAGCCGGCCGCCTCCACCGCCTCCCGGACGGCCGGCGTCAGGTGCCGGTCGATGGAGGCGGCGATGGCCTCCAGCTCCTCCATGAGCTCGTCGAAGCGGTCCGGCGTCAGCGACTGCGCCCCGTCCGAGAGGGCGTGCGGGGGATCGGGGTGCACCTCCACCAGCAGTCCGTCGGCCCCGGCCGCCACGGCGGCGCGAGCCATGGGCGGGACCTTCTTCCGGTCGCCGGTGCCGTGGCTGGGATCCGCGATCACCGGGAGGTGGGTCTCCTGCTTCGCGCTGGGCACCGCGGTCAGGTCCAGGAGGTAGCGTGCGTGGTCGTCGAAGTTGCGCACGCCCCGCTCGCAGAGGATGACCCGGCTCTCGCCCTCGTTCAGGAGGTACTCGGCCGCCAGGAGCCACTCCCTGAGCGTGGCCGAGATCCCCCGCTTGAGCATCACCGGCTTGCCCGCCGATCCGGCGGCCCGCAGCAGCGAGTAGTTCTGCATGTTCCGGGCGCCGATCTGGATGATGTCCGTGTACCGGGCCACCAGCTCCACGCCGGAGGGGTCCAGCGCCTCGGTGACGATGGCCAGGCCCGTCTCCTCGCGGGCCCGTGCGAGCAGCTCCAGGCCGGGCTCGCCCAGCCCCTGGAAGGAGTAGGGCGAGGTCCGGGGCTTGAACGCGCCGCCCCGGAGCACCGTGGCACCGGCCCGCTTCACCCGGCGGGCCGCCTCCAGGATCTGCTCCTCCGACTCCACGGAGCAGGGGCCGGCCATGATGGTGACGCCCTCCCCCCCGATGGTGGCCCCGTTCGGGAGCTCGATCACCGTCTCCTCGGGTCGCCACTCCCGGCTCACCTGCTTGTACGGGCGGGAGACGTGGATCACTTCGCGCACCCCGTCCAGGGCGACGAAGGGATCCTCGTCCACGTAGCCGTCGTTGCCGACGACGCCGATGGCCGTCCGCTGGCGTCCGGGAATCGGCTCGGGCTCGTAGCCCATCTCCTCGATGGTCTGGACGACGGCCTCCACGTCCTCCTCGGAGGCCCGGTGGTCCATGACGACCAGCATGTTCAGCTCCGTGCGTTGGTGTTCGTTCTCAGGTGATGCTCCCAGCCGTCCCGGGCCACCCGGACCCGGCCGGTCCATCCGGCGGCCCGTACGAGGGCCGGCACGTCGTGCCCCCTGCGGACGTGCGGGTATATGTGTGTGAGCGCCAGAAGTTCTGGGCCGGCTCCCCGGGCCAGTCGCGCCACCCGCGAGGGCGACAGGTGGTTCTCGCCCACCTCGTCGTCGGTCAGCGAGCACTCGGCCACCAGGAGTCCGACGTCGGAGAAGAACGACTCGAGCCCCGGCTCCGGCCCGGTATCGCCGGTGTAGCCCACCGCCACCTCGCCTGCGTCCAGCCGCAGGGCGCGGCTCTCGTCGGTGTGGGGCGTCGCGTGGGTCCGCAGCCGCAGGCCGCCGCCGAGCTCCTCCTCTCCCCCCGGCTCCGACTCTCGGATCGTGACCGGAAAGCCGGGATCGACGATGAAATCGCCCAGCGCCGACGCCAGCCGGTCGAACAGCGCCGCGGTGCCGGGCGGCCCCCGAACGGTGAGCTCCCTCCCCTCGCGGGCGGGCCCCGCCGCGTGCTTGAGCGAGAAGAGGAGTCCGGGCAGGGCTCCCACGTGATCGGGGTGGAAGTGCGTGAGACACAGGTCCGTGAGCTCCTCCCACGGGAGACCGTGTCGCGCGAGGCCCTGGACCGTGCCGGGACCGCAGTCCAGGAGGACGCGTCGGCCGCCGACCTCCAGGAAGTGCGCCGACATGCCGCGGTCCCCCTCGGGCACCACGGTCCCGGTTCCCACGGCCACGTACCGGATCACGCCGGCACCTCCCGGTCCTCGTCCCCGGTCTCGTCCCCTCCGCCCTCCTCCCCTCCGGCCTCGGCGGGCAGATC
Source organism: Candidatus Caribbeanibacter nitroreducens (assembly GCA_947581645.1). Taxonomy (GTDB): domain Bacteria; phylum Gemmatimonadota; class Gemmatimonadetes; order Palauibacterales; family Palauibacteraceae; genus Caribbeanibacter; species Caribbeanibacter nitroreducens. Next base: position 23,458 of record CANPVF010000142.1, on the reverse strand, counting down.
CTCGAAGTCGACCCCCACCACGGAGGAGACACCCGGCTCCTGCATGGTGACCCCGTAGATCCAGTCCGCCTCCGCGATCGTGCGGGGGTTGTGGGTGATGACCACGAACTGGGTGTCCTCCTTGAAGCGCTCCAGCATCGCGGTGAAGCGACCCACGTTGGTCTCGTCCAGGGGCGCGTCGACCTCGTCCATGATGCAGAAGGGGCTCGGCTTGGCCAGGTAGATCCCGAAGACCAGTGCCAGCGCGGTGAGCGCCCGCTCGCCTCCGGAGAGCAGGTGGATGCGCTGCGTCGTCTTCCCCCCCGGGCTCGCCGAGATCTCGATGGCGGAATCCAGCGGGTCGTCCGGGTCCTCGAGCCACACGTCGCAGTCGCCGCCCTCGAAGAGGGTGTCGAAGGTGCGCTGGAAGTTGCCGCGGATCTCGTCGAAGGTCTCGCGGAAGGCCGTGGCCGCGGCGTCGTTGATCCGCTCGATGGACTCGTGGAGGTCGTCGCGCGCCTCCAGCAGGTCGTCCCGCTGCTCCTCGAGAAAGTCGAGCCGCTCGCGCTCTTCCCGATATTCCTCGGCGGCCAGCAGGTTGACCGGGCCCAGGCGGTGCAGGTCCCGCTTCACCTCCTCCAGCTGCTCCGACCACTCGGCCGGTCCGCCCGACTCCGGGGGCTCGACCCGCTCGCGGAGGTCCTCGAAGGGCTCGTCCCACTCTCCCTCGATCCGCTCCCGGATGCTGGATCGCTTGCCCCGGAGCTCGGCGATCTCCAGCTCGAGCTCGTGCCGCCGCTCCGATTGCTGGCGCTCCTCCTTCCGCGCCTCCCGGAGCCACGACTCCTCCTCGTCGAGCTCGCCCCGCATCTCGCGGATCTCCTCCTCCTGCTCCCGGAGCTCCTCCTCCAGCTCGGATCGGCGCTCCAGCAGGTCGGCCACCGCGTCCTGGCTCTCCTCGGCCTCGCCGCGCGCCTCCTCGATGGCGTCGCGCTTCTCCCGGGCCTCGTCCTCGAGGCGCTGCCGCCGCTCGGAGAGCTCCTCCAGGGCCCCGGCCGTCGACTCCATCCGTTCCCGGGCCCGCTCAACGGCGGACTCCCGCCGTGCGATCTCGAGCTCCCGCTCCTGCAGCACGTCGGAGGCCTCCTCCAGGGCCGACTCGGCCTGCATGAGCTCGCCCCGTGCCTCGGCGGCGGCTTCCTCGGCCTCCTCGTGCTCCCGCCGCGCCTCCTCCAGGCTCGAGGACTTCTCCCGTCGCTCCCGGCGGGCTTCCTCCAGCGCCTCCTCCAGCTCGCCGATGCGCCGCTCCGCCTCGTCCCGCTCTCCGCGGGCCCGCTCCAGGCGGTGCTCGGCGGCCTCCTGCCGGGACTCCAGCCGGCGGCCCCGCCGCTCGGCCTCCTCCAGGGCGTCCGCCGCCTCGTCGCGCCGGGCGGTGCTCTCGGACAGGGCCTCGCGGCGCTCTTCCAGCTCCGCCTCCAGGGTCGCGCGGCGCTCCTCCATCTCCTCGAGCTCGGACCGGGCGTCCCGCAGCTCGGCCCGGCGGCGAAGCACGCCCTGGCCCGAGCCCGGGGTCCCGAGCCGGACCGCCCCGAGCCCGTCCTGACCCGTCCCGTCTGCGCGGGCCCACGGCTCGCTTCCCGGCCGCAGATCGCCGTCGTCGTCCGCCACCCGCACGCCGCCCAGCAGGGCACGGACCCAGGCCTCCGCGGCCCCCTCGACCTCGACGCCCGCAGGCAGCTCGTCCCCGCCCGGGGCGTCCCCGCCGGGTCCGGGGTCCACCGGGAGCAGGATCAGGCCGTCGGCCTCCTCGCGGTCCCGGCGCCACTGCTGCACCGCCCGGACCGCCTCCCAGTCGCGGACGACCACGGCGTGCAGGTACGGCCCGAGGTGGGCCTCCACCGGCCGGGCCAGATCCTCGGGCACCTCCACGAGGTCGGCCAGCAGGCCCTCCACCCCTTCGGGGCGGTCGTCGGCGTCCAGCAGCTCCGCCACCACGGCCGGGTGTTCGTCGCCGGAACGGACCAGCGAGGCGAGGCTCTCCACCCGCTCCCGCTCGGCCGAGAGCTCACCCTCCAGCTCGGCCAGCCGCTCCCGGCTCTCCGACAGCTCCTCCTCTCGCCGCCCGACCTCCTCCCGGACGGCCTCCAGGTCGCCCCGTAGCCCCTCGACGTCGGACCCGGCCTCCTCCAGCTCGGAGCGGACGTCCTCCAGCTCCCGGCGGGCCTCCTCGACGGCGGCCTCGGCCTCCTCCATCTCGGTCCGCCGCCGCTCCAGCTCCCGCTCCCGCTCCTCGATCCGGTCGGCAGCGGCCTCGGCCTCTCCCTCCAGGGCGCCGATGCGGCTCCGGAGCTCGCGGAGGCGTCCCACGGCCTCCTCCTCCGCGCTCTTCCTGCGGTCCCGCTCCTCGCGCCGCGCCTGGACCTCGCGCGACGCCTCGTCCCGCTTCCGCCGGAGCTCGTGCAGCCCCTCCCGCTCGGACTCCAGCTCGTCGTCGAGCTCCGAGCGGCGCTCCTCCAGCTCGCCGCGGCGCTCCTCCAGGTCGTCCAGCTCGGAGCGGATCGTCTCCAGCCGCTCCTCGGCCGCCGTCGCCCGCTCCCGGGCCACGAGCCGCTCCCGCTCGGTCTTCTCGGCCCGGGACCGGACCTCCTCCAGGCGGGAGGCGATCTCGTCGCGGCGGTCCTCGGCCTCCGCGATCTCCACGCGGAGCCGCTCGGCCTCCGTCTCCCGCCGGCTCAGCTCGCCCTGCTCCGCCGGCTCGCTGGAGCGGATCCGCTCCAGCGCCTCTTCGGCCTCCTCCAGGCGCTCCTCGATGTCCTCCAGCCGGACCTCGCCCAGGGTCACCTCCAGGGTGAGGCGCCGCTCGCGCAGGTCCTCGTACTTCTCCGCCCGCCCCTTCTGCTGGGCCAGCGAGCGCACCTTCGTCCGGACCTCGCCCAGGAGGTCCTCCAGCCGCTCCAGGTCCTCCTCCGCCTGGTCCAGACGGCGGAGAGCGGTCCGCCGCCGCTCCTTGTAGCGGCTGATCTCGGCGGCCTCCTCGAAGAGGGCCCGGCGCTCCTCCGCGCGGTCGCTGAGGATGGAGTCGATCATCCGGTTCTCGATGACCGAGTACTCGTTGGCGCCGAGCCCGGTGTCCCGGATGAGATCCTGGATGTCCTTGAGGCGGCACGTCTCGCCGTTCAGCCGGTACTCGCTCTCGCCGCCGCGGAAGACGGTGCGACCGATGGAGACCTCGCTCCGGGGGACGGCCAGCTGTCCGTCCTCGTTGCTGAGCACCATCTCCACCTCGGCCCGGTGGATGGGCTTCCGGTTGACGGTGCCCTCGAAGATGGCTTCCTCCATCCGGCTCCCGCGGATGGCGGTGGGGCGCTGCTCTCCGAGCACCCATCGGATGGCGTCGGAGATGTTCGACTTCCCGCACCCGTTCGGCCCCACGATGGCGGTGATCCCCTCGTGCAGGTCCACCTCCGTGCGGTCGGCGAACGATTTGAAGCCGTGCAGCGTGAGCGTCTTGATCTTCACCCTGTCACCTCATCCCTCTCTCATCGCCGGGTCGCGCCCGACGTGCACCCGACAGCCGGCCCGCACGCTCGCTCCGATCACGGCGCCTCCCCGGTGCGGCGAGTCAGCTCCGCGTCGACGCCCGCCTCCCGCAGTCGCGCCTCCAGGGCCTCCGCGTCCTCCCGAGCCTCGAAGGCGCCGGAGTAGACGCGGTAGGCGTCGCCGTCCGGCACGGGGAGCACGTAGGCGGGCACGCCGCGCTCGCGCAGCCGGCGGGCCCACGACTCGGCGGCGCTCCGGTCGCCGAAGTCCCGGCCGAAATCGCCGGCGAGGCGAAAGCTCCACGGCACGGGCCGCACGTCCCACGCCCGCCCCTCCTCCTTGGCTCCGGCCTCCACCAGCCGCTCCATGAGGCTCATCGCCGAGGTACGGTCCGGGAGGGAGCCCGCGTAGACGCGGTGCCAGAGCGCTCCCTGCACCGGGGTGGGAGCCACGAAGTACAGCCCGTCCACCTGGCCCGACAGCTGGCGGACCCGCTCCCGTGCGTCGTCGGACGACGCGTAGCTGGCGATGAGCACGGAGTAGCTGAGGGTCGACCCGTCGGCGGCGGACGCCGCGTCCCCGGAGCCGGCGTCCTCGGCAGCGGCAGCGTTTTCGGCGCCGCCGGTGGACGCCGGACGAACGTCGGCGGGCCGGCTCGGAGCGGCGGCCACAGTATCCGCGGCCCCGGTCTCCGCCGGTCCCCCGGCTCCTTCGTCCGTGACGCGGTTCGCGTACCACCACCACGCCCCGGCCAGGGCCGCCAGGAGGAGGAGCGCTCCGACCACCTTGAGCGTCGGGAAGCCTCCGCTCTCCCGGTGGCGCCGCCAGCGCCCCGAGGCCCGTCCGTCGGACGCCTGCTGCTCGATCCGGCCGACCTCCGGGAGATCCCCGGGAAGCGCCTCGCCCCCCGTCGCCGATTCGGGGTCCCCCACCAGGAGCCAGCCGTCCGGCCATCCGGTGTCGGCGGCGCGACGGGCCGCGCGTCGGTCCAGGACCACGAGCAGGACGCCGCCGGCGTCACGGACCCGGTCGGCCAGCGCCGTCAGCTGCTTCGACCCCGCCAGGTCCTCCCCCGATCGGCTCACGCCGCACGGCAGGTACGCCCCGTCGATCTCGGGTCGCCGGTGGGCGATGCCGGCCAGGGTGGCGTTCCCGTCCGCCACCTCGGCGAACCCGTCGGAGCCGGCGGCCCCGAAGCGGGCCGTCAGGTTGCTGGCCTCCGGGGCCAGGTCGAGGAGGAAGGCGGGTCGGCGGCGCTCGCCCACGGCCCGGATCAGCTTGAGGAGCGCCCTGCCGGTCCACGCCGGATCGGAGGGATCGGCGACCACTCCGACGACGCGGCCGTCCTCGGGCCACTCCTCCACCACCGCCCGCGCCCGCTCCACGACGGTGCTCAGCGGAAGACCTCGTCCGAGATGAGCCCCGGCCGCACCTCCTGCACCCACCCCTCCACCGCGTGCTCCCGCTGGAGGGTCCCGGCCACCTGCTGCGCCCGTTCGCGGCGGGAGTACGGTCCCACCATGCCCCGGTACCACTCCGCTCCCGCGTCGTCCCGCCGGGTCTGGACGGCCACGGGGAAGCCGGCGGTCCGGATGCCCCGGAGCCGCTCCAGGATGCCCGCCGGGGACCGCGACCAGCCCAGGACCACGTAGAAGCCGGGATCGGTGACCCGGAGGCTCGGCGACAGGGCCGCCGAGTCGGCGGCGGCGCTGTCGGACGAGGCGGCGGCTCGGGCGGCGGTGTCCCCGGCGGCCGCGCCGGCCGTCGTGTCGGCCCCGGAGGCCGCGATGGCCGCCTGCTCCGCCGTGTCCGCGGTCGAGACGGCCTCGGCCTCCGCCCGCCACCGGATCGGAATCCAGATTCGCTCGGCCGCGCCCGACGACGTCGTCGCCCCGTCGCCGCCGAGCGTCCGCTGCACGACGCCGTCCCGGATCACCAGCGCGCTCCCGTCGGGCAGCGACAGCGGGAGATCCGACCGCCAGGCGCTCTGCAGGCCGACGGGCTCGCCGTCCTCCCACGGCACCAGGTGCGCCGCCTGGCCGTCCCACACCACCGGCGGGCCGCCGGCGATCCCGGGTCGGATGTCACGGATGGGCCGCGGCAGGCGGGCCCGGGTGCTGACGTCGCCGCCGAAGCGGTCGACGACCACCAGGCGCGGCGGGTCGTCGACGCCGACGTAGATCTCGTGCGAGGAGGGCGAGGCCGCCAGCGCCGTCACCGGCCCGCCCACGTCGATCCTCTCCCGCGCCTCCATCTCGGACACCGACACGATCTGCAGGACGCCGCCCTCGTCCGATCGGGTGAGGACGGCGAGCCGCCCCCAGGCGGTCATCTCGGCCGGCGGGCCAGCGGCGATCTCCAGGCTGGCGTCGGGCTCCTCCGCGCCCCGGGGCCACCGGACCAGGGTCGCCGGGCCGGCCCCCAGCAGGGCCACCGTGACCCCGTCCTCGGCCGGACCGGCCCACCGCAGGGAGCGGCCGACGGTCCGGCGCACGCCTCCGCCGGTGGACAGGCTCCAGACGAGCCCGCCGTCGTCTCCCTGCCGGGCCCAGACGCCCCCGCTCTCGCCGCCGTGCCAGCGGGCCTCGCCGGCGAGCTCCCCCAGCTCCGAGACGGCACCTTCCGCCGGGTCGTAGCGGTGGACCGTGCCGTCGCTGCCGCGAAGAGCGACGAGGCGCGGCGCCACGCGTACGGCCTCGTCCACCGGCGGCAGGCTGACGGCCCCGCTCCACAGCTCGCCCCCCGGATTCGCCAGCGGATGGAGGGTCGCCGGTCCTCCGGCGGTGGGGACCGACAGGAGGGCCCAGTCGGTGAAGAGCCCGCGGTCGGCGGCGGCCTCGCCGGCGGCGCCCGGGGTGGGGCCCGACGTGGAGTCGTCGGCGCACGCCCACAGGGACGCGGCCAGCAGGGTCAGCAGGAGAGCTGGAAGTCGGCGGTTCATGGGCACCGGCACGTGGAGGCTGGTCGGCTCGGCGGTCCGGGCGGACCGGCACGGTCCGGAGCGACTCCGGGCGCCCGGCCGCGGCTACTCTCCGAACTCCACCCGCGGGGCGTCGCCCCAGAGGCGCTCGAGCTGATAGTAGTCCCGGACACGCGGGAGGAAGACGTGAACGACGAGGTCGAAGTAATCGAGGAGGACCCATCTCCCCTGTCCCTCGCCCTCGACGCCGGCATCCTCGTGGCCGGCTTCCTCCATCTTCTCCTGGATGTTCCGGGCGATGGCACGGGCGTGCACGTCCGAATCACCGGAGAGGAGGACGAAGAAATCGGTGGCGTCGGAGAGCCCCCGGAGATCGAGGATGAGGCCGTCGCGGGCGTTCCGCTCCAGGGCCGCCTCCACCAGCACGCCCAGCTCCTCCGGCGTGTCGTCGCGGGCGAGGAACTCCTCCAGGCCGACGTCGGTCGCCGGCGCGCTGGACTGCCCCTCCTGCGCCCCGGCGTCAGCCACGGACCGGCTCCACGGCAGGGCCGTCGGTCGCTCTCGCGGAGGCGTCTGGGGTCAGGTCGCTCCCCCGGGTCCTCGTGGACGGAGTCACTCCTCGGCGACGACCCAGACCTTGACCTCGGGCCGGACGTCGGAGTGGAGTTCGAGCGGGATGTTGTACACGCCCAGCTCCTTGATCGGTTCCTCCAGGTCGACCAGGTCCTTCTCGACGTTCAGCCCGTCCTCCTGCAGCCGCTCGGCGATGTCGGCGGCCGTCACGGAGCCGAAGAGCTTGCCTTCCTCGGCCGCCCGGACGTTGAACGTGATGGTGTGCCCGGCCAGGTCCCCGGCCAGGTCCTCGGCCCGCTGGCGAACCCGGTCCGCCGCTTCCTGCTTCCGGCGCTCCTCCTCGCGCATCTGCTTCAGGTTCCCCTCGGTCGCCTGCACGGCGAACCCCTGGGGAAACAGGTAGTTCCGGGCGTATCCCGGCTTGACGTCGACGACGTCTCCGGCCTCGCCCAGGTCCTCGACGTCTTCCTGCAGGATGATCTTCGTCATGGTCGTAGCACCTCGTTCACGATTCGTCCAGCCCATCGGTCCAGCTCGAACACCGACTCATCCCTGCGTCCCCTGCTCCCGCGCCCGGCGCAGCCAGCCGCGCAGGTCGAACCAGCTGTCACCGACCCCGAGGATCAGCGCCACGCCGGCGGCCAGGGGATACAGGAGCAGCGCCACAAGCCCCCACAGCCACGCCATCCACCCGGTTCCCAGCGTGGCGGCGGCGAACCACATGAGGACGCCGGCCCCGCGGAGCAGATACAGGGCGCCCAGGAAGAGCGCCGCGTTCTCGCCCACGCGCTCCAGCAGCCGTCCGCCCACGGGCAGCACCACCAGGGCCAGGGAGAGGAGCAGCACCCAGACCAGCCCGTCGTCGAACCGGAAGTTCCTGAGCGGCGGAAGGGCCGTGACGACGCCGGCGAAGCGGGCCACCACGTACCACCCCACGGCCAGCGCTCCGACCGTGGCCAGGGCCAGGAGGGCCGGATAGATGATCTCCTGCGTTCCGGCCCACTGGTAGAGCGCGCCCCGGAGGCCGGCCCCCAGCTGCTCTCCCCCCTCCACCGAGCTCACCAGCTCCTGCGCCGTCAGCGCCGCCTCGTGGAAGCGCTGCGTCATGCGCCAGTCGAGCTCCCCCAGCAGCGCCGGATTCAGCCACGCCGTGAGGCCCAGTCCGGCGGCGCCGGCTGCCAGTCCTCCCAGGCCCCGCAGCAGCAGGCTCTTCCGCTCCACCAGCGCCGTGGCCAGGATGAACCCGCCGGCGGCCATCAGCGCCCAGCCCCTCTCGGCGTACCAGAGCGCCTCGTGGCTCCCCCTCACGTCGCTGAAGACGAGCACGATGAGGAGCCCGGCGAAGAGCAGCGCGCGGACGTCGTAGGGCCGAAAGGCCAGCAGCAGGATCGCCACCGGCAGCGTCACCAGCACCAGCGGGTTGATCGGCGAGACGAGCACGACGCACATCGCCAGCGCCATGGCCCGCAGGAGCGCCCACGCCCTGGCGCTCACGCCTCACCTCTCCCCGTGGCGTCCGCACGGCGGACGGCGGGACGGGCGCGAGAGCGGATCGTCCCTACCCCTGGTACCCCTTGATGTACGGAACCAGGGCCAGGTACCGGGCCCGCTTCACGCACTGGGACAGCTGGCGCTGGTGCCGCGAGCAGCAGCCCGTGGCCCGCCGGGGAAGGATCTTCCCCCGGTCGGAGATGAACCGCTCCAGCATGTCCACGTCCTTGTAGTCCAGCTGACTGACACCGTCGTCGCAGAGACGGCAGGTCTTCTCGAAGCGCGCCATGGTGCTCTACTCCTTCTCCTCGTCGTCGTCGCTTCCCTCTTCTTCGTCCTCGTCGTCCTCGTCCTCTTCCCCGGCCTCCTCGTCTTCCTCTTCGTCTTCTTCGTCCCCGTCGGCCTCTTCCTCGTCCTCCTCGTCGGCCCCGGGTTCGTCCGACTCGGACTCGTCCTCGGGCTCCTCGCCCTCCTCGTCTTCTTCCTCCTCGGGCTCTTCGGCCTCGCCCGCGGTCTCCTCTTCGGCCTCCTCGGCCTCTTCCTCTTCGTCCCCCTCGTCGGGACCGGCACCGGGCCGGCGGGCGGAGGGCGGGGTGGGGAGCTCCCCCTCGTGGAGTACCACGAGGTGGCGCAGGAGGTCGCCGTCCAGCTTCAGCACCCGCTCGAACTCGTCCAGCGCCTCGGGCTCGATGCTGAACTGCGCGACGACGTAGCGGCCGTTCTCCTGGTCCTCGATGGGGTAGGCCAGCTGGCGCTTGCCCCAGTCCTCGACGGCCGTGACCTCACCGGATCCGTCGTCGGTGAGCCGCTCGTGGTAGGAGTCGAGTCTGGACTCGACGTCCTCGTCCTCGAGCTCGGAATTGAAGATGTAGACGACTTCGTAGTCTCTCATTCTCTGCGCTCCTCCGGTCTCGTGCGGCCCCGGCGCGACGGCCGGGGCAGGAGTCTCTGTGATGGAGCCCGCCCCCGGTCACCGGCGGCGGGCTCCGGCGAAAAGGTAGTCCGTCAGCCCAGCGGCAGCCAGCTCAGGGCGTCGAGCACCAGGCGCCCGATCTCGGCCGCCTCGGCCCCGCTCGGGGACGTCCCGTGCACCTCGGCGAACCAGGGCGCCAGGACCAGGGAGACGACGCTCACCAGCTTGATCACGATGTTCATCGACGGGCCGGCGGTGTCCTTGAAGGGGTCGCCCACCGTGTCGCCCACGACGGAGGCCTTGTGCGGCTCCGACCCCTTGCCGCCGTGGTGGCCGGCCTCGATGTGCTTCTTGGCGTTGTCCCAGGCGCCGCCGGCGTTGGCCATGTACAGGGCCAGCAGGACGCCGCTCACGGTGGTGCCGGCGAGCAGGCCGCCCAGGGCCGCCACGCCGAGGAACCGTCCCACCAGGATCGGGACCAGGATCGCCGTGAGTCCGGGCACCACCATCTCCTTGAGCGCCGCCCGGGTGGAGATGTCCACGCACCGGGCGGACTCGGGCCTGGCCTCGCCCTCCAGCAGGCCGGTGATCTCGCGGAACTGGCGCCGGACCTCGGACACCATTCCGGAGGCGGCCCGCCCCACGGCGTTCATGGTCAGGGCGGAGATGAAGAAGGGCGTGATGCCGCCGATGAACAGCCCGATCACCACCAGCGGGTTGATCAGGTCGATCCCCTGCTCGGTGAGTCCCACCGAGTTGGCGTAGGCCGAGAAGAGGGCCAGCGCGGTGAGGGCCGCCGAGCCGATGGCGAAGCCCTTCCCGATGGCGGCCATGGTGTTGCCCAGGGAGTCCAGGCGGTCGGTGATGTCGCGCACCGAGGAGTCCAGGCCGCTCATCTCGCTGATGCCGCCGGCGTTGTCGGCGATGGGGCCGTAGGCGTCCACGGTCATGGTCACGCCCACCGTGGCCAGCATGCCCACGGCGGCGATGCCGATGCCGTACAGGCCGGCGAACTGGAAGGAGAGGAAGATGGCGCCGCAGATGAAGAGCAGCGGCAGGGCCACGGACTCCATGCCCACGGCCACGCCGGTGATGATGTTCGTCGCGGGCCCGGTCTCGGAGGCCTCGGCGATCCTACGCATGGGGCCGAAGGCCGTGTACCACTCGGTGACCAGCCCGATGCCGATGCCCACCAGCGACCCGAAGAGCACCGCCCAGAAGGGCCCGGCGGCCTCGTTCAGGAGCACCCAGTAGTCACCGCTGGAGCCGGCGAAGGCGTCCACGTTCACGGTGATGAAGTAGGCGGCGACCCAGAAGAGCACCGCGCCCACGAAGGTGCTGTTCCGGAGCGCCGCGTCCGGGTCCATCTTCTCCAGCCACCGCATGGCGAGCACCGCCACCACGCTGGCCAGCAGCCCGACCATGATGTAGAGGAAGGGGAGCGACATGGCCGCCAGCCGGTCGGCGATGAAGGGGCTGGAGGCGGCGATGACGACGGTGGCCACCACGGATCCGACGTACGACTCGAAGATGTCGGCCCCCATGCCGGCCACGTCACCGACGTTGTCGCCCACGTTGTCGGCGATGGCCGCCGGGTTCCGCGGGTCGTCCTCGGGCATTCCCTCCTCGACCTTCCCCACCAGGTCGGCCCCGACGTCGGCGGCCTTGGTGTAGATGCCGCCGCCCACGCGGGCGAAGAGCGCGATGGAGGAGGCGCCCATGGCGAAGCCGCTGATGATCTCGCCGAAGGGGACGAAGCCCACGCTCTCCGGCTGATACACGAGCCACACGGCGCCCAGGCCCGCCATGCCCAGCGCGGCCACGGACAGGCCCATGACGGCGCCGCCGCTGAAGGCCACCCTCAGCGCCAGCGACTGTCCGCTGGAGCGAGCCGCCTCGGTGGTCCGCACGTTGGCCAGCGTGGCCGCCTGCATCCCGAAGAAGCCGGCCAGGCCGGAACCGGCGGCGCCGAACACGTAGGCGATGGCGGTCCGGCTCCCGATGAGCATCCAGAGGGCGGCCGCCACGACCAGGACGAAGGGCACGAGCACCGTGTACTCGCGCCGGAGGAAGGTCATCGCTCCCTCGTGGATCTGGTCCGACAGGTCGGTCATGAACTCCGACCCCGTCGATTGCCCCTTCACGTACGCGTAGACGGCCCACGCGAAGAGGAGTCCCACGATGCCGAGCCATAACGAATATCCGGTCAGTTGCTCCACTCGCCCGTTCTCCCTTTATCTCTCGTAGCGCTGTTGCGTCCGATCGTCCGGGCTGCCGGGGCAGCCCGCTCCGTTGCGGCGGCACGCCGGGAGCACCGGCGGTCCGCCCGATCCATGCTCGTCGAGACCGGCCTCAGTTGAACCGGTTCATCGCCTCTTCGACTCCCTCGTCCAGCCAGCACTCCACCGCATCGACGGCGCGGTCGAAGGTGGCCAGGATGCGCTCTTCCTCGGCGTCCGAGGGGGGAGCCAGCACCCAGCTGGCCAGGTCCACGTCCACACCGACGTCCCCCGGCCGGCCCACGCCGATCCGTAGCCGCCCGTACTCCTGCGTCTCCAGGGCGGCCTCCACGGACCGGAGGCCGCGGTGGCCGCCGGCGGAACCCCGTGCCCGCACGCGCATCCGTCCGGGCTCCAGGTCCACGTCGTCCACCAGGACCAGGAGGTCGTGCTCCGGCTCGAATTCCCGGGGCAGGCCCCGGTCGCGGAAGACGTCCCCGCTCCGGTTCACGTAGGTGAGGGGCTTCAGGAGGCGCACCGCCCTGCCCCGGACCTCGCCGCGGCTCGCCGCCGCGCCGTCGTCGGGCCGGAAGGGCGGCAGGGCCCAGACGGTGACCAGCCGATCCGCCAGCCACCATCCCACGTTGTGTCGCGTGTCCCGGTACTCGTCGCCGGGGTTACCGAGGGCGACGAGGAGCTTCAAGCCGCCGGGGACGGGGAGGCGCGGTCAGCGGACCGGGGTCCGGCGACGCCCGTCAGAGCTCTTCCTCCGGGCGCACCTCGGTCCCCTCGCCTTCGCCCTCGGCCGGCGCTTCGCCTTCTTCCAGCTCGGCCTCTTCCTCCTCGGCCTCGCCGATGACCTCGGGCTCCATCTCCTCGAGCTCGGCCTCTTCCTCCTCGACGCCGGGCTCCTCGACCTCGACGATGGAGGGCGGCACCACCGTGCAGATCGTCAGGTCGAGGTCGTCCAGCGGCTTGACGCTGCCGGTGTTCAGGTCGCCCACGTGCAGCGACTCGCCGATCTCGAGCTCCGTGACGTCGGCCTCGAAGTACTCGGGGATCTCGTTGGGCAGGCACTCCACCTCGATCTCGTGGCGGGCCTGCTGCAGGATGCCGTCCTCCTCGCGGACGCCCTCCGGCGTGCCCACCAGCCGCACCGGGACCTCCACCCGGATGGCCTCGTCCTCCTTGATGCGGAAGAAGTCGACGTGCTGGACGTTGCGCCGCCACGGGTGGCGCTGGACCTCCCGGATGAGGACGCGGAAGGACTCGTCCTCGCCCTCCACGTCCAGGTTGATCAGCGTGTTGTCGACGCTGATCTCCTCCAGCAGGGAGTCCAGGGCACGCTCCTGCACCCGCAGGGGCTCGGAGTCGTGCTCCCTCCCGTAGACCACGGCCGGGATCCATCCCTCGTCCCGCATGCGGCCGGCGGGACCCTTGCCGGTCTCGGAGCGCTTGTGGGCCTGTAGCTTCTTCTGTTCAACCATCGTCCTGCACGTGTTGCGTTCGTGGATAGAGAAGAGTGAGCGTCCCCGCCGGCTCCACCGTGCCGCGCCCCGGAGGGGGGCGCGCACCGGTCCGTCTCGTCGGAGCTCAGCTCTCCTCGTAGTCGTGGAAGAGGGAGCTCACGGACTCGTTGTAGTGGATGTTGCGGATGGCCTTGGCCAGGAGGCTGGCCACCGACTGCACCCGCAGATTCTCCAGTTGTTCCTTCTTCTCCTCCGGGATCGGTATCGTGTCCGTGAGGATGATCTCCTCGGCGTCACAGTCCCGGAGGCGCTCCACCGCCGGTCCCGACAGGACCGGATGGGTGGCGACGCAGTAGACCTCCTCGGCCCCACGTTCACGCAGGGCCTGTACCGCCGACGTCATCGTCCCCCCCGTGTCGATCATGTCGTCGGTGATCAGACACCGCTTGCCGTCGACGTCGCCCACCACGTTGACCACCTCGGCCACGTTGGGCTCGGGGCGCCGCTTGTCGATGATGGCGAAGTCGGCGTCGAGCCTCTTCGCGTAGCCCCGGGCCATCTTGGCCGCCCCCACGTCGGTGGCCACGACCACCAGGTTCCCCATGTCCCGGTTCCGGAAGTGCTTCAGCAGCACCGGGGCTGCGTACAGGTGATCCACGGGGATGTCGAAGAAGCCCTGGAGCTGATGGGCGTGGAAGTCGATGGAGAGCAGGCGGTCGGCGCCGGCCGCCACCATCAGGTTCCCCATCAGCTTGGCGGCGATGGAGACCCGGGGCTGGTCCTTCCGGTCCTGCCGGGAGTAGCCGTAGTAGGGCACCACGGCGGTCACCCGGGCCGCCGAGGCCCGCTTGGCGGCGTCCAGCAGGAGCTGGAACTCCACGATGTTGGAGGCCGGCGAGTGGGTCGGCTGTATGATGAAGACGTCCCGGCCGCGGACGTTCTCGTTGATCTTCACGAAGATCTCGTCGTCCGCGAAGCGGCGGATCGTGACGTCGCACAGCGGCGTGTCCAGCTCGTCCGAGATCCGCTCCGAGAGCTCCCGGTTCGCGGTTCCGGAGAGCAGCATGAGCGGACTGGCCGTGGCCGAGAGCTCCGGCATTCTGTCCTCTCTGAGGGGTTGGCGGTCCAGCGGATGGGGCGAGCGGGCCGGCCCTGGAGTGATCGTGCCGACCCGGCGTGCGGATCGACGGGCGCACAGACGCCCGGTCCGGATTCGGGAGCGGGTAGACTACCCACCCCCGGCGCGGTCGTCAACGTGACCCCCCGGGAGCTCGGAACGGAGCGTCCCCGGCGAGGTAGGGGAATGGACGGCCCCGCGCCCGTCTCCCCCGCACGACCGACGTGCGGGAGACTGGAGACTCGAGACGGGCCGCCCGGCGGTTTCGGGTGGCCACACGTCCACCTCGCCCCAGACTTGCAAAGAGTATCGGGTCGCTGAAGCGTCCGAACGGGACGCAGGGCCTCATCGGGCCGATCTCGGCTGTCCTCCGAACTTCGAATGGAGCCTGACCTGGGTTTGCAGCACCGTTCCAGCTCGAACCGGCCACAGGAGCCCCGAGACGAGGACTCCGACTCGGGGCCCGAACTGCCCGGCGGCCCGTCCGGATCCGCGAAGCGCCGCAGCCTCCTCATATGGCTGCTCATCGCGCTGGCGCTGGCCTCCTGGTTCTGGAGCCCCCTCGGGGGACAGGACGAGGGCACACGGATCAGCTACACCACCTTCCGGGAGCAGGTGACCTCCGGGAACGTGGCGCAGATCACCGTCAGCGGACAGGAGATCCGCGGCGAGCTGAACAACCAGATCCAGAAGACCACCGCGGAGGGCCAGACGCGGGACGTCACCCAGTTCGTCACCTATCTCCCCTCCTTCGGCGACGAGCAGCTGCTGGACGAGCTGCGGTCCCAGGGCGTGGTGGTGAACACCGAGCCGCCCTCCGACTTCTCGTGGTGGGAGATCGCGCTCAACCTGCTGCCCTTCCTCCTCCTCATCTGGCTGGGCTACCTGTTCATCAGCCGCATGCGTGGACAGGGGCAGAACATCTTCTCCATGGGGAAGAGCCAGGCACGGCTCTACGACCGCGAGGAGGAGCGGACGACCTTCGACGACGTGGCGGGCGCGAAGGGCGCCAAGACGGAGCTGCAGGAGGTCGTGAAGTTCCTCAAGGACCCGGACCGCTTCGAGAAGCTCGGGGGCGAGATCCCGCGGGGGGTCCTCATGGTGGGCCCGCCCGGCACCGGGAAGACCCTCCTGGCCCGAGCCGTGGCCGGTGAGGCCGAGGTGCCCTTCTACAGCGTGACGGGCTCCGACTTCATGGAGATGCTCGTGGGGGTCGGCGCCTCCCGGGTCCGGGACCTCTTCGAGGAGGCGAAGAAGAGCTCGCCGGCCATCGTCTTCATCGACGAGCTGGACTCCATCGGCCGGCAGCGGGGCGCCGGCCTCGGCGGCGGCCACGACGAGCGGGAGCAGACGCTGAACCAGCTGCTCTCGGAGATGGACGGCTTCGAGCCGAACGAGAGCGTCATCGTCATGGCCGCCACGAACCGGCCCGACATCCTGGACCCGGCCCTCCTCCGACCGGGCCGCTTCGACCGGCAGATCACCGTGGCCCTGCCGACGATGAAGAACCGGGAGAAGATCCTGGAGATCCATGCCTCGGAGAAGCCGCTGGCCGATGACGTGGACCTGGAGGAGGTGGCCCGCGGTACCCCGGGCTTCAGCGGAGCCGACCTGCGGAACCTCCTGAACGAGGCCGCTCTCCTGGCCGCCCGGAAGGAGAAGAAGCAGATCGAGGCCGAGGACGTGGACGAGGCCCGGGACAAGGTCCTCATGGGGCTGGAGCGTGAGGTCCCCTCCATCGAGGACGAGGAAGTCCGGATGCTGGCCTACCACGAGTCCGGACACGCCGTCCTGGCGGCCCTGCTCCCCCACTCCGACCCCATCCACAAGGTCACGATCATCCCGCGCGGCAAGGCCATGGGCGTCACCCAGCAGCTGCCCGAGCGGGAGAAGTACATCTACCCGAAGGAGTACATGGAGGACCGCCTGGCCGTGATGATGGGCGGGCGGGCCGCCGAGGACCTGATCTTCGACACCGCCACCAGCGGCGCGGCCAACGACCTCCAGCAGGCCACGAAGATGGCCCGGAAGATGGTGCTGGACTTCGGGATGGCCGAGGGGCTGGAGAACATCGCCCTGGGCGACGGCGACGAGCACGTCTTCCTGGGCGAGGAGCTGGCCCGGGGCAAGCAGTACAGCGACGGCACCGCCCGCGAGGTCGACGAGGCCGTGAAGAACATCCTGCGCGAGGCCTTCCGGCGCGCCAAGGAGACCCTGCAGGAGAATCGGGACGGCCTGGACCGGCTGGCCGAGACCCTGATCGAGAAGGAGGAGCTGGCCGGCGACGAGGTCGTCCGGCTGCTGGGACTGGAGCCCGAGGAGGCCCGACCCGAGGGCGAGCAGGAGTCCGGGGAGGAGGACACGGACGGGGACGGAGAGGCCGAGGGGACGGGCGCCGACGTCGCCGCGGCCGCCGACGAGTCCGAGGACGGCGAGGGGCCGAAGGCGGAGGACGAGGTCCGCAGCGACGGCGACACGGCCGCCGCGACCGATGCCGGGGACGAGGGCACCGACGAGACCGACACCGCCCCGGCCGGGGCGGGCCCCGAGGAGAAGGACTCTCAGTAGGCGTACCTCCCTCCGGGGGTCCCCCGGAGGGCGTGAGCCCCACCGGCGCGACCCCGACCGAGTTGGCCGGAGCCGGCCATCCTCGCCCGCCGCCCTCCCCCGGACCACGGTTCCGGCCCGGGGGCCCTGAAACGTCCTGCCGACGCCCCCCGTACGGCACCCCCGGAGACGCGTCACTGCGACTGCGACCACGAGATTCGAGTCCGTAGCAGGAGAGGACCCGTGCATACGACGAGACGCCTGCTCCCGTTTTCCAGCCCTTCCACGTGGAGCCTGGCCCCGCTGGCCGCCCTGGCGCTGGCGGTGGTCCTGTTCGCCCGACCCGCCCCGGCACAGCCGGCGCCCGACCCCGGGGGCACGGGTGAAGCCGACGGGAAGGCGCCCGTGAAGATCGTCCTCCTCGGTACGAGCCACTTCGCCGGCAGCGCGCTGGACACCCACAGCTCCGAGATCGGTGACATCCTCTCCGAGGATCGGCAGCGGGAGCTGGCGGCCATCGCCGGCAGCGTCGCCGACTTCGGGCCGGAGCGGATCTTCGTCGAGTGCGACCGCCCCGACCAGCCGGCCTACGACTCCCTGTACCGGGCCTACCGGGCGGGCGAGCACGACCCGACTGCCGAGGGGGTCCGCGGCGAGATTCAGCAGCTCGGCTTCCGGATGGCCGAGCGGTCGGGAACCGGTGGCGTGACCTGCGCGGACGCCTGGGGGCTGTGGCTCGGCGACCGGGCCCGCGCCGTGGCGCGGAAGCAGAACCCCGCCTGGCTCGACAGTCTCCGTTCCCACTCCATGCCGTCGGACGCGGAGTACCTGCGGGACCACACGATGGCGGAGTACCTCACCTGGCTGAACACGGACAGCCTCCTGTACGCGAACTACGAGGTGTACAACCGGTTCTTCGTCCGGATGGGCAGCTTCGAGGGAGAGGACCAGGTGCTGCACAGCGACCTGGCCGGCCGGTCGTTCGCCTTTGCCGGCGAGTTCGGCGGGCTGCCCATCGGGGTGGCGAAGGACTTCCTCCGCTCCGCCGGGGCCGAGGTGGACTCGGCGGTCACCAGCGACACGGACGTCCTCGTGGCCGGTCGGGGCACCGCCCGGTCAGTCGTCCGGCGGGCGAAGCAGGCCGGCGCCGACGTGCTCGACCCGAAGGAGCTGCGAAGCCTGGCCACGACCGAGTCGGAGCTGTACGTGGGCTTCCCCGACCACTACGTCGGCGCGGACCTGGTCGGCGAGTGGTACAAGCGGAACCTCCGCATCTACGCCAACCTGCTTCGATACCTGGAGCCGGGCGACGGTCGCGCCCTGCTCCTGATCGGCCAGGCCCACGTGTGGCCCCTGCGGAACTTCCTGCGGGCGAACCCGAACTTCGAGGTCGTGCCCGTGGACCGGGTGCTCTGAGCCGAGAACGGGCCTGCCGGGCGGACCGGCGCATTCGCGCCATCCGAGCTCCCCCGTCAGGCGCCCTCTGTGACCTCCTCCTGCCGCACCCGGAACGCGTCGGGCACGTCCAGCGTCCGGATGGGGAACGGAATCGTGATTCCCTCCTCCTCGAACCGGCGGTGGAGCCGCTTGATGAACTCGTGTTTCACCAGAAACTGGCGGTCGAACTCCTCCACCTTGACCCGCGTCACGAAGGTGACGGCCGAGTCCCCGAAGCTCCGGTAGCGAATCACGGGCTCGGTGTCTCCGGCGGCCCCCTCCACCTCGTCCGCCACCTGGCGGGCCACGTCCAGCGTGATCTCCTCCACCCGCTCCAGGTCGCTCTCGTAGTGCACCCCCACCTCGAGCTTCACCCACATGGGATTCCGGGGCATGCTGTAGTTGGTCACCACGTTGTCGGCCAGCTTCCGGTTCGGGATCACCGTCTCGGCGTCGTCCAGGCGGGACTTGATGGTCGTGTTCCGCCACTGCACGTCCTGGACGTAGCCCTCCTGGCCCGTCTCCAGCTGGATGTAGTCGCCCGTGACCACCTGGCGGGTGAGGATGATCTGGAACCCGGAGAAGAGGTTCGAGAGCGTGTCCTGCAGTGCCAGGGCCACGGCCAGACCCCCGATTCCGAGCCCGGTGATCAGGGGGGTGATCTCGATCCCCAGCTGCGGGAGGATCATCATCAGGCCCAGGACATAGATCAGGGCCTTCGTGATGTTCGTGATCAGGGAGCTCGCCGGGAGTCCCTTCTCCGAACGCCGCGCGTACATGTGAACCGCGTTCGAGCCGACTCGCGCCGCCACCAGCGTGAGGGAGAAGATCACAAGCACCGCGATACCGGTCTGGAGCGTGCCGGCGATCTGGGCCGACAGGTCCAGCCCCTCCACCGCCGCCCACATCCCCAGGGCGACGAACCACAGGAGCGGCCCTCGACCCAGGGCGTTCACGACCACCTCGTCCCACTTCCACTTGCCGCCGTCCACGTACGTCTTCAGCCGATCGAGCACGTAGCGCTCGAAGAGGAGCCCGACGAAGAGCCCGGCGAGGACGAAGGCCAGCGGCCACAGCCAGGCGGTGAGCTGCTCGAGCGATGGAAGAGAGATGGGCATGGAGCCTCCTGCGTGTCCGTCGATGCGTGTCGGCGCGGGAGCGCACCCGGGGCGGCACCCATGGTGCGGATCCTGCTACCGGAACATAGCCTCCCGGGGCCGCGCTGTCGGCACGTCCGACACGGAACCAGCTCTCACCGACACAACGAGGAGCAGAGATGCCGAAGGGAGAGATCGCCGAGAAGGAGCCCGCCGTCCTGGAGCTCGAGGCCGGCACCTACTGGTGGTGTCAGTGCGGCCTGTCCGACGACCAGCCGTTCTGCGACGGGTCCCACACGGGAACGGAGTTCGGGCCCGTGAAGCTGGAGCTGGAGGAGGAGCAGTCCGTGGCGCTGTGCCAGTGCAAGCAGACCGACGATCAGCCCTTCTGCGACGGGACCCACTCCACGCTGGAGTGACGGGCCGGAGGATCGTCCAGGGGGGCGCGGACGCGCTCAGTTGACGCCCCCTGTCCGGTCCGCGACGTTGGTGCGACACCGTGAGCCGCCGAACCATCCGGGAGGATCCATGTCGGGCACCACGCGAGCCGCTTCTGTCCTTCTGACCCTCTTCGCCCTCGCCGGCTGTGCCGGGGACGGTGGAGGCGGCGCCGGCGGACAGGCCGCCGGCCCGGCCTGCGATCCGGACGACGGCGGCCTCTCGCTGCCCGACGGCTTCTGCGCCACCGTCGTGGCGGAGGACGTCGGCGAGGCCCGGCACCTCACCGTGGCCCCGAACGGCGACATCTACGTCGCCGCCTACGGCACCGACGAGGTGGAGGGCGGCATCGTGGCCCTGCGCGACACGACCGGCGACGCGAAGGCCGACGTGCGTCAGGAGTACGCCATCGACGGCGGCACCGGCATCAACCTGCGCGACGGTTGGGTCTACTTCGCGCCGGACTGGGGCGTCGTCCGGATGTCGCGCGACGAGGGCCAGCTCACCCTGAACGGACCGATGGACACCGTGGTCCACGGCTTCCCGGAGCAGAGCACGCACGCGGCGAAGTCGGCGGCCATCGACGACGAGGGCTACCTCTACGTGAACGTGGGAGCGCCGTCGAATGCCTGCCAGCAGGAGGGGCGCAGCCCCGGCTCTCCCGGGATGGACCCCTGTCCGCAGCGCGAGCGTCAGGCGGGCGTCTGGCGCTTCCACGCCGACTCCGTCGGCCAGACCCAGGCCGACGGGATCCGCTTCGCCACGGGCCTCCGGAACACCTTCGCCCTGGACTTCAGCCCCGTGAACGGCGACCTGTACGGCGCGCAGCACGGCCGGGACCAGCTGCACGAGCTGTGGAAGGATCGCTTCACGCAGGAGGAGAGCGCGGCCCTCCCCTCGGAGGAGATCGTCCGCCTGAACCGCGGTGACGACTTCGGGTGGCCCTACTGCTACCACGACTGGCAGGAGGGCGTGAAGGTGCTGGCGCCGGAGTACGGCGGCGACGGCCAGGAGGTCGGACGCTGCGCCGACATGGAGGACCCGGTGGTGGCCTTCCCCGGCCACTGGGCCCCCAACGGGCTCGCCTTCTACCGGGCCGATCAGTTCCCGGCGGAGTACCGGAACGGCGCCTTCGTGGCCTGGCACGGCTCCTGGAATCGGGCGCCGCTGCCGCAGCAGGGCTACAAGGTCTCCTTCATCCCCTGGGACAGCGCCGCCGGCGAGCTCTCCTCCGACTACCGGGCCGACTGGGCCACGGGCTTCGCCGGGGAGACCATGTCGCCGCGGCAGGCCGAGCATCGCCCCAGCGGACTGGCCGTGGGCCCGGACGGCTCACTCTACGTGTCGGACGACCAGGCCGGCACGATCTGGCGGATCATGTACCGGGGCGGCTGACCCCACGTGGGGCGCTCGGCCGTCCGACGGGCGGCCGGACGCCGACGGCGGCTCACCCCCCGAGCTGTCGCCGCAGATCGTCCGGATCCGTGGTGGGCGCCTCGCAGGCGAAGTCGCGGCACACGTAGGCGGTCGCCTGCCCCCCGGACGCCGGTTCCTGGTCCCGCGTGAACGGGGCCAGCGACGCCAGCCGCTCCACCTCCTCCCCGGCCGCCGGCCGCCGCAGACAGACCGTCCGCGGCCGGAAGGGGCACCGCAGGAGGTCCGTCATCTCGTCCATCCCCGGCGCGTCGTCGGCGCCGGCCAGCACCACCTCGTGTCCCGGCCCCACCCGGAACTCCACGCCCACGAGCATCTGCGTGTGGGCCGAGGGTGACTTCCGCACCTGGGCGGAGAACGCCGCCTCGAGCTCCGCGGCCCGCTCGTCGTACGCACGGTCGCCGGTCATCCGTCCCAGCCGCCGCAGGTTCCAGAGAGCGACGGAGTTGGCCGACGGCAGGGCGCCGTCGTGCGCTTCCTTCTGTCGGACCGGGAGCTCCGAGGCGTCCTCCCCGGTGACGAAGTAGCCGCCGGACTCCCCGTCCCAGCAGCGCTCGCGGGCTTCCTCCTCCAGGCGGACGGCCTCCTCCAGCCACCGGAGCTCGAACGTGGCCGCGTACAGCTCCAGGAGCCCGAAGACCAGGAACGCGTAGTCCGCCGCCTGCGCCGGCACGGCCGCCTCCCCGTCGCGGTACCGGTGGAGCAGGCGGCCGCCCCCGTCCTCGCGGAGCGCCTCCAGCACGAACTCCGCCGCCTCCCGGGCGTCCTCGATCATCTCGGGCCGGTCGAGGGCCGCCCCGCCCCGGGCCAGCGCCCCGATCATGAGGCCGTTCCAGTCCGTGAGCACCTTGTCGTCCAGGCCGGGCCGCGGCCGCTCCTCCCGGGCCTCGAACAGCGTCTCCCGGGCCTCCACGAGCCGCCCCTCGAGCTCACCGGCCGACGCGTCACGCTCATCGGCGATCTCCGCCAGGGTCTCGTCCAGGGGGCGCTGGAGGTGGAGGATGTTGGCGCCGGTTCGCTCGCCGGTGGCCTCCTCCGCGTAGTTGCCGGCCTCCCGCACCCCGTAGACGCGACGGATCAGGTCGTACCGGTCCTCCCCGAGAAGCTCCTTCAGCTCCTCGGTCCGCCACACGTAGAAGGTCCCCTCCTCCCCCTCGCTGTCGGCGTCCTCGGCGGAGTAGAAGCCGCCCTCCGGCGAGCTCAGGTCGCGGCTCACGTAGCGATGGATCTCGTCCACCGCGTCGGCGAACTCCTCGTCGCCGGTGACCTGGAACGTCTCGGTGAAGGCCAGCGCCAGCGTCGCCTGGTCATACAGCATCTTCTCGAAGTGGGGCAGCAGCCAGCGGGCGTCCGTGGAGTAGCGGTGGAAGCCGCCGCCCAGGTGGTCCCGGATACCCCCCATCCGGATCCGGCGCAGCGTGGTCGTCACCATCTCCAGGGCCCGCTCCTCTCCGGTCCGGTCGTGGTGGCGGAGCAGGAAGAGCAGGTTGTGGGGCGAGGGGAACTTCGGGGCCTGACCGAAGCCGCCCATGGCCTCGTCGAAGCGGCTCGCGAGCTGGCCGTACGCGCTCTCCAGGACGTCCGCCGACAGCTCGCCCCCGGGCCGCCGCCGCTCCTGCTGCTCGAGCGCGTCCAGGATCTGGTCGCCGGAGGTGAGCACCCGCTCGCGCTCGTTCTCCCACAGGTCTCCCACCCGCGAGACGAGCTGCATGAGCCCCATCCGACCGCGCTGGCTCTCTTTCGGCAGGTACGTCCCCGCGAAGAAGGGCTTGCCGTCCGGCGTCAGGAGCACGTTGAGCGGCCAGCCGCCCCGGCCGGTCATGGCCTGGCAGACGGACATGAAGAAGTTGTCCACGTCCGGGCGCTCCTCCCGGTCCACCTTCACCGGAACCACCGTCTCGTTCAGCAGATCCGCCACCTCCTCGTCCTCGAAGGACTCCTCCTCCATGACGTGGCACCAGTGACAGGTGGAGTAGCCGATGGAGAGGAAGATGGGTCGGTCCTCGCGGCGGGCCTTCTCGAAGGCCTCCTCCCCCCACGGATACCAGTCCACGGGGTTGTCGGCGTGCTGGAGCAGGTAGGGGCTCTTCTCCCGGGCCAGGCGGTTGCGGCCGTCGGGATCGGCGTCGGCGCTCCGGTCGGGTGGCGTCACGGTGCTCCGGGGGGGGTGCGTGGTGAGAGGGAGGATCGGACGAGGACGACGTCCAATTGGCCCCCCGGGAGTCGAACCCGGATTACCGGCTCCAAAGGCCGGAGTCTTGCCGTTAGACCAGGGGCCAGGGAG
>CANPVF010000141.1 GCA_947581645.1 Candidatus Caribbeanibacter nitroreducens | reverse complement strand
GAACCCGGACGTCACGGTGCGCGAGAAGGGCGTCATGGAGAAGTGCACCTTCTGCGTGCAGCGAATCAATCGAGCCAAGATCGACGCGAAGGAGGAGGGGCGCCTGGTGGAGGACGGCGAGGTCGAGACCGCCTGCCAGGTGGCCTGCCCCACCGACGCCATCACCTTCGGCAACCTGAAGGACCCCAGCAGTCGGGTCTCACGCATCGCCAAGGGCGCCCGCTCCTACCACGTCCTGGAGGAGCTCAACACGCGCCCGGCGGTGACCTACCTGAAGGACGTCACCGCCGCCGAGCTCGCCCGCGAGGGCGGAGGCCACGGCGGAGGCGGCCACGGCGGCGGCTCCGAGAGCGGCCACGGGAACTGACACGGACACGCGCATGGCTACGGCCGAGACAGACGTGGAAGTAGAGGCGGGGTACGAGGACAAGGCCCTGGCCGACGCCAATCGGGACATCCTGCGCCCGATCTCCGCCCCGTCGTGGCGGTACTGGGCCCTGCTCGGCCTGGTGCTGGCCGGGGTCGCGTGGGGCGGCTACGCCTGGTGGGTCCAGATCGACGAGGGCCTGGGGGTGGCCGGCATCACCCACCCGGTGATGTGGGGGGTCTACATCACCCTCTTCGTCTTCTGGGTGGGAATCGCGCACTCGGGCACGCTCATCTCCGCCATCCTCTACCTGTTCCGATCCGGGTGGCGGACGACGATCAACCGCGCGGCGGAGGCCATGACGATCTTCGCCGTGATGACGGCGGGCCTCTTCCCGCTGATCCACCTGGGCCGGGTCTGGTACTTCTACTACCTGCTGCCCTACCCCTCCCAGCGGATGATCTGGCCGAACTTCAGCTCGCCGCTGGTCTGGGACACCTTCGCCGTGGGCACGTACTTCACCATCAGCCTGCTGTTCTGGTACACCGGGCTCATCCCGGACATCGCGGCGCTCCGGGACAAGTTCCGCGGGTGGAAGAACAAGCTCTACGGCGCGCTCTCCCTGGGCTGGGAGGGCACGGTGGAGGAGTGGCGGCACTACCGCCGGGCCTACCTCTACATGGCGGGCATCGCCACGCCGCTGGTCCTGTCGGTCCACAGCGTCGTGTCCTGGGACTTCGCCATGGCCGTCACCCCCGGCTGGCACAGCACCATCTTCGCCCCCTACTTCGTGGCCGGCGCCATCTTCTCGGGCATCGCCATGGTGATCACCATCATGGTGCCCCTGAGGTGGGCGTTCGGGCTGGAGGACTACGTCACGGAGTACCACTTCGGCAACATGGCGAAGATGCTGCTCCTCACGTCCCTGATCGTGGGGTACAGCTACGCCGCCGAGTACTTCCTGGCCTGGTACACGGACCACCCGATCGAGCAGGCCAGCTTCCTGTGGCGGGCCACGGGCGGCTACAGCCTGCCCTTCTGGATCATGGTGTTCTGCAACGTCGTGGTGCCCGCCGCGCTCTGGTTCCGGAAGGTCCGGACGAGCATCCCGGCGCTGTTCGCCATCTCGATCTTCGTGAACATCGGGATGTTCTACGAGCGGTTCGTGATCATCGTCACGTCGCTGGCCCACGAGTTCGAGCCGGCGGCCTGGGGCATGTACCAGCCGTCCTGGGTCGAGATCAGCATCCTCGGCGGGAGCTTCGCCTGGTTCTTCCTCTGGTTCCTGCTCTTCTCGAAGACACTCCCCACCATCAGCATCGCCGAGGTGAAGGAGCACATCGCGCACGCACAGGGGGGGCACCATGAGTGACGGAGCGGACGGGGTGCTCGCCCGCTTCGCCGAGCTCGGGAAGACCGAGGACGCCGTGGAGCGGCTCCGCGAGGCGGGGCACCACCAGATGAAGGTGTTCTCGCCCTTCCCGGCCCCGTCGCTGGAGAAGGCCAAGGGCGTGGACTTCAGCCCCGTGAAGCGGTGGGCGCTGATCGGCGGCATCACGGGCTGTCTCACCGGGTGGCTCCTGACCAGCGGCACGCAGATCGCCTACCCGCTCGTCACGCAGGGCAAGCCCATCGTCTCGGTGCCGGCCTTCATCATCGTCATGTTCGAGCTCACGATCCTGCTCACCGGCATCTTCGCCTTCATCGGCATGCTGGTGCACGGCCGGCGTCCCCAGGTGGGGATGTCCGACGAGTACCGGCCCGAGTTCTCCGTGGACCGCTTCGGGGTGTTCGTGCCCGTGGGGGCGGGCCCCGGACGGCGGGACGTGATCGACGTCATGGAGGAGGCCGGCGCCGTGGAGATCGAGGAGACCGACGGGGAGCGCGAGCCGGAGGTGGCGGGATGAGCCGCTCCGGCACCTTCGGCGGATTCCCCCGGGCCGTGCTCCTGGTCGCCGCCGTGGCCCTGGCCGCCGCGGCCTGCGACGACCAGCTCAAGTACGTCGACACGTTCGCCTTCATGGTGGACGGCCCGGCCATCGAGACCTACGAGCAGCAGCCCCGTCCCTGGCCGGAGGGCGCCGTCCCGGTGGACGGCCAGCGCAGCTACACGCTGACCGAGGCGGACACGGCGCTCAGCAATCCGCTGGAGCCCACGACGGCCAACATCCAGCAGGGCCGGCAGGCGTGGACGAACTACTGCCTCCCCTGCCACGGGGAGTCGGGCGCCGGCGACGGCCCGGTGATCAACAACAGCGGCGACTACCCGCGGCGGCTCCCGTACATTCCGACGGCCAACCTGCTGGCGGACCGCACGCGGGGCTACACGGACGGCTACATCTACGGGATCATCACCAACGGGCGGGGCTTCATGCCCTCCTACCGGCGCATCCCGCGGGACACCCGGTGGCAGCTCGTCACCTACGTCCGCCACCTGCAGCGCACGGCGTCCCAGCAGGGCGGCTCGAGCCAGTCGACGGAGAACGACGGTGAGTGAGGACACGGGGACGATGAGCTCGGAGGAGTCGGTGGACTACGTGGTGCCGCCGGAGCGGGCCCTGCAGACGGTGCCGGGGAAGATCCCGGCGCGCGTGCTGTGGCTGTCGCTCGGCGCCATCGGCGTGGGGCTGGCCGCCTTCTTCCTGGCCGGCTCCGAGAAGCGGGCCTGGCAGGCCACGTGGTCCAACTTCCTCTTCTGGACCGCGCTCTCGCAGGCGGGCGTCATCTTCGGCGCCGGGCTCCAGGCGGCCAAGGGCCACTGGGGCAAGGGGTTCCGCCGCATCGCCGAGGCCGCGGCGGCCTTCCTCCCGGCGTCCCTCGTGATCTTCTTCCTGCTCTGGTTCGGGGCGGATCAGATCCTGCCCTGGATCCAGGACCAGGGCGCGCACGTGAACCGGACCTGGCTCCAGAAGGGCGACCTGTTCGTCCGGAACGGCGCCCTGCTCCTGGTCCTCTACGGGCTGAGCTTCTGGTTCCTGAAGACCTCGCTGCGCCCGGACGCGGAGCTGCTCGTCGACGAGCTGGACGGATGGCGGCGGAGCCTGGTGAAGTGGATCTCCAGCGGATGGCGGGGCGCCGAGGAGGAGGTGGAGCGCTCCCGGAATCTCCTGGGCAAGCTCTCTCCGGCGCTCATCCTGCTGTGGGCGGCGATCTTCTCGCTCCTCTCCTACGACCTGGCCATGTCGCTCATGCCCGGCTTCCTGAGCTTCATCTGGGGGCCGTACTACTTCATCGGCGGCTGGCTGTGCATGCTGGCGCTGGTGGCCATCATGGCCAACCGGTACCACTGGGAGTACGGCCTGAGCGACCAGTGGGACCGCTGGCAGTTCCACGACCTGGGGAAGCTGCTCTTCGCCTTCACCATCTTCTGGGCCTACCTGTGGTGGTCCCAGTTCCTGGTGATCTGGTACGGCAACATCCCCTACGAGACCGTCTTCTTCGAGCAGCGCACCACCGGCGGCTTCGGTCCGCTCTACACGCTGCAGATGATCCTCATCTTCGGCCTCCCCTTCGTGCTGCTCCTCTTCCGCAAGCCGAAGATGAACCCGGGCTACCTGGCCTTCGTCAGCGTGCTGACGCTGGGCGGATTCTGGCTCGAGCGCTTCCTGCTGGTGGCCCCGTCCACCTGGCAGGGCACGGGCGTGCCCATCGGGTGGACCGAGGTGGGCATCACGGTGGGCTTCCTGGGCGTGTTCAGCCTCTGCTTCGCGCTGTACAGCAGCACCTTCCCCAAGGTGCCCATCCGGGAGACCCTGATCGAGGGAACCGCCAGCACCGGGCCCTGAGGCGGCTCTTTCCGCCGGCTCGCCGGTATCATTGAAGTTGGCCCCGGGCTGTCGGGGCCGCCCCCGACCCGTCGGATCAGACACCCACTCTCTCACAGGAGCACGAGATGGCTTCGCAGTTCGAGAGCCTGCTGGACGAGACCGAAGAGACGCTGGAGAAGTACAAGAACCGCGCGAACGAGCTCCGGAAGGAGCACGACGAGCGCCGCGCCGCCACCAAGGTCCAGATCAAGGCCATGGTGGAGCGGCTGGAAGAGAAGTACGAGAACCTGTCGGCCGAGCTGGAGGAGATTCGGGATGCCGGCTCCGACCGGGCCGACGACCTGAAGCGGCTCAACCGCCAGGTGGTGAACGACCTGAAGGACATGGGGAAGACGATCCGGCGCCGGATCCGGTAGTCGCCTCAGTCCCTCCCGCAGCGCGCCGTTCTACGTTCTACCTACGGCGCGACTCCCCCGCCCGGGCCGGCGATTCCGGCCGGCCCGAACCGCCCCTGACAGCGTGACGGACTGACCGTCAGTCGGCCCCGGCCGCCGGATCCGCGTCGGCGCGTCGCTGCTCCCCGGACTTCGACGCCCCGGACGGGTGCACCTCTCCGGGGTCCTCCCCGAAGGCCTCCCGGACGATTCGCTCCTGGTTGGCCTCGTGCTGGGAGTGGAAGCCCTCCGCGGGGCTGGCCATGGCCGGCCGGCCCGCGTAGCGGAGCCCCACCTCGCCGGTCCCGATGGCGTCCGAGCCCTCCAGCAGCCCCTCCAGCCTCGGGCGCAGGTAGCGCCAGGCGCCCATGTTCTCCGGCTCCTCCTGGGCCCACACCACGTCCTCCAGCCCCTCCAGGGCCGACAGGGCCGCGCCGATCTCCTCGCCGGGGAACGGATACAGCCGCTCCACCCGGATCAGCGCCGTCTCCGGATGCTCCTCGCGGAGGTCCGAACCGGTGAGGTCGTAGTACATCTTCCCGGTGCACAGCACCGCCCGCCGGACGTCGGCATCGTCCCCGACCGCCCCGTCCGGCAGCACGGGCCGGAAGCGCCCCTCCGACAGGTCGTCGGAGGTGGAGCGCGCCTGCGGGTGACGGAGCAGGCTCTTCGGCGTCATGATGATCAGCGGGCGTCGGTCCGGCCGCAGGGCCTGCAGGCGGAGCAGGTGGAAGTACTGGGCCGGCGTCGTGCAGTTGGCCACCCGGATGTTGTGCTGGGCCGCCAGCTGGAGGAAGCGCTCCATGCGGCCGCTGGAGTGCTCCGGGCCCTGACCCTCGTATCCGTGGGGGAGCAGCATGGTGAGCCGCGACTCCTGTCCCCACTTGGCGCGGCCGGCCACCACGAACTGGTCGATGATGGCCTGTCCCACGTTCACGAAGTCCCCGTACTGGGCCTCCCACAGGACCAGGGAGTCGGTGGCCATGGCGCTGTAGCCGTACTCGAAGCCCAGGGCCGCCACCTCCGACAGCGGGCTGTTCCACACCTCGAAGGTGGCCTGGTCGTCCTCCAGGTGACGGAGGGGGATGTAGGTCCGCTCGCCGTCGTCGCTGTGGAGGACCAGGTGGCGCTGGCTGAAGGTCCCGCGCTCGGAGTCCTCACCGGCCAGCCGGACGGCCACCGCGTCGTCGGTGACGAGGCTGGCGAAGGCCAGGGCCTCGGCGTAGGCCCAGTCCACGGCCTCGTGCAGCCGCTCCCGCCGGTTGTTCATCAGCCCGGTGAGCTTCTCGAAGGGCTGGAAGTCGTCGGGCCAGGCGTGGATCCCCCGGTTCAGCTCCTCCAGTCGCTCCACGGCGACGGCGGTCTTCACGTCGGGCTCCGCCACGAAGGTGGTGCTCCCCTCGCCCTGGGGCGTCTCGGCCACCTCGTCGCCCTCCGCGGCCGCTTCCTCCCCGGCTTCGGCCAGCTCGTCCTTCACGGCGTGGAGGCGGTCGTTCACCTCGTCGGCCATGTCGGCGGCCTCGTCCTCGGTGACCACGCCCTCCTCGGCGAGCCGCTCCACGAGCTGATCGCGGACCGTGGGGTGGTCCTCGATGGTCTCGTACATGCCGGGCTGCGTGTAGGACGGCTCGTCCCCCTCGTTGTGACCGTACCGCCGGTACCCCACCAGGTCGACGATCACGTCCTCCTGGAACTCGCGGCGGTACTCGGCGGCGAAGCGGACGGCCTCCAGGCACGCCTCGGGCCGGTCGGCGTTCACGTGCAGGACCGGCATCCCGAAGGCCCGGGCCAGGTCGCTGGCGTAGCGGGAGGAGCGGCCGTCCTCCGGCCGCGTGGTGAACCCGAGCTGGTTGTTGGCCACCAGGTGCACCGTGCCGCCGGTCTCGTAGCCCTGCAGCCGCGACAGGTTGAGGGTCTCCGCGGCCACGCCCTGCCCCATGAAGGCGGCGTCGCCGTGGACCAGCACCGGGAGGACGGCGCGGGACGCCTCGCCGCCGGCGTGCACCTCGGGGCCCTCGTGGCCGTGGGCCCGGGCGGTGCCCGACCCCGGCTCCGGACCCTCGGGCAGCTCGAGCCCCAGCGGTTCCACGCCCTCCCGCCGCTCGCCCCGGGCCCAGAGCCCGCGGGCGGCCCGGGCCATGCCCTCCACCACCGGATTGACGTGCTCCAGGTGGCTCGGGTTCGGGGCCATGGAGACGTCGATCTGCTTCCCGGAAGCGGTGTCGTAGCGTCCCCGGGCGCCGACGTGGTACTTCACGTCGCCGAGCCCCTGGCCGGCCACCGAGCTCTGGAGGCCCAGCTCCTCGAGCCCCTCGAACTCGGCCAGGATGCTGCGGTAGGAGCGTCCGACGATGTGGGCCAGCACGTTCAGGCGGCCGCGGTGGGCCATCCCGATCAGGACCTCGCGGGTCCCGTCGTCGGCGGAGCGCTCGATGAGCTCCTCCATCATGGGGACCATCATGTCGAGGCCCTCGACGGAGAAGCGCTTCTTGCCCAGGTAGGCGCGGTGGATGAACTGCTCCAGGCCCTCCACGCGGGTCAGGCGCTCCAGCAGCGAGCGGGCTTCCTCCCCCGAGAGCTCGCGCCGGTGGCGGCCGGACTCTGCGGCCTCCAGGAGCCAGTCGCGCCGGACCGGCTCCTCGACGTGAGCCACCTCGTAGGCGATGGAGGAGCAGTAGACCTCACGGAGACGACCCAGGACCTCGCGCATGTCGTCGCCCAGGTGATCCATGCCCAGCGCGGAGGCCGGCACGTCGGCCAGTCGCTCCTCGTCCATCTCCCAGTAGCCGGGGTCCAGGTACGGGTGGCCGGGGGCGCCGCTGCCCAGGGGATCCAGCTCCACCGCCAGGTGTCCGTGCTCCCGGTGCGCCTGCACCAGGGCCGCGGCCACGTGGACGGCGCGGAGCGTCTCCGGCCCCGCCGCGGCGGCCTCCGCCGCCGGCGCCGGCGCGCGCGGGGCGGCGCGCTCTCCGTTCTCGGCCCAGTCGGCCAGCGACGGCGGGACCATCCCCCGCTCCCGCAGGCGTCCCTCGGCCAGCTCCTCGGCGTAGCCGGCGTTGTAGCCGTCCACGCCGGCGTACGACTCCCGGTCTCGATCGGATTCCGACGTGCTCACGGTCGATCCTGGGTCTTCGGGATGAACGTCTCGTCTCGCGTCACGGCACGGCCGCGCGGGGTTCCCGCGGCGGAGATCCTACCCCGAATAGCTCTCGTAGATCGTCTCGATCCACCGGTCCTCGGGGACGAAGTCGGTGGACCACCCCTGCCACCGGGCCGGCAGCCCCTCCTTCTGGATCTCCTCCAGGCTCGCGCCCGCCTCCATCCTCTTCCGAACGATTCGTGCCGTCTCCACGAGCATGCGGCGGTACTCGCGCAGCCCCTGCACGTCCGAGAGGGAGCCGTGTCCCGGTATCACCCGGGTGTCGTCGGGGATCCTCCGCAGGAGGTCGCCGACGGCGTCGATCACGCCCTGGACGCTTCCGCCGGTGTCCAGGTCCACGAAGGGGAACTGGCCGGCGAAGAAGAGGTCTCCGGCGTGCAGCACGTTGGAGTCGGTGAAGTAGACGGCGGCGTCGCCGTCCGTGTGCGCCTGAGGATAGTGGAGGACGCGGACCCGCTCGTCGTTGAAGTGCACCGTCACCGAGTCGGCGAAGGTCACCACCGGGAGGCCGGCCCGCTCCATCTGCGCGCTGTCCCCGCCGCAGGGGATCTCGGCGCTGGCCAGCCGCCTCCGGACGTGGTGGTGGGCGATGATCGGGGCGGTCTTCCCGAACACCGGGTTGCCGCCGGTGTGGTCGCCGTGGCAGTGCGTGTTCAGCACGTACTTCACGTTCCCCTGCCCGACCTTCTCCAGGGTGGCCATGATCTTCTCGGACAGGGGGGCGAACTGGTCGTCGACGATGAGGGTGCCGTCGCCCCCGACGCTGGCGCCGATGTTCCCGCCGCTCCCGGTGAGCATGTACACCCGGCCGTTCACGTGCTGGGCCTCGACCTGCACGTCGGCGAACCGGTCCTGGGCGGCGGCGTGGGACGGCGTCAGGAGCTGGCCGGCGGCCAGGACGGCCGCCGCCGCGAGAGCGGCGGAAAGCTGCGCTGGCAGTCTCTGTCGTCGCACGGTGGAGCCTCCTGTGGCAGCTCTCTGCTCGTGGGCGGCCCCGGGCGCGCGCCACGGCCCTCCCGGTCGACTCGTGTCACGGGGCGGGAGAGCCGCAGATCGCATCCGGGGAGTTCAGCGCGGACCGCGCCGCGAGCGTGAAGGAAACGCGTCCGGGCCCACAATTCGCCCTCCTCCCCCGCCCCGCAAGGCCGAGACGGCCACGGGGGCGAGAAAGAGGACCGTGACCAGTACGAGTCCCCACAGGTTGGCACCCAGCAGCGTCGCGTAGCTCCCCTCCCCCACGGCCGCGGCGGCGGGGATCCACCCGGCGGCCTCGGCCACCCCCACGGCCAGGCCGCTCCAGAACGCCAGATGGAAGGAGGCCGGCGGCGCCTTCACCACGGCGCCCAGCACGAAGGCCGGGGCGAGCCCGATGACCATGGTCCCGCTGATGGTGGTGGCCTGCAGGATCCGGGCGCCGAAGAGCAGCGGCAGGTTCCCGATCACCGCCGCCGCGGCCATCACCCACCGGCCGAGGCGCGGCTTCCCGATCCTCTCCAGGAGGTCGCCGCCCGTGGCGGAGGAGGCCCCGGCCAGGTCGTAGACGCCCCGTGCGTCCCGGTCCACGGCCTTCGCCAGGGACGAGAAGGTGGAGTCCAGCGTGGAGCCGGCGGAGGTGAGCATCACCACGTTGACGAAGGCCAGGACGCCGCCCCCGATGGTGGCGGCCACCGCCCGGGGGGCGTCGTCGTGGACGGCGATGTCCCGGAAGAAGGCCGGGAGGCCGATGAGCCCGAAGAGGACGATGGCGAGGAACCCGGCGGCTCCCGCCAGCAGGAACGCCCGGAGCGTCTCGCGTTTGCCCGACAGGAAGCCCCGATCGGTGAGGACCGGGTCGTGGAAGGGATAGCTCACCGACTGCAGCACGGCCACCAGCAGCAGGTCCACGCCGCCGGAGAGGGTCCACCGGCCGGAGCCCGTCACCCGCTCCACGTCGCCGGCCGACTCCGGCAGCGCGAACCACAGCACGCCCCCCAGGAACACGGTGAAGAGGCCGGCCTGCACGGCGTCGGTGACGATGGAGCTGCGGAGGCCGCCCTTCAGCGTGTAGACGAGGGTGAGGAGCGTGAAGCCCGCCGCGCCGGCGTAGAAGGCCGTGGAGCCGCGGGGGCCGAAGTAGGCGGCCACCACCGCCGTGTTGCTCCACACCTCGTTGTACAGGCGGATGAGGATGGCCAGCAGGAAGCCCCAGGCCGCCATCCGTCCGTACCGGCCCGCCACCCACTCGGGGAGGGAGCGGACGCCGAAGCGGTCCCGGATCCACACGATGACCACGCCGGCCACGGGGATGGAGAGCCAGTACGCGCCGTAGGCCACCGCCCCCGGCAGGCCCAGGGCCGCGCCCAGGTTCGCCGCGTTGGTGACGGACTTGGCGAAGATCCACGAGATGAAGACCGTGGCGAAGAGGAGGACCGTTCCCGGCGACCGGCCGGACTCGTCCCGTCCCCCGTAGAATCCGGCGGCGTCCCCGGAGGTGGGCGACAGGAGCCAGAAGGCCGCCCCGTAGGCCGCCAGCAGCAGCCAGGGGAGGAGATCGCCGCTCACGACGGCGCGCGTGGATCCCGGGTAGGATCCCGGCCGTGGGAGCAGCGGACGAGTTCGGGCGGACCGGGCACGTGTCTCTCCTCCTCCGGATGGTGACCTGTCTTCCCCGGGAAACGGCCGCGGCGGGGCCGACGTTCCGCGCGCCGGGGTTGGCCGTCCCGGCGCGCGGACGGCACATTGAGCGTCGCCGGAGCGTGTCGCCAGAAGCCCCTCTCCCGCCCCGTGCACCCGGAATTGCCTCCCTATGTTTGGTCGTACAACCATAGGGAGGGAGATCGAGAGGGGCGGGGGACGGGTCGATCGTCCGGCGACCGCCGAAAAGCCCGGCGGGACGGGGAGTCCGGGGCGTCGCTGGCCGCGGGATCCCCCCGTCCCGGCACCCCGACTTATCCACAATTCACCCCCGTCCGGCGACCGGAACCGTCGACCGGGGCTCGACGGCGGACTTTTCCACAGCGGTCGAGACGCACTGAACCGAGCCAAACCGAACCGCGAGGTACCGATGGCAGATCCACTGGTGGGCGTGATCATGGGGTCGGATTCCGACTGGGACACCATGCGTCACGCCGTCGACACGCTGGAGCAGATGGACGTGCCGTACGAGAAGCGCGTCGTCTCCGCGCACCGGACGCCGGACCTGATGTACGAGTACGCGCAGGAGGCCGAGGAGCGGGGGCTCGAGGTCATCATCGCCGGGGCCGGGGCGGCCGCCCACCTGCCGGGCATGACGGCCTCCAAGACCACGGTGCCGGTCCTGGGCGTGCCGGTGAAGTCGCGCGTCCTGAACGGGGTCGACTCCCTCCTCTCCATCGTCCAGATGCCCCGGGGCGTGCCGGTGGGCACCCTGGCCATCGGACGGAGCGGCGCCGTGAACGCGGCGCTCATGGCCACGTCGATCCTGGGCAACAAGCACCCCCGGTTCCGCGAGGCGCTGCAGGAGTTCCGGGACGAGCGGGAGCAGCAGGTCCTCTCGAACCCCGACCCCGCCGCCGGCGACTGAATCCCGTCCCGCCCCGGCCGTTTAGAGCGCACTGACCACGATCACCGACACGACGACGGAGTCGATGAACGACTACGACCAGGATCCCGTGCAGACCACCGTCGGCATCCTCGGCGGCGGCCAGCTCGGCCGCATGCTGTCGCTGGCCGGCTACCCGCTGGGCATGCGCTTCCGGCACCTGGACCCGAAACCGGGGGCCCCGACCTCGTCGCTGGACGAGCAGGTCCAGGCCGACTACGACGACCCGGAGGCCCTGGACGAGTTCGCCCGGGGCGTGGACGTGGTCACCTACGAGTTCGAGAACGTGCCCGTGAAGTCGGCCCGCCGTCTCCAGGAGCACGTCGACGTCTTCCCACCGCCGGAGGCCCTGGAGGTGGCCCAGGACCGGCTGCCGGAGAAGGAGTTCTTCGGCGACCTGGGCATGGACACCGCCCCCTACCGCCGGGTGGACAGCCGCGACGACCTGAACGCGGCGCTGGCCAACCTGGGGCCGCCGGCGGTGCTCAAGACGCGCCACGGCGGCTACGACGGCAAGGGCCAGCGGATCATCGAGACCGGGGCCGACGTGGAGGAGGCC
This sequence comes from Candidatus Caribbeanibacter nitroreducens, assembly GCA_947581645.1. Lineage (GTDB taxonomy): Bacteria > Gemmatimonadota > Gemmatimonadetes > Palauibacterales > Palauibacteraceae > Caribbeanibacter > Caribbeanibacter nitroreducens. The sequence continues at coordinate 4,031 of CANPVF010000141.1, read as the reverse complement.
TGGGAGGAGCTCGGCGGCCAGCCGCTGCTGCTCGAGGGCTTCGTGGGCTACGACCGCGAGGTCTCGATGCTCGGCGTCCGCGCCCGCGACGGCGAGACGGCGTTCTATCCCCTGGTGGAGAACCACCACGTGCAGGGCATCCTGTACGCCTCCCACGCCCCGGCCCCGGAGACGGAGCCCGCGGTGCAGCGGAAGGCCGAGGAGTACTCGCGACGCGCCCTGGAGGCCCTGGACTACGTGGGCGTCCTCGCCATCGAGTTCTTCCAGGTGGGCGACCGGCTGCTGGCCAACGAGATGGCCCCCCGGGTGCACAACTCCGGGCACTGGTCCATCGAGGGCGCCGAGACCAGCCAGTTCGAGAACCACATGCGGGCCGTGACCGGGCTCCCACTGGGCCTCACGGACCCGGTGGGCCACTCCGCCCTGGTGAACGTGCTGGGCACGATCCCCGAGATCCCCTCGGTGCTGGACATTCCCGGCGCCCACCTCCACCTGTACGAGAAGTCCCCGCGCCCGCGCCGGAAGCTGGGCCACGTCACCGTGCGGTGCGACGACGAGCGCGAGGCCGCCGACCGGGTGAAGCGCCTGCACGCGGTGCTCAAGGCCGAGGAGGAGGCCCGGAAGTCCGCCGGGAGCTGAGGCGGGCGGGCCGGGCGGGCCCACTCCGGACCGCCGGCGTTTCGGCGGTCAGAGTCCGGCGATCGGAGTCAGAGAAGCGCCCGGAGCACGAAGGGGATCAGCACGAGGAGCGTCCCCGCCTCCGCGCGGAGCGCCGGCGCCAGGTAGTCCCCGTTCACGAGCTCCAGCGGCCCCGCGCCGAGTCTGGGCCGCCAGCGGGGGACGCGGCGCCGGTACCGGCGGTAGTCGTCGCCGAACTTCCCCTCCAGGTGACCCTCCTCGAAGCGGACCACCGGCCCGTACACGGCGGCGCACCAGAGGGCGGTGACGGCGGCCAGCCAGAGACGGCCGGTGGTGACGACGGCCCCGACGCAGAGGAGGATCGTCCCCAGGTACACGGGGTTCCGGAGCCGCCGGTAGGGGCCCGTGGTGGCCAGGGAGTGGGCCCCGTCCAGCCGGTAGCGAACGTGCTCCTGCGCCCACACCCGCAGCCCGGCTCCGGCCAGGAAGAGCCCCGTCCCGGCGACCCACGCCCCCGCGCCGGCCGCCTCTCCGCCCAGGAGGAGGGCGGCCAGGAGCGGAGGCGCCAGCAGGGGGCCGCGGTACCGGTACACCAGCTCGCGGATCCCGGCCGGGGGCCGCGACGCGTCCCGGGTCCCGCCCTCAGTCACCGAGGGAGATGCGGTACGTGCAGCTGTGGTCCCCGTCGGGCATCCACGCTTCCCGGGTCAGGCTCTCCCCCAGCAGCTCCTCGACGAACTCGCTCTCCGCCCGGCACGGGAGGCGGGACGCCGCCACCAGGTCCTTGAGCGGACAGTGACAGAGGCGCAGGAGGAGCGCGTCTCCGTTCCCGTTCACCTCCTCCACCTCGGCCATGAATCCCTGGTCCGAGAGGATCCGGGCCACCTCCTGCACCCGCTCCCGGCCCTCCAGCCCCCGCAGGCGCTCCGCCGCGTCGGAGCGCTGCTCCCCGATTCGACGCTCGAAGAACTCCTCCAGCACGTCCTCCCGACCGCTCTCCACCAGGTGCGTGGCCAGCTCGCCCAGCAGGGCTCCCTCCCGCTGCGGGAACAGGGCCTCGCCCCGGTCGCTCAGGGCGTAGACGATGCGTGGACGGCCGGGACCGTCGCGGCGGTTGCCGACCCGCTCCACGAGGCCCCGGGCGGTGAGGGCGTTCAGGTGCTCCCGCACCGTCTCCGTGGCCAGCCCCATGACGTCGGCCACGTCGGCCAGCGTCGCCTCGCCTCTCCTCTTCAGCTCCACCAGCAGCCCCCGCTGGCTCTCGCCCAGGCCCGGGGCGCCGAAGTCGTCGGGAAATTCGGTCATGATGGGCCGAAAGGTAGGATCGCCCCGCCGGAGGTCAAGTTTTCTTGGCTAGAACCATGTAAACCTTGACAACCGCCGCCTCCGCGGCCTACGCTTGTCGCGACGCGAGCGTGACCGCGGGAAGCGCGGGATCGACGGCGAGAGCGGACGAGCGAGGAGCGCCACGATGACGGGAGCCACCGAACGCATCGACCCGGAGACGACCACCGTCCACGATGCGATGCGGGAGATCGACGGCGCCGGGGACGTCTTCCGGCGATTCGGACTGGACACCTGCTGCGGCGGCGAGCTGCCGCTGGCCACCGCGGCGGAGCACCACGACGTGGAGCTGGGCCGCCTCCTGGAGGCCCTGGACGGAGCGGCGGCGGGACAGGCGGACGGCGATCCGGAGAGGGACGCGGCGGACGGTGCCGACGACGGCGCGGGGAGCGGAACCGCGGCGTGAGGTCGCCGGCCCCGTCGGGAGGCGCCGCCGAGATGGCGCCTCCCTTCCGCCTGCCCGGCCAGCACTTCGCCGCGGCCCTGGGGTTCCTGGCCCTGGGGGCGGCCGGGCTCTTCGTCGCGGCTCCGGCGGCCGCGGACGGCGGCTTCGCCGCCCTTCCGGTGGTGGGCGTGGTGCATCTGTTCACCCTGGGCTGGATCACGACCAGCATCATGGGCGCACTCTACCAGCTCCTGCCCGTGGCCCTGGGAGCGCCCATCCGGTCGGAGACGCTGGGCCACGCCGCCTTCTGGCTGTACGTGCCCGGCGTCCTTCTGCTCGTCGGCGGTCTCCTGGTGGGCCGCACGCTGGCCTCCTTCGCCGGGGCCGCCGCCCTCGGGACCGGCCTCCTCGTCTTCCTGGTCAACCTGGCGGCGACGCTGCCCGCGGCGCGGAAGCGCGACTTCACGTGGTGGTGCCTGGCCGGGGCGGGCCTCTTCCTCCTCACCTCCCTGGTCCTCGGCGTGCTCCTGGCCGCCAACCTCCGCTGGGGGATCCTCGGGGGCCGCTTCCTCGTGGTCGGCCTCCACATGCACATCGCCGCGGCCGGGTGGGTTCTGATGACCATGATCGGCGTCTCCGACCGGCTCATGCCCATGTTCCTGCTGAGCCACGGCGCCCCCGAGCTGCCGGGCCGCCTGGCCGCAGCGCTGGTGGCCGGAGGCGTGACCCTGCTGGCGGTGATCCACCACATGGTGCCGCTGTCCTGGCTGCCCGTGGCGGGACTCCTCCTGGCCGCCGGGGCCGCCGCGTTCCTGGTCCAGAGCGTCCTGCACTACCGCGCCAGCAGGAAGCCGGAGCTGGACCCGGGCATGCGGCTGGTGGCCGTCTCCCTCGTCCTGCTGGGAGCGGCGGTGGCCATGGGCCCGCCGGCCATGATCCGGGGCACGGCGGACCCGCGGCTGGCGGCGGCCTACACCGCCGTCCTGGTGATCGGCGGCCTGGGCCTCTTCGTCGCGGGGCACTACTACCGCATCCTGCCCTTCCTGGTGTGGTACCACCGCTTCGGCCCCGTGGCCGCCGAGCGGGACGTGCCCCGCGTCACCGAGCTCTTCGAGCACCACCTGGCCACGGCGGCCACGGTCCTCCTGGGCCTGGGCGCGGCCGGAATCACGGCGGCGGTCTGGGCGGGGGCTGCGGCCGCGGCCCGGGGAGGGGCGCTGCTCTTCGCCGCCGGCACCGGTGTCCTGGTCCTCCAGATGTGGCGGGTGGCCCGCCGTCGTCCGGCACCCGTCGACGGAGGCGGGACAGAGGAGCCGGCGGCGGCCGGAGCCGCAGCCGAACGATCCCCGTGAGCGGCGACCCCGGGGGCGACGTCCCCGCGGCCCTGGGCGAGGTCGTGGACCCGGAGCTGGGGCTCGACGTGGTGAGCCTCGGCCTGATCTACGGCATCGAGCGCTCGGGCGACGCGGTCCGGGTCGTCCACACGCTCACGACGCCCGGCTGCCCCATGGAATCCCACATCACCCGCGGCATCCGCGAGGCCGCTCGCTCCGTGGAGGGGGTCACCGACGTGGAGACGGAGCTGGTCTGGGAGCCCCGCTGGCACCCGGAGATGATCGCCGACGACGCGTGGTGACGCCGACCCGCCCGCCACCGGCTCCCC
>CANPVF010000140.1 GCA_947581645.1 Candidatus Caribbeanibacter nitroreducens | reverse complement strand
GGATCGCCCTGCCGGAACCGCTCGCGGGGGTTCTGCTCGCGCCACGGGATGAAGGCCTCGGCCTCGCGGGCGTCGTTGAGCAGCACCATGATCTTGCCGCGCTCGATCTGCTGCACCTCACCGGTGACGAAGTCCCCGACGCGGTCGGAGAACTCCTCCTTGATGCGATCCCGCTCGCCCTCGCGGACGCGCTGGATGATCCGCTGCTTCGCCGCCATGACGGCGTTGCGGCCGAAGTCGCCGAAGTCGACGGGGATCTCCATCAGGTCGCCGGCCTCGAAGTCGGGGTCGTCCCACTGTGCCTCCTCGAGGTCGACCTCGCGCGCCGGGTCCTCGACCTCCTCGACGACCTCCTTCAGGACGACGATCTCGATGTCGCCGTCGTCCTGGATCTCGATCTCGGCATCCACGGGTCCGCCGAAGCGCTTCGCCAGCGCCGCGTGGATGCCCTCGCGGATCAGATCGTGGAGTTCCGCCTGGGACAGCGACTTGTTCGCTGCCATGATGCGGAACGCCTCGACGACGGAGCCCTGCTCGCTCATATGATCCCGTGTATCGCTGAAGGTTCGTCGCTCGTCGTGCTCGTCATCATCTATTCGTCAGAGGTCGTCCTCGGGCCGGTAGACCAGCCTGGCCGTGGCCACCGACGCCAGCGGCACCTCGAGCCGCTGACCGTCGACGCGGATCAGGATCGTCTCCTCGCCCTCGTCGCCCTCCAGCCCCAGGAGCTCGCCCTCCAGGATCTTTCGACCGTCGTCCAGCGGGCCGTAGCCCTTGAGGCGCGCCTCGCGGCCGGCGAACCGGTCGTAGTCCCGCGGTCGGACCAGGGGGCGCTCCACGCCGGGCGAGGAGACCTCCAGGTCGTAGTCCGTGGGGACGTCGGCCCGCTCCGCCAGCCACTCGCCCAGCGTCCGGCTCACCCGGGCGCAGTCCTGCACGCTGACCCCTCCGGCGTCGGGATCCGTCCCGCCCCGGCGGTCGATGCGGAGCCGCAGGTTCTCCTTGCGGTGTCCGCCGCCACGCTCCAGCACGACCAGCTCGAAGCCGAGCCGCGCCAGGACCTCGTCTATGTCGCGCTCCAGCCCACCGCCGGAGGGCATCGACTCCTCCCGTGTCTCGCGCCGCGGCGGCCGCGTCCGGCTCCCGGAGCCACGCCGTGCTTGCCCTGACCCCAAACAAAAAAGTGGGGTCGAAAAGCCTCCCCACTTCATACACGACGCGCGGGAGCGACAGTCCGTCGCGGCTCCCGCATGTTCAGTCCGCCAGTATACCGGAGGGCCCCGGGGCCAGCAACCGAATTCCGGCCCGACGGACCCCGACAGGAGCGCCGGCGTCTACACGCCCGCCTCCCCTGTCTGCCAGCCGAGGAAGGCCGCCATCCTCTTCGCTGTCCCCGTACCCCGATAGGAAAAGAAATGATCCGCCCCGCATCGGGTGCAGGCCGCGGACCGGGAGAGGTTCCGCGCCGCGATGCCGCGGCTCTCGGCCCGTTCCCCCAGCTCCGCCCGCAAGTCGAGACGCACCTTTCCGTTGGCATCGCGTCCCAGTGCCCGGGGCACCTCCGGCCCCACCTCGTAGCACGAGCCGCAGATGGCCGGGCCCAGGTGCACCAGGAGCTCCGGGCGCCGGCTCCCGTACCGCTCCTCCATGGCGGCCAGCCCCGCCTCCAGGACGCCTCCGGCGGTCCCCCGCCAGCCCGCGTGCAGGAGGGCCAGGGCGCGGCTCGCCGGGTCCAGCACGAACACCGGCACGCAGTCCGCCACGGTCACCGCCAGGAACGTCCCGGGCTCCGACGTGGAGAGCCCGTCGGCCTCGCCGGGCACGAGCACGCCGGTCGGCCTCCCCTCGACCTCCACCACCCGGCGGCCGTGTACCTGGCGCGGGAGGACGATCCCCCGGCCGCCCAGCGCCGAGAGGGCCGCCTCCATTCGCTCCAGCCACTCCGCCGGCGGACGGTCGGAGGCCATCCCCAGGTCGCCGGCCTCGGCACCGGCGGTGACGCCGGCACGGAGGCCCGGGTACGCCTCCTCCCAGCCGACCAGCCGATGGGCCGGCAGCCCGCCGGCGGTCCGCAGCCGCTCGCCGGCCGCGTCCCTCTCCGCCGCGGCTCCCGCCTCCCCGGCTCGCGTCACGACGGACCCTCGCGCCGCTCGATCCGCGCCCCGAGGGCCGTGAGTCGCTCCTCCAGGTTCTCGTAGCCGCGCTCGATCTGTCGGATGTTGTGGATCTCGCTCCGACCGTCGGCGGCCATGGCCGCCAGGAGGAGGGCCATCCCGGCCCGGATGTCGGGGCTCTCGAGCTCGCTGCCGTAGAGGCGGGCCGGCCCGATGACCACGGCGCGGTGCGGGTCGCAGAGGACGATCCTCGCTCCCATGGAGACCAGCTTGTCGACGAAGAACATCCGGGACTCGAACATCTTCTCGTGGACGAGGACCGTGCCCCGGCACTGGGTCGCCACCACCAGCGCGATGCTCATCAGGTCCGCCGGGAAGGCCGGCCACGGGCCGTCGTCGATCTTCGGAATCTGGTCGCCCAGGTCGCGCTGGATCTCGAGCTCCTGGTCGTCCGGCACGTGGATGTCCCCGTCCCGGACGTTCCACGTGACCCCGAGGGTCTCGAAGCCCAGCCGCAGGGTGTCCAGGTACTCGCCCGGGCGCTCCTCCTCGATGGTGATCTCGGAGTCGGTGACGGCGGCCAGCCCGATGAGGCTCCCCACCTCCACGTGATCCGTGCACACCCGGTGCTCGCCGCCGCCGAGGCGATCCACGCCGCGGATCGTGAGCTCGTGGGTGCCGATCCCCTCGACGCTCGCCCCGAGCTCGTTGAGGAAGCGGCACAGGTCCTGGACGTGCGGCTCCCGGGCGGCGTTCCGGAGACGGGTCGTACCGTCGGCCAGCGCCGAGGCCAGGATCGCGTTCTCCGTGCCGGTCACCGAGGGCTCGTCCAGGAAGATCTCGGCTCCCTCCAGCTCCTTCGCCCGCAGGACGTAGGTCTGGCCCGCCTCCACCTCGGCCCCCAGGCGACCGAGGGCCAGGAAGTGGGTGTCGACGCGTCGCCGGCCGATGACGTCCCCGCCGGGCGGAGGCAGCTCCAGCTCGCCGAAGCGGGCCAGGAGCGGACCCGCCAGGAGGATCGAGGCGCGGATCCTCCCCGCCATCTCCTGCGGAATGGGCTTCTTCTCCAGCGAGGCGGCCTCCACCTCGAGCTCGCCCTCCCCCGTCCACTCCACCTCGGCCCCCATGTGCCGCATCAGGTCGATCATGGTGTGGACGTCGCGGATGTCCGGGACGTTCGACAGCCTCACGCGCTCTCCCGTCAGCAGACAGCCGGCCAGGATGGGGAGCGCGGCGTTCTTGTTGCCGGCGGGCCGGATGCGCCCCTCCAGGCGATGTCCGCCGTCGATGACGAAGCGGCTCACGTGCGGCTCCCGTCGTCGGCTCCGATCGGCGCCCGGCTTCCGGCGTCAGCAGTCGTCATGTGGCGGCTGGATGAGGGATGAGGATGATACGGATGCGTGCGACGTGGCGGCGAGGAGAGATGTCCCCGCCGGTCCCGCGGCCACCGAACGACCGGCGGCACGGGCCGAGAACGTAGACGCGACCGGCGGCGCTCGCCACCGCCGGGACGCGGGTCTCCGGGGGGGCGGAACCGGCCCCTTCGCGGGACCTTGAACGGGCCGGGGGTGTTGATGTGGGCGGTGCGGCCGGAGCCCGGCGGCGCGCGAGGGCGGCGTCAGCGGGGCCTCGCCCCCGGTTTCCCCGGGTCAGCGCCCGGTTGAGGGGGCAGAACGGCCGCTCTATACTCGATGACGACCCCGTTACTCGACGGCGACTGCGGACGGTGGCGCGCCCACGGTCCGTGCCGTGCCTCAGCAACCCGACGGGAGGGCACAGAAGAGCCATGCAGACGCTCCTGGTCATAGCCCTGGTCGTGTGGATCCTGGTGGGCCTCGCCCTCCTGGGGGCCATGGCGTACTCGCTCCCGCTCGTCCAGGAGCTACGGAGTCTGATGGGCCGCAGCGATCGGCTCGTCGGCAAGATGAACGATCGGGTGGGGCCGGTGATGGACAACGTGGAGACGATGACCGACGACGCGCTCCACATCTCCGGCTCGCTCCGGCAGGACGTCGAGGAGATCGGCCACGCGGTGGACCAGGGCAGCCGCTCGGCACGCCGGATCGCGCGTATGGCGGAGAACCGCGCGGCGGAGATCGACGCGCTCATCGAGGTCGCCCAGGAGGAGTGCGAGTCCAAGTTCGTCTCCACCGCCTCCATCCTGGGGGGCGTGAAGAGCCTCCGGGACCGCTTCTTCGACGGCCGCTGATCCACCGGAGACCGGCGCACCGAGCCGATCTCCCTACTCGAGCCAACGGTGTCATGACCCCCAGCGCACGAACGAAGAAGAGCCTGCTCCCCGACGCCCGCGAGCTGACGGGCGGCGCCGTCGCCGCGTTCCTCCTGCTCCTGCTGGTCCCGGATTCGGCCTGGGCCTGGGGGCCGGCGACGCACGTCTACCTGAGCACCGAGATCCTGCGCTCCCTCCACCTCCTGGGCGCCCCCACGGCGGCCCTCCTGGCGGCCCACCCGGAGAAATTCGTCTACGGCAGCATGGCGCCGGACATCAGCCTGGCGAAGAAGTACGCCGAGGTGGGCCGACACTCCCACTACTGGCACGTCGGATGGGAGATGTGGGAGGAGGCGAAGGGGCGGCCCCCGCTGCGCGCGGCGGCCCTGGGCTACCTCTCGCACCTGGCCGCCGACGTGGTGGCCCACACCTCCTTCGTTCCCCGCATGCTCCTGGTCACCTCGTCCACGAAGTCCGTGGGCCACTCGTACTGGGAGCACCGGATGGACGCGGGCCTGGGACCGGGCTACATGACCACGGCGCGGCGGCTGGTGACCGACGAGGACCACGCCGAGGCGGACCGGATGTTCTCGGCCGTGAAGTCCCGCACGCTGTTCAGCTTCGACACCAACCGCCAGATCTTCGAGGGGCTCGTCCAGCTGAGCTACGCCGACGGGTGGCAGAGCCTCTTCGACACCATGATCGACAACTCGCGGTGGGGCCTCCGCACCGAGGAGCGACGGCGGTACCTGAGCCACAGCTTCGAGGCCGTGGCCGACTTCCTGGTGAACCGGGAGGCGGCGGAGGTGACCTCCGGCGACCCGACCGGCGACCGGGAGATCCCGGAGGCGAAGCAGCGTCGCCGGCGCGTCCTCCGGGACGGGGGATGGAGGGACCCCGAGGTGCTGGAGGAGGCCGCCGACGAGCTCTTCCCCCTCCCCTCCGGCGAGACCCCCCTGTGGGACAGCCGGACGCCGCCGGAGGCCGAGGGAGAGGTGGAGCTGGAGCTGGGCCCGCCGGCGGAGGAGCGGGAATCGGAGGGCGGCCGGGGCCGGGCGGACGACGGCTCCGACGAGCCGCTGGTCCGGGACAGCGCCGGCGGCACCTCGCGCGGCGCCCGACGGCCGGCGTAGCCTCCGGCTTCAGTCGGCCTCCGGCGGAGGCGCCTCCGCCGGAATCGCCTCCCGCAGCATCTCCCGCGTCTTCTCCGGGTCGGCCTTTCCCCCGGCACGCTGCATGACCTGTCCCATGAAGAAGCCCAGGAGCTTCTCCTCGCCCTCGGCGTAGCGCCGGGCCTCCTCCGGGTTCGAGGCCACCGCGTCCTCCACCCATCCCCGCAGCTCGCTCTCGTCCCGGACCTGCGCCAGGCCGTGCTCCTCCACCACGGCGTCGGGGTCCGGAGGCTCGCGTCCGCTGAACATGAGCTCCAGCGCCCGGTCCGCCGTGGTCGAGCTCAAGGTCCCCTCCTGCCTGAGCTCCACGACGCGCGCCAGGGCCTCCGCGGGGACCGCGTCGGCCTCCGTCGCTCCGTCCTCGCGCCGGTTCAGCGTCTCGGCCACGGCGCCGAGCACGAAGTTGGCCGCCTGCTTCGCGAACTCCGGCCCGCGCCCCTCCGCCGCCCGGCGGACGTAGGACGCCCGCTCCGGCGTGGCCGCCAGGCGGGAGGCGTCGTACTCCGAGAGGCCCCACTCCTCGGCGAGCTCCCGCTCGACACGGTGGGGAGGGGGCGGCAGCTCCGCCCGCGTCCGCTCCAGCCGGTCCTCGCTCACGCGGAGCGGGGGGAGGTCGGGATCCGGGAAGTACCGGTAGTCCAGCGCCTCCTCCTTGCCCCGCATGGTCACCGTCCGTCCCGCCGGGTCGTCCCATCGGCGGGTCTCCTG